>CAIOUR010000293.1 GCA_903861575.1 uncultured beta proteobacterium | reverse complement strand
GGCTGGACCTTCGACACCGAGAAGGCCAAGTGGTTCGCCGGGCTGGGCGGCTACAAGGCCCAGATATCGCTGGACAGCATGATCGAGTCCGAGCACGACTCGTTCCGGAACAAGAAGGGCTCCTACAAGCGCGTGATGCGCTCCCTGCAGGCCTCCAAGGACGCCGGGCTTGAGCTGCTGATATCCACTTGCATCATCAAGGACCGGGTTTTTTCTCAAGAATTCGAGGACCTGTGCAACTACTGCAAGGCCGAGGACATCCCCCTGTACGTCACCCTGGCCAAGCCCGTGGGGACGGCCCGGGACCAGGACACGTGGGTGTGCACCAAGAAGGACGTGGACCACCTGAAGCTGCTTGAAGAAAAGTACAACATCTTCACACACATGACGCCGTCCTATGGCCAGCCCGGACGGTGCATCACCGTCAAGGGCATTGACACGGTCAACCACGACGGCGAGATCGTGCCGTGCCCGTACATGGACCTCTCCATAGGGAACGTCACCAAGGAGCCCCTGGCAGCCATATTGGACCGGGGCATGAAGAACAGCTGGCTCGGGCCGTACCGTGACGAGTGCATCATCGGCGAGCACCAGGGCTTCATAAGCTTCCACAACCAGGCGGTCAGCGACTACCTGGACATCAGCCCGCTCCTGCCTGTGCCCTTCGAGCACGGCTTTGGCCGGACCGGCTCCATCAAGATCCACCAGGCCGCGTAAGCCGATGCAGTATTTTGACAAGAGTGGTTGGCGCGTGCCAGGTTCGGACATGCGCACCTTTGGTGAGAGCCGTGGCAACTACTACCGGCTCGATCAGCCGCGGATCGACTACGCGTCGATCCTGGACCGCATCGGCCGGCACCTTGGCACCGCTCTGGATATCACAGCCGACCAGTTTGAGGGGCGGATCACTTCGTTGTTGTCCGGGCTGAGGGCCAGTGCGGACTTCGGCGATCTGGCTGGCGGGGTCTACGTGCCCTTTGTCTTCAGGCGGGCGCGGCGCGGCGCGGATCTGGGCACTGAGTTGCAGGATCACCTCTTGCCTGGCGTGCAGCGGTCGTTTACCGAGCGCTTTCCTGGGGCGCGTTTCAAGGCGGTGCTGCAGGGCGACTCGGAGCTGGCCGGCCGAATCGGCCTGGATCCGCGCTCCAGATACCAAGAATTTGTGGATGCGAGCGAGCAGGGCACTGTTGTGGGTATTTATTTCCCGCAGGCCTTGCAGGGGTTCGACCTGGCCTCCCAGCGCAGGCAGATGCAAGCCCTCCCAGTCGCGGCTGGCATGTCGATCTGTCTGAGCGGTGGCGTCGACATCTGCGCCGCGCTGACCGGCACCCCCGAGCTGCTCTTCAGCGAGGAGTTCTACACGCCGATACCCACAATGGCCGCCTATGTGCACTCCGACGCGCGCCTCGTGTTGCTTTTGAAGGCCTACGGCCCGCACATGGAGTTCTGGTGCATGACGCAGATGCTGACGCCAGAGGTCACCCAGGTCTCGGAGCAGTGGGCGGGTGGGTTGACCGTTTACGATTTGATGGTAGCGTGAGCTGTGGTTTTGCGGACCCGGCCTCAGGTCCCGGTTCTTCGAGCGTGGTGAACTGAAGCGCGGGCTTTTTTTGCCAGAAGAAGGCGCTTAGCCTCTTCGTTGGACACGCCCAGCGCGGCGGCCTTGGCGTCCACCTGTTTTTGCACCAGCGGGGTCAGCACCCAGCCCGGGCAGATCGCGTTGCAGGTCATGGCCGCCTG
>CAIOUR010000292.1 GCA_903861575.1 uncultured beta proteobacterium | reverse complement strand
TGTTGGTGCGCTTGCCGTAGCCGTTCGCAGTCGCGGTGAGCACGCTTTGCATCTCGTCTTCGGCGACCAGCATGGCGATCACGCTCTGGCCTTCCTCGAGCATCATGCCGCGTACGCCCCGGGCGTTACGCCCCATAGGACGCACGTCGTTCTCGTCAAAGCGCACTGCCTTGCCACCGTCTGAGAACAGCATCACATCGTGGGTGCCATCGGTGAGCGCCGCGCCAATCAAAAAGTCGCCGTCGTCCAGGTCGACCGCAATGATGCCGGCCTTGCGCGGGTTGGAGAATTCGTCCAGGCTGGTCTTTTTGACCGTACCCATGCGCGTGGACATGAAGATGTACTGGTCGGCGGGGAAGCTGCGCTTCTCGCCGGTCAGCGGCAGCACGACGGTGATTTTTTCGCCGTCAATCAGCGGGAACATGTTGACGATGGGCCGCCCACGCGAGCCGCGCGAACCCTGCGGCACTTCCCAGACTTTGAGCCAGTACAAGCGGCCCCGGTTGGAGAAGCACAAGATGTAGTCATGCGTGTTGGCGATAAAGAGTTGGTCCACCCAATCGTCTTCTTTGGTCGCCGTGGCCTGCTTGCCGCGCCCGCCGCGTTTTTGCGCGCGGTATTCGCCTAGGGGCTGGCTTTTGATGTAGCCGCTGTGCGAAAGCGTGACCACCATGTCGGTGGGCGTGATCAGGTCTTCGGTGCTGAGGTCAAAGGAACTGTGTTCTACCAGGCTGCGGCGCGCACCGAGTTTGGTGTTGCCGAACTCCTGTTTGATGGTGCTGAGCTCTTCGCCAATGATGGTGGAGACGCGCTCGGGACGGGCCAGGATGTCGAGCAGGTCGTCGATCTCGGCCATCACCTCTTTGTACTCGGCCACGATCTTGTCCTGCTCCAGTCCGGTCAGGCGCTGCAGGCGCATTTGCAAAATTTCTTGCGCTTGCGTGTCCGAGAGGCGGTACAGGCCATCAGCGCCCATGCCGTAGTTGCGCTCCAGTCCGTCCGGGCGGTAGTCGTCGGCGTTCACGATGCCGCCATCGGCGCGGCTGCGGGTCAGCATCTCGCGCACCAACTGGCTGTCCCAGGCGCGTTGCATCAACTCGGCCTTGGCCACCGGCGGTGTCGGCGCATTGCGGATGATGGCAATGAAGTCGTCAATATTGGCCAACGCAATCGCCAGACCTTCGAGCACATGGCCGCGCTCGCGCGCCTTGCGCAAATTGAACACGGTTCGCCGCGTCACCACTTCGCGGCGGTGTTGCAGGAATACTTCTAAAAGATCTTTGAGGTTGCACAACTTGGGCTGGCCGTTGACCAGCGCGACCATATTCACGCCGAAGCTGTCCTGCAATTGCGTTTGCTTGTACAGGTTATTCAGCACCACCTCCGGCACTTCGCCACGCTTGAGTTCAATCACCAGACGCATGCCGGATTTATCGGACTCATCCTGGATGTGGCTGATGCCTTCGATCTTCTTTTCGTGCACCAACTCAGCCATACGCTCTTGCAGGGTCTTCTTGTTGACCTGGTAGGGCAGTTCGTCCACGATGATGGCCTGCCGCGCGCCCTTGTCGATGTCTTCAAAGTGGCACTTGGCCCGCATCACCACGCGGCCGCGCCCGGTGCGGTAGCCGTCTTTGACGCCGTTGATGCCGTAAATAATGCCCGCTGTCGGGAAGTCGGGTGCCGGAATGATTTCCATCAGCTCGTCTATCGATGCCTGCGGGCTGCGCAACAGGTGCAGACAGGCGTCCACCACTTCATTCAGGTTGTGCGGCGGAATGTTGGTGGCCATTCCAACGGCAATGCCGCCCGAACCATTGACCAGCAAATTGGGCAGGCGCGTGGGCATAACCAACGGCTCTTTCTCCGATCCGTCGTAGTTGGGCCCGAAGTCCACGGTCTCCTTGTCCAGATCCGCCAGGATTTCATGGGCAATTTTCGCCAGACGGATTTCGGTGTACCGCATGGCCGCCGCGTTGTCACCGTCGACCGAACCGAAATTACCTTGGCCGTCCACCAGCATGTGCCGCATTGAAAAATCCTGCGCCATGCGCACTATCGTGTCGTAGACTGACTGGTCACCATGCGGGTGGTACTTACCGATGACATCGCCCACGATACGCGCGGACTTTTTGTACGGCCGGTTCCAATCATTGTTCAGCTCGTGCATCGCAAACAGCACGCGCCGGTGGACCGGCTTCAGGCCATCGCGGGCGTCAGGCAAGGCCCGGCCCACAATCACGCTCATCGCATAGTCCAGGTAGCTGCGCCGCATTTCCTCTTCTCGGCTGATGGGCAGGGTTTCTTTGGCAAACTGGGTCATAACTATTGTTGTTGATTTCGGCGGGCGAGCAAGCGTGGATTCTACGTTCCGCCCCGTACCCAAGGGTGGACGCCGGGCAGAGGCAAAAGGCCGGTAAAGCCTGCGGGGGGGACGCTCGAATGTGCAGCGCTATCGTAGAATGTCTGTCGAAGAGAAGCCCCGATAAATTTGGGATCTCGCCGCGTGTTCCGTAGGGCACTTTTGCTGCCTCGAACCTCGAACTGAAAGAAGGATGTATGAAATTAGCCCGCTTTGCTGCACTGACAGCGCTGTCTGCCGTTGTGACTGTTACCGCTGCCCAGGAAATTCACAATTGGCGCAGCACCGTAACGGGTCGAACCTGGAAAGATGGATCGGGTCAATGTTGGCGCGATGGCAGCTGGACCCCAGCTACTGCGGCACCTGACTGCGATGGAGCCATCGTAGCCAAGCCCCCCGCAGTTGTGCCGCCCGCGCCCGTTCCGATTCCTCCCGTTGTTGCCCCTCAACCTGTAGTGGCGCCGGTTCCTGAGCCCGAGCCGGTTCCCATGGTGACAGCGGCATTGCAGGCGGCTCCGGAAACGGTTTTAGCCCCCACGCCCGTGCCAGAGGCTGTACCAGCCGCTGCGCCACCACCGGCAGCTGTGCTGGCCCCCGCCGTTGCGGTTGCCCCGGTGCCCACACCTGCACCGCCGGTTGTTCCCGCCAAAATGTCTTTTGCTGCGGACACATTTTTTGATTTCGATAAATCGGTTCTGAAGCCTGAGGGCAAGGCAAAGCTCAAGGAACTGGTGGAAAAGATCAAAAACATCAGCCTGGAAGTGGTGATCGTGGTTGGGCATACAGACAGTGTTGGCACCGATGCGTACAACCTCAAACTCTCTGAGCGCCGCGCTGAGGCGGTGAAGGCTTACTTGGTGTCGTTGGGTGTCTCTAAAAATCGGGTCTACACCGAAGGCAAGGGTGAGAGCGAGCCAACGGCGGATAACAAGACCGCCGCAGGTCGCGCCAAGAACCGCCGTGTTGAAGTGGAAGTTATTGGTTCCAAGTAACCTACCGTGGCGTGTATAAAACCCGCTTCGGCGGGTTTTTTCATGCAGATTTGATCCTGTACGACTCACCGAAAGCCACGCCATGCGAACCACTGGAAATGTTGATCCTGCCGAACTCGCCAAGTTCTCACAACTGGCGCATCGCTGGTGGGACCAAGAGGGCGAATTCCGCCCATTGCATCAAATCAACCCCTTGCGGCTGGATTGGATTGACGCCACGGTGCCCTTAAAGGGCTTGCAGGTAGTGGATATTGGCTGTGGCGGTGGCATCCTGGCCGATGCCATGGCGCGGAAGGGGGCGCAGGTACTCGGCGTTGACTTGGCTAGCAAATCGCTGCGGGTTGCGCAGTTGCATGCGCTGGAAGCGCAGACGCCGCACGTCCAATATCGAGAGGTTGGAGCGGAAGATTTGGCTGTTGAGTTGCCGGGTCATTTCGATGTTGTCACCTGCATGGAAATGCTGGAACACGTCCCCGACCCTCAGTCAGTGGTGCGGGCCTGTGCCACTTTGGTCAAACCGGGTGGATGGGTGTTTTTCTCCACGATCAACCGCAACCCCAAATCATTTCTGTACGCCATCGTAGGGGCGGAGTACGTGCTCAACCTCCTGCCGCGTGGAACCCATGCCTACAAAAAACTCATCCGCCCCGCTGAATTGGCAGGCTTCGCCCGGGCTTGCGACCTCGCGCTTCGCCATACCCGTGGTATGGGCTACAACCCCTTGAATCGCCGCTACGCCCTGACCGACGACACGTCGGTGAATTACCTGTTCGCTACGCAAAAAATCTAATGAAGCCTATTTTTCACGACGCGAAAGCGGTCCTATTCGACCTCGACGGAACCTTGGTCGATAGCGCGCCGGATTTGGGCTTTGCGACGGATCAGATGCGGGTTGCGCGGGGCATGCCCTCGCTCCCGCTGGAGCAGTACCGCCCGATGGCAGGGGCCGGCGCGCGCGGCATGTTGGGAGTGGCCTTTGGCATTGGCCCGGACCACGCAGATTTCGAAGCCCTGCGCGAGGAGTTCTTCGTACGATACGCCGAGTGCCTGACCCATCGCACCTACGCTTTCCCTGGGGTCGATTTGCTGATCACCCGTCTTCTGGAAACCGGCTTGACCTGGGGCGTTGTCACCAACAAGTCTCAGCGGTTCACCAACCCCCTCACGGCCGCTATGCCGTTGTTCGCTTCGGCGCGTACCATCATCAGCGGCGACACCACGCCATATCCCAAGCCCCATCCGGAGCCCTTGTTCGAGGCGGCGCGTCAACTCGGCTTGGCGCCGCAGGACTGTATTTACGTGGGCGACGACGAGCGTGACATCGTGGCTGGTCATGCGGCCGGCATGCGCACTGTTGCTGCGACCTATGGCTATCTGGGCGCCCAAAGCGATGTGGACGGCTGGAATGCCCATGCCCAAATTAATTCTCCGCTCGCGCTCTTGCAATTGCTCCAAGGTGCCTAAAATGCCCAGCTTGGGGCTGCACTGGTTTCGACGTGGGTTCGGAGTCGCTGTGGTGCATGTCGAGCTGAATGCGCTCGTAAAACAGATTCAAACAAACTAACTGCAAACGACGAACGTTTCGCACTCGCTGCTTAATAACCAGTGAGCCTTACAACAGCAGGCCGATGGGCTGGGCAAGGGTGATGGGGTGAAAGCCGCATCGTCCAGGCTGTAAGGTCATTCACATCGGCTGGC
>CAIOUR010000291.1 GCA_903861575.1 uncultured beta proteobacterium | reverse complement strand
TGATTGTCGGCGAATCCGCCAAAGCGGGCATGGAGGGGTTCTGAATTACCATGCGAGCGCATTTTTCTGCAATGGCCCTGGGCCTTCTTTGGAGTTGTTTCAATGCTCGGACTCATGCAAGACCAGCCGCTGTTGATTTCATCGCTGATTGATTTTGCGCAGCGGCACCACGGCGACGCCGAGATTGTCTCGCGCCGGGTAGAGGGCGATATCCACCGCACGAATTACGCCCAGGTCGCGCAGCGCGCGCGCCAGGTTGCCAACGCGCTGGACGCCATGGGCCTTCAGTTCGGCGACCGCGTGGCGACGCTGGCCTGGAACGGCTACCGGCATCTAGAGGCTTACTTTGGTGTCAGCGGTTCGGGGCGGGTTTTGCATACGCTCAACCCTCGACTGCACCCGGACCAGATTGTGTGGATCGCCAACCACGCCGAAGACAAGGTGCTTTGTTTTGACATCACGTTTTTGCCCATCGTCCAAGCCATCCACAGCCGCTGCAACACCATCCAACATTACGTCGCGTTCTGCGACGCCGACAAGTTGCCCGCCGACAGTGGTATTCCGAACTTGCACAGTTACGAGGCCCTGGTGCAGGCCCAATCCGCGCGCTATCAATGGCCGGTGTTTGAAGAGAACGCGGCATCGAGCCTGTGCTACACCAGCGGCACCACGGGCAACCCCAAAGGTGTGTTGTACAGCCACCGCTCGACCGTTTTGCACGCGTTTGCCTGTGCGCTGCCGGACGCGCTGAACCTGAGTGCCCGCGATAGCGTGCTGCCGGTGGTGCCCATGTTCCACGTCAACGCCTGGGGCTTGCCCTATGGCTGCGCCATGACCGGTGCCAAGATGGTGTTTCCCGGCCCGGCCTTGGATGGCAAGTCGATTTACGAATTGATCGAGCGCGAGCAGGTTTCCTTTGCTGCCGGGGTGCCTACGGTTTGGCAGATGCTGCTTTCGCACATGGGGCAGGGGGATTTGCGGTTTTCGTCGCTCGAGCGCACCGTGATTGGCGGCTCGGCCTGCCCGCCGGCCATGTTGGCGGCGTTCAATGACGTGTACGGCGTTGATGTCCTGCACGCCTGGGGTATGACAGAAATGTCGCCGCTTGGAACCGTGTGCAACTTGAAGAATAAACACCTGGCGATGGACGAGGCCGACAAAATGCAGGTGCGGGTCAAACAGGGCCGTGGCTTGTATGGCGTGGACATGAAGATCGTGGACGAGGCCGGTGCTGAATTGCCCTGGGATGGCAAAGCCTATGGCGATTTGCTGGTCAAAGGCCCCTGGGTACTCAGCGCCTATTTCAAGAACGAGGGCGGCTCGCCGCTGGTCGACGGGTGGTTCCCGACCGGCGATGTCGCCACGATAGACCCCGACGGCTTTATGCAGATCACCGACCGCAGCAAAGACGTGATCAAGTCCGGCGGCGAGTGGATCAGCTCGATTGATGTGGAGAACATCGGCATGGCACACCCGGCGATTGCCATGGCCGCTTGCATCGGCATGGCCCACCCCAAGTGGGACGAGCGTCCGGTGCTGGTGGCGGTAAAAAAACCGGGCACGTCGGTGACGCGCGAAGAGCTGTTGGCCTTCTTTGACGGCAAAACAGCCAAATGGCAAATTCCGGATGACGTGATTTTTGTCGACGCGATTCCGCTGGGCGGCACCGGCAAGATGCAAAAAACCAAGTTGCGCGAGATGCTGGCCGACTACCGGCTGCCCACCCTCTGAGCCCGCAGCAGCGCGCTGGCGCGCTGCCCGGTTGCACGGCATGGAATTCTTCATCACTACGCTCCTCAACGGCCTGAGCTACGGGCTCATGCTGTTCATGCTCAGCGCCGGCCTGACGCTCACCTTCAGCATGATGGGCGTGCTCAATTTCGCCCACGCGAGTTTCTACATGCTGGGGGCTTACGTGGGCTTCAGCATCGCGCAGGCTTGGGGCTTTTGGGCGGCGCTGGTGATGGCGCCGTTAGCGGTCGGGGTGGCGGGCGCGCTGTTTGAGCGGTTCTGCCTGCGCCGGGTCCACGCGCTGGGCCATGTGCCGGAACTGCTGGTGACCTTCGGTTTGTCCTACATAGTCTTGGAAATCGTGCAACTGGTCTGGGGCCGCTCGGCGCTGGACTTTTCCCCGCCACCCTCTTTGCAAGGCCCCGCTTTCACGCTCGTGCACCGCGCGGGTGGGGGCTTGGATGCGGTGTGGGGCGCGCCGCCCGATGGCGTGTGCAAAGCAGCCAATGCGGCCTTGCAGGTTTCTTGTTCGCCCTTCCCCGCCACGCGTGCGCTGATGGTGGTGGTCGCGCTCCTCATGCTGGCGCTGATCGCCGCGCTGCTGACCCGTACCCGAACCGGGCTGGTGGTGCGCGCTGCGCTGACACACCCGGAGATGGTGAACGGCCTGGGGCACGACCTGCCGCGCCTGTACATGCTGCTGTTTGGCGCGGGCACCGCGCTGGCGGCGTTGGCCGGGGTGGTGGGAGGCAGCACCTATTTGACCGAACCCGCGATGGCCGCGAGCATGGGGGCTATGGTGTTTTTGGTGGTGGTGGTGGGCGGGCTGGGGTCGCTGGGCGGGGCGTTTGTGGCCTCGCTGTTGATCGGGCTGCTGCAAACCGCTGCGGCTGCAGCCGATGTGGTGGTGTTGCCCGGCGTGACGCTGGCTAGGCTGGCACCGGCGCTGCCCTTTGTGCTGATGCTGCTCATGCTGGTACTGCGGCCGCAGGGCTTGCTGGGCCGGTCTTCGGCTTGAGCGGTATGCGCGGTCTGTCTGTTTGGCGCGATTGGATGGTCTGGCCTCTCTGCGCTGTGCTGCTGGCGCTTGCGCCCCTGCTGTTTAGCGGCAGCTTTGCGCTGGCCTTGCTGTCGCAAATGGGCATTGCCATCGTGGCCTGCTTGTCTTTCAACCTGTTGTTCGGGCAGGGCGGCATGCTGAGTTTCGGCCATGCGGTGTACGCCGGGCTGGGGGGTTTTGTCGCCATGCATGTACTCAATACCTTCAGTGCCAATGCGGGCTGGGTTCCGGTGTCGCTGGTACCACTGTGCGGCGGACTGGGTGGGCTGGCGTTCGCGCTGGTGTTCGCCTACCCCAGCACGCGCCGCGCGGGCAGCAGCTTTGCCATGATCACATTGGGTTTGGGTGAACTGGTGTACGCGCTGACTACGCTGCTTCCAGGATTTTTTGGCGGCGAGGCGGGAATCACCGGCAACCGGGTCAATGGGCAGGTGGTGTGGGGCCTGAGCTTCGGGCCGGCGATCGAGCTGTATTACCTGCTGGCGCTCTACACCCTTGTCTGCGCTCTGCTCATGTATTTGTTCGTCAGCACGCCCTTGGGGCAGATGCTGCAGGCGGTGCGCGACAACCCGCAACGCGCGGCATCTATTGGCTATGACCCCCAACGCGTGCGTTACCTGGCGATGCTGTTGGCGGGCTTTTTTGCCGGTATATCGGGCGGCATGGCGGCGCTGCATTTTGAGATTGTCAATGCCGAGGCGGTGGGTTCGGCCCGGTCTGCGGCCTATCTGGTGTTCACGGTGCTGGGCGGCAGCGCCAGTTTTGCGGGGCCGGTGCTGGGTGGCGTGTTGATGGTCTTGTGCACGGTGCTGCTGAGCGCCTGGACGAAGGCTTGGTTGTTGTACCTGGGTCTGGGCTTTGTGCTGGTGGTGGTCTATGCGCCGGGTGGCTTGGCCGGGGTGCTGGCGCAGCAACTGCGTCTGGCGCGCAGCGGCCGGCTGCTGCCCCTGTTGCCTTGGTACGGCGCGCTAGCTGCATGCGGTTTGGTGGCGCTGTGGGGAGTGGCGCTGGCCATCGAGATGCTCTACCACCAGCAACTCCACGCCGCCAGCGGAAGTGCATTGACGTTTCTGGGCCTGGCCTTGGACACGGCCACGCCTAGCAGCTGGTTCACTGCGCTGGGCCTACTGCTGGCCGGTGGCTTGCCGGGCTTGTGGGTGTACCCGCGTTGGGCGGCGCGCTACGCGCAAGCCCATGCGGAGGCGGGGCTTCATATGCAACCGAGCCTAGCGCGGGGGGTCTGGTGACGCCGCGCCCGGCCCTGGCCTTGCAGGCGCTGCACAAGCGCTTTGGCGCCGCCGAGGTTGTCTGCGGCGTGGATTTGTGCGTGCAAGCGGGTGAGCGGGTGGCGCTGATTGGCCCCAACGGTGCCGGCAAGTCCACGCTGTTCAACCTGATCAGCGGGCATGCGCGACCCAACGCAGGCTCTGTTCAATTGCATGGGCGCAACATCACCGGCTTGCAGCCCTTTGCGATCGCCCGCATGGGGCTGGCGCGCAGCTTTCAGATCAGCAATGTATTTCCGCAGCTCAGCGTTTTCGAGAACCTGCGCTGCAGTGTTTTGTGGAGTTTGGGTTATGGCTATACGTTCGTGCGCTTGCTCGGCTCCATGCGTGACGCCACTGCCCGCACCGATGCGCTTTTGGAGTGCGTGGGTTTGACCGCCCAGGCGCAGACCCTGGCCGCGCATCTGCCGTATGCGCAGCAGCGCGCGCTGGAGCTGGGCATCACACTGGGCAGCGGGGCCGATGTGGTGTTGCTGGATGAGCCCACCGCCGGTATGAACCGCTCCGAGGCCGCGTATTTCACCGATTTGATCCGCAGCGCCACAGCGGGCAAAACCTTGCTTCTGGTGGAGCACGATATGGATGTGGTCGCCGACCTGGCCGACAAAATTGCCGTGCTGGTGCAGGGGCGCATCATCGCTTTCGGCACGCCGCAGGCGGTACGCGCCGACCCGGCGGTGCAAGCGGCTTACCTCGGTACGGAGGCCTGATGATGAGCGCGGACAAGCCTGTGCTGGAGGTCGCCGAGCTGCAAGCGTGGTACGGCAAAAGCCAGGTCTTGCACGGCGTTGATTTCCAGGTAGGTGCGGGTGAAATCGTCGCGGTGCTGGGACGCAACGGCGCGGGTCGCTCCACGCTGGCGCGCGCCATCATGGGCTGGGTGCAGAGCACTGGCAGCGTGCGGGTGCACGGGCAGGAGATGCGGGGCCAACCGGTCCATGCGCGGGCGCGCGCCGGGCTGGCTTATGTGCCCGAGAGCCGCGATGTTTTCCCGGGTCGGACGGTGCAGCACAACCTGGCCTTGGGCGAAAAGCCCGGCCAGCGCCATGCGCGCTGGACCTTCGCTGACATGTACCGCCTGTTCCCGCAACTCGCTTTGCGC
>CAIOUR010000290.1 GCA_903861575.1 uncultured beta proteobacterium | reverse complement strand
GGCTGTGGCACGGGCGATCTCCATCCGGTCCCCGGCGACGCGGGTCGTCTGTGCGTACCTGGAGCTTAGCCAACCGGACCTCGCGCAGGTGACCTCTGAGTTAGCCGCCGCGGGCATCAAGCACGTCACGGTGGTACCCATGTTTCTGGGCGTTGGCCGCCACGCTCGGGAAGACCTGCCCGGGCTGATCACGCAACTGCAGAGCCATTACCCCAATCTGGTCTTCGCACTCATGCCAGCCGTGGGCGAGGACCCGGAGGTTGTGGAGATGCTGGCTACAGTTGCGTTGAAAGGGCTCGCGAACTATTGAATATTGCATAATGTTTGGCTTCTATAGCCATATTTGTTATGAACCTCCACCAATTCCGATTTGTACAGGAAGCTGTCCGGCGCAATTTGAATCTGACCGAAGCCGCCAAGGCGCTCAACACGTCACAGCCAGGGGTATCCAAAGCGATTTTGGAGTTGGAAGGCGAACTGGGCATCGAAATTTTCTCCAGGCATGGAAAGCGCCTCAAACGGGTCACAGAGCCCGGCCAGCATGTCCTGAAAAGCATCGATCTGATCTTGCGCGAGGTCGGCAACTTGCGGCGGATCGGAGAGCAATTTAGCCAACAGGACAGTGGCACGCTATCCATTGCCACCACCCACACGCAAGCGCGCTACGTGCTGCCGGAGTTGGTGGCTGGGCTGCGCCAACAGTTTCCCAAAGTGAACGTCAGCCTGCACCAGGCCGCGCCAGCCCAAGTCGCACGCATGCTGATCGACGAAGTCGCCGAAATCGGTATCGCCACAGAGTCACTCGCAGACTTCAACGAGCTGGTTACGCTCCCCTGCTACGCCTGGCAGCACACGCTGGTGCTGCCACATGATCATCCGTTGGCCAAAAAGGAACTGATTACGTTGGAGGATGTGGCGCTGGAGCCGCTGATCACCTACCACCCCTCGTTCACCGGTCGCACCAAAATCGACGCGGCATTCGCGGCGGCGAAGCTGTCGCCCCGCATCGCGTTAGAGGCGATTGATTCCGACGTGATCAAGACCTACACCAAGTTGGGATTGGGGATTGGCATCGCTGCAGAAATGGCGGTGCGGGATATCGTCAGCGAAGGCCCGGCCAGCGGCTTGGTAGTGCGTCCGGCGGGATACCTGTTCGGCACCAATGTGGCCCGGGTCGCCTTCAAGCGAAGCGCCTATTTGCGCAACTTCGTCTACACCTTCGCCGAGCTGCTCAGCCCCCGTCTGACCCGTACGGCTGTTGACCGCGCCATGGGTGGTTTCCTGCGTGACGAAGATGTCTGAGCTCCTGAAAAGCCGCTTGCCCAACGTGGGCACCACCATATTTACGGTGATGTCGGCGTTGGCAAACGAACACCAAGCCGTGAATCTGGGACAGGGGTTCCCTGATTTTCCGTGTGATACCGCCTTGCTCAATGCCGTTAGCGACGCCATGCACGCGGGACACAACCAATACCCTCCCATGGGTGGCGTTGCAGCCCTGCGCGACGCGGTTGCACGCAAAGTGCAGGCGTTATACGGACGCCGGTACGACCCTGTCAGCGAGATCACCATCACCGCCGGCGCGACCCAAGCCATCCTATCGGCGTTATTGGCATTGGTGCATCCGGGCGATGAAGTCATTGTTTTGGAGCCCTGCTACGACTCCTACGTACCGGGCATTGAACTCGCAAGTGGCAAGGTGGTGCGGGTTCCACTGACGCCCGGTAGCTTTCGCCCGGATTTTTCCCGTATCGCGGCCGCCCTGAGCCACCGCACCCGCGCGCTGATGATCAACAGCCCCCACAACCCCAGCGGCACGGTCTGGAGCGACGCTGACATGCTCGCCCTACAAGCCCTGCTGGCGCCCACCAACGTGTACCTAATCAGCGACGAAGTCTACGAACACATGGTGTTCGATGGTCACCGGCACTGCAGCGCCGCCAATTACCCAGGCCTGGCTGAACGCGCCTTTATCGTCTCAAGCTTTGGCAAAACCTACCATGTCACGGGCTGGAAAGTCGGTTATGTCGTGGCGCCAACAGCGTTAACTAAGGAGTTCCGTAAAGTCCATCAGTTCAATGTTTTCACCGTCAACACGCCAATGCAATACGGCCTGGCGGCATACATGGAGCACGCAGACCACTACCTGGGACTGCCCACCTTTTACCAACGTAAACGCGATCTTTTTCGTGCCGGTCTCGCGCAAACCAAATTCACGCTGCTACCCAGCGAGGGCAGCTTTTTTCAATGCGTGCAGATTGGTAATGTCAGCGCCTTAAGCGAGGCAGATTTTTGCCGTTGGCTCACCATCGAAATCGGCGTGACTGCAATTCCGCTGTCTGCTTTTTATGTCGATGGCTTCGACCAAGGCATCGTGCGTTTTTGCTTTGCCAAAGAAGAAGGCACGCTGAACCGGGCGTTGCAAAGACTCCAACAAATCTAGCGTCCCATCAAACAAGGAGCCACGACATGTCTATTTCTATCAGCCAACACACGCCAGAGTTCTGCACCGCCGGTCAATTGCAACCCGAAGACATGGCCACGCTAGCCGCCCACGGTATCCGCACCGTTATCAACAACCGGCCCGACGGCGAGGGCGGCCCGGACCAGCCCCTGTCGGAGGCCATTGAAGCCGCCGCCCGCGCGGCGGGTATGGACTATCACTACATCCCGGTGATCAGCGGCCAGGTCACGCAGGCGCAAGTGGACGCCATGGCGTCTGCGGTTGCACAAGCCACGAATCCCGTTCTCGCGTTTTGCCGCAGCGGTGCGCGCTCAACCAATTTATGGGCGATGGGACTGCAAACATAGTCAGAAGTCCGTAAGGTCATGCATAAGCTAGGGAAAACCCTAGAGCACATGGATTGTTTGCACCAAGGCCTTTCCCTATACTGACCTTTCACTTTCGTTGGACTCTTTTGTCCGAACTCTAGCCCTTGTGAATAGGAACACGCATGACCCAATCGACTCGTCGCACAGCACTCAAATCCATCACCGGCATGATGGCCAGCGCCAGCGCGCCGGCCTTCTACATGAAGAACGCGTCTGCAAGCACGTTCCGCAACGATCCGGGCGATAGCAAGACCGTCACGATCGGACTGACCCTGCCTTTGACCGGCGCCTACGCCGACGAAGGCAAAGACGAATTGCGTGCATATGAGTTGGCCGTTAAGCACATCAACGGCGAAGGCGACGGCGGCATGCTCAAAACCATGAAGCCGCTGGCGCTCAAAGGCAACGGTATCCTGGGCAAAAAACTCACATTCGTGCAGGGTGATACGCAGACCAAGGCCGACGTGGCCCGTGGCGTTGCGCGTCGCATGATGGAAAAAGACGGAGCCATCATGTGCTCCGGCGGCTCCTCCTCTGCCGAGGCGATTGCCATGCAATCCCTGTCGCAGGAAATGGGCGTTATTTTCATGAACTGCCTGACGCACTCCAACGACACCACCGGTAAAGACAAGCGTCGTTATGGCTTCCGCCACTTCTTCAACGCCTATATGTCCGGCAAGGCCCTCGGCCCGGTTCTGGGCAAGGAGTACGGCAAAGAGCGCGTGGCGTACCACTTAACCGCCGACTACACATGGGGTTGGACACAAGAAGAGTCCATGAAAAATTCGACCGAGGCATTGGGCTGGAAAACCGCGAATGCGGTCCGCACACCGCTCGGCTCCGCCGACTTCTCGCAGTACATCACCCCTGTGCTCAATTCGGGTGCTGACGTCCTGATCCTGAACCACTACGGCAAGGACATGATCAACTCGCTGACCCAAGCCGTGCAATTCGGCCTGCGCGACAAGATGGCCAACGGCAAGCGCTTTGAAATCGTGGTGCCGCTGTTCTCCGAGCTGATGGCCCAAGGTGCCGGCACTGCGATCAAGGGCATTTTCGGCACATCCAACTGGGACTGGGACTTGAAAGACGAAGGTTCCAAGAACTTCACCAAGTCCTTTGTTGCCGCTTACAAAGAGCCACCATCCCAGGCAGCGCATACGGCCTACGTGCAAACCATGCTCTGGGCCAACGCCTGCGAAACCGCTGGTACGTTCAACCCCGAGCAAGTTATCAAGGCACTCGAAGGCTTCAAATTCGACGGCATGGGTAACGGCCCAACCGAGTACCGTGCGGCAGACCACCAGTGTTTCAAAGACGTACTGGTTGTGCGTGGCAAGGAAAAGCCAGCCGGCAAGTGGGACCTGATGGACGTGCACCAGGTTGTGCCCCGCGCCCAGGTCGAATACAAGCCGGAAATTTTCGGCGGCGAGTTGGGACCTTACAAAGTCGCTGTCGTCTAATTCCCACTGGCTTCGGGACTTGGCAATCAGGTCCAGAAGCCGGCATTGGCACCCTGCGGGTTCCAAGTAATTGCAAGATTACGGAACCCGATTCTTTTTTTGATTGTCGCTGTGGCAATTGCTGCGGATAGGCGAACCCATGGACGCTATTTTTCTCCAACTACTCAATGGTCTTGACAAGGGCAGCGCGTACGCGCTGATCGCCTTGGGGCTCACACTCATTTTCGGTACGCTAGGCGTTGTCAATTTCGCCCACGGCGCACTGTTCATGATCGGTGGCTTTTGCGCGGTCACCGTGCAGATGCTGCTCAAGCTCTCCACCCAAGTCAAAGACGAGAGCATCCCCGGCATGGAGATGATGGTTGATGTGCCCTATCTGCAAATGTGGTGGGGTGACCTGGGCACGCAAATCATCAGCTTTGCGGTCCCTTTGTCCATCGTGTTGGCCATACCGCTCATGCTCGGTTTAGGGGTACTGATGGAGCGCGGGCTCATACGCCACTTCTACCACCGCAGCCACGCGGACCAGATCCTGGTGACCTTCGGATTGGCCATCGTGCTGCAAGAGCTGATCAAGAGTTTTTTCGGTGCCACGCCGATTCCGGTTCCCGCACCTGAGATGTTCAACGGCAGCGCCAACATCGGCGAATGGCTGGGCCTGGGCGCTGGTATCAGCTACCCCTGGTGGCGCCTGGTGTATTTCTGCTTTTCGATGGTGGTTATCGCCTTGGTATTTGCCTTTTTGCAGTTCACCACGTTTGGCATGGTGGTGCGCGCCGGTATGCGGGACCGCGAGACGGTCGGCTTGCTGGGCATCCACATTGAGCGCCGCTTCACCATCGTCTTCGGCATCGCCGTGGTCGTGGCGGGCATTGCGGGCGCCATGTACACCCCCATCGTATCGCCCAACTATCGGATCGGCATGGACTTTTTGGTTCTGTCGTTTGTGGTGGTGGTGGTGGGCGGAATGGGCTCGTTACCTGGCGCAGTCGCTTCCGGATTTTTGCTGGGAATTCTGCAATCTTTTGCGTCGATGAACGAAATCAAACAGCTGATTCCCGGCGTTGACCAGGTCATTGTGTACCTCGTGGCCGTGGTGATTCTGCTGACGCGCCCGCGTGGCTTGCTGGGCCGCAAAGGCGTGATGGAGGACTGATGATGAACACACTTGCCAAACAAGACCGCTGGATGCTGCTGGGCTTTGCCCTCGCCGTGCTGGCCGGTCCCGTATTACTGAAACCCTTTGGTGCGGGCTACCCCGATTTGCTGCAAAAATTTTGCATCTTCGGCATCTTCGCAATCGGCTACAACATTCTCTTCGGATTGACTGGCTACCTGTCGTTCGGACACGCTGCCTTTCTGGGCTTGGGCTCGTACACCGCCGTCTGGACATTCAAGCTGCTGACAATGAATGTGGTTCCGGCGATTATTTTGAGCGTTGCGATCGCCGCCGTGTTTGGACTCCTGATCGGCTACCTCAGCCTGCGGCGGTCGGGCATCTACTTCTCCATCCTGACATTGGCATTTGCACAGATGGCCTACAACCTGGCCTATTCCGTGTTGACTCCGCTAACCAATGGCGAGACCGGCTTGCAACTGGCCAAAGACGACGCGCGGACGTGGGACCGGTTCTTTGGTGTTCCGATTGTTGATGGAATTCCCTCCACCAACTTTTTTGGCTACTCCATGGTGGGCTACAGCGGTTTTTATTTCTGCGCCGTTTTGCTGATTCTGAGCTTTTACGTCTCTATCCGCATCACCCGCTCGCCCTTCGGCCTCATGCTCAAGGCGGTCAAGTCCAACCAGAACCGCTTGAAATACACCGG
>CAIOUR010000289.1 GCA_903861575.1 uncultured beta proteobacterium | reverse complement strand
TGCAACGTCGGCACCAAAAAATTCTGGAAGAGTCGCCGGCGCCAGGCATCAACCGCAAGCTGATCGAGCGCATTGGCGAACGCTGCGTCGCCGCGTGCAAAAAAATCGGTTACCGGGGTGCGGGTACCTTCGAGTTCCTATACGAGAACGGTGAGTTCTACTTTATTGAAATGAATACGCGGGTACAAGTCGAGCACCCGGTGACGGAAATGGTGACGGGCATCGACATCGTGAAGACGCAGATCATGGTAGCGGCCGACATGAAGCTGCCCTTCACCCAGCGCCAAGTGGAGGTGAAGGGGCACGCGATCGAGTGCCGTATCAACGCCGAGGATCCCTATAACTTCATGCCGTCCCCGGGGCGGGTAACGACATGGCACACGCCGGGTGGTCCGGGCGTTCGGGTGGATTCGCACGTATACGCCAATTACTTTGTGCCGCCCTATTACGACTCCATGGTGGGCAAGCTCATCACCTACGGCGATACCCGCGAGCAGGCGATGGCGCGGATGCGCTGCGCGCTGCTGGAGATGGCGGTCGAAGGCATCAAAACGAACATCCCCTTGCACCGGGAGCTGTTGAACGACGCCAAATTCATGGCCGGAGGGACCAACATCCATTATTTGGAACACTGGCTTGAGCAGCACAAACGCTAAAGGCGCATAAACCCCATGTTTGAGTTGCTCCTGGTGTGCCGGCAGGCTGGTGTGGATGCGGTCAGCGAAACACTCGAGGCGCTGGATGCCCTGAGCGTGAGCGTGGAAGACGCCGATGCGGGGTCTGATCAGGAAAACGCCCTTTTTGGTGAGCCTGGCATGCCACCGCCCGCACAGGCATGGGAGCAGTCACGGGTGACCGCACTGTTCCATGAATTGGCCGACGCCGAATCGGCAAACCGCTTGGTTGAGGAACTGCATGGCGCAGATGTCAGCCACGCCGCGATACAAGCCGTCCCCGAGCAGGATTGGGTGCGACTGACCCAATCGCAGTTTGACCCCGTGGAAATCACCCCCGAATTCTGGGTGGTCCCGAGCTGGCACACCGCTCCCCAACAAGCCCGAACGGTTTTGCAGCTAGACCCCGGTCTGGCCTTTGGCACCGGAACCCACCCGACCACCGGCATGTGCCTGCGCTGGATCGCCCAGCATCCGGGACAACCCAGTGTGCTGGACTACGGTTGCGGTTCCGGCATCCTGGCCATCGGCGCGGCCTTGTGCGGCGCGGGCACCGTGGTGGCGGTGGACATCGATCCGGCTGCGGTGCTGGCGAGCCAATCCAACGCCATAGCGAATAGCGTACGCATCACAAGCGGAACCCCCGAACTGGCAAGCGGCACCTATGCGCTGGTGGTAGCCAATATTTTGGCAACCCCCCTGAAAGTATTAGCCCCCTTGCTGTGCAGCCATGTTGCGCCAGGCGGACGGTTGCTGCTGGCCGGCATCTTGGAGCGGCAGTGCGAAGAGCTGACGCAGGCGTACGCCCCCTACTGCACGTTAGAGGTGCTCGACAGCCGCGAAGGTTGGATTCTGATGTCAGCCGCCCTATGAGCATCATCACCCAATGTCCGCAATGCGCGACGCAGTTTCGCGCCACGCCCCAACAGCTGCGGGCGTCCGAAGGATGGGTGCGCTGCGGCCAGTGCGACCAGGTTTTCGACGCCGGCATGCATGCGGTCAGCCAACGCATCATCCCGCCGCCGGAGCCAGACGGCATAGTCCCATTGCGGGCCGAGTCCTCCGCGCCCAGCGTTGCATTCGATGAACCTGCATCGGCGACTGTCCCGGCGGAAACACTTTTTGCGGAGTCCGCATCTGCTGCGGCAGGCGAACAAGCGCACGCTACACGGTTGATGTGGCTTGGCGCGGCGATCCTACTGACGCTTGTGCTCGCGGCGCAGTGGGTAGCGCACGAGAAGAACATGCTGGCCGCACGTGCGCCCGCATTGACGCCAATCCTGAGCGGCATCTGCGCAACGGTGGGGTGCGTACTCCACCCCCCACAGTCCCCGGAATTTCTTCAAATTGAATCGTCTGCATACGATCCCCTGGGGGATGATTTGTACCGGCTGAGCCTGACCCTGAGGAATACGGCCAATTGGCCCATTGCCTTTCCGGCTGTTGAACTAACCATCACAGACGCGTCTGAACGACCGCTGGTGCGCAGGGTGCTACTGGCCAGCGACCTGGGGGCACGGGGAGAATCCATGGATGCCCACAGCGCACACGAGTTGAAAGTCTTATTGCGCAGCTCACTGGCCATTGCGCCCGGCTTGTCGGGCTATCGACTGACAGCGTTTTACCCATAAAAAAACCCGGCACGCATGCCGGGTTTTTTACCTTCAAGCAGAGCTTCAGGGTTTCTTACCACTCGGAAAAGGCCATGCAGCACGGGGATGCAGCGTGGTCTGAGCCACTGGAGCAGCTTTCTTGGCTGGAGCAGCTTTCTTGGCTGGAGCAGCTTTCTTGGCTGGAGCAGCTTTCTTGGCTGGAGCAGCTTTCTTGGCTGGAGCAGCTTTCTTAGCTGGAGCAGCTTTCTTAGCTGGAGCAGCTTTCTTAGCTGGAGCAGCTTTCTT
>CAIOUR010000288.1 GCA_903861575.1 uncultured beta proteobacterium | reverse complement strand
GAAGTGGCCCTTCGCCGCTTTAAGCGCACTATCGAAAAACTGGGTTTGCTGACCGACCTGCGCGCCCGCGAGTTCTACGAAAAACCAACTGCCATCCGCAAGCGCAAAAAAGCCGCTGCGGTGAAACGCAATTACAAGCGCATCCGCAGCATGCAATTGCCAAAGAAGATGTTCTAAAGCACATTTTCAAAAAACTGCAAAGCCTGCCAAAGACAACTTTGGCAGGCTTTTTTCATGCCACCACCCCAATAGCATCCCATCAGGAGTCCGCTCGCAATGACCCTCAAAGACCAGATTACCGAAGACATGAAAACCGCCATGCGCGCCAAAGACAGCGAGCGTTTGGGCACGATCCGTTTGCTGCTGGCGGCGTGCAAGCAGCGCGAGGTGGACGAGCGCATCGTGCTGGACGACGCTGCCGTGGTCGCGCTGGTGGACAAGCTGATCAAGCAGCGCAAAGATTCGGTTGCCGCCTACCTGCAAGCGCAGCGCCAGGACCTCGCCGACAAAGAAAGCTCTGAGATCAAGGTCCTCGAAGGCTACCTGCCTCAGCGCATGGGTGCCGACGAGATTGCGCTGGCCGTGCGGGCTATCGTGACAGAACTCGGCGCCAGAGGCCCTGGCGACATGGGCAAGGTCATGGGTCTTGTAAAAACCCGGCTGGCAGGGAAGGCCGAAATGGGATTGGTCTCCGCTGCGGTCAAAGCGGCGCTGGCCAGTTAACTGCCCGCGACCTTCATCCGGTTCACGAGGATGGAGCCTACCGATTTCGCGCCGTACTCGTACACATCCGAGCCCACCGCGCCAATGTCTTTGAACATGGTTTTCATGTTGCCGGCGATGGTGATTTCCTGCACCGGGAACGCGATACGTCCGCCCTCGACCCAAAAGCCGCTGGCACCGCGCGAATAGTCGCCGGTCACGTAATTGACGCCCTGCCCCATCAGCTCGGTCACAAACAAACCGGTGCCCAGTTTCTGCAACATGGCCTCCAAATCGTCGCCGGGACGGGTTTGGCGCGAGCGCAAGACCAGGTTGTGCGAACCACCGGCGTTACCGGTGGTGGCCATGCCCAACTTGCGCGCGGTGTAGCTGCTCAGAAAGTAGCCCTGTACGCGTCCAGCCTCGATCACCTGGCGTGGCCGCACCCGCACACCCTCATCGTCAAACGGCGAGCTGCCCTTGCCGCCGATGACAAACGGGTCTTCCATCAAATCAATATGCGCGGGCAACACCCGCTTACCCAGGGAATTCAGCAGAAACGAACTCTTGCGGTACAGCGCACCACCGCTGAGCGCCTGCACCAGCGTCCCCACCAAGCCCGCAGCCAGCGGCGACTCAAACAACACCGGGCATTGGGTGGTGGGAATCTTGCGCGCGTTCAGGCGCGAGAGCGCACGCTCGGCCGCGTAACGGCCCACGGCCTGGGGTGAAGCCAGATCTTCGGCGCGGCGCATCGAGCTGTACCAGCCGTCACGCTGCATCTTGCTGCCTTTGCCGGCGATGGGGGATACCGAAATGGAATGGCGCGAGCTGGCAAAGCCGCCGCGAAATCCGCGTGAATGGGCGCTAAAAAAATGCGACTGCTGGGCCGATACCGCGCCGCCTTCGCTGTTGGTGATGCGCTTGTCCACCGACAAGGCCGCCGCTTCGCATTCCAGCGCGATCTGCGTGGCGGTTTCGCTGTCCAGATCCCAGGGGTAAAACAATTCCAGGTCCCGGCTGCGCTCGGGTTCCGGGCAAATATCTGCAGCATCGGGCAGACTGGCAAAAGAGTCTTCGGCGGTGAAACGCGCGATGTCATAAGCCGCACGTACCGTTTGCTGGATCGCTGCATCCGAAAAATCCGAGGTGCTCGCATTGCCGCGGCGCTGACCGCAATACACGGTGACACTCAAACCTTTGTCGCGGTTGCGCTCTACGTTTTCCAATGCGCCATTTCGCACCGATACGCTAAGGCCACAGGCTTCCGATACCTCGGCGGCTGCATCGGTAGCACCCAGCTTTTTCGCGGCCTTCAAAGCTGCGTCGACACGCGACTCAAAAAAAGCCCGGCTGTAGGCAAAGCCTTGCAGCGGCTTAGCGCTGCTGCGCGGGAGCTTCTGAGATGGTGCGGAGGAGGTTGCGCGGGATGGGCCGGTCTTGGAGGCCGCTGCGGCGGCGCGTGGGGTGTTCTTCATAGCGAGGGCTATGATACTTGGCTATGTCGAGAAAACTGAAAAAGGGCTACTACGTCAAAGGCCACTTCGTAGCCGAGGGCAGCGCATTGGATCTGGAATACAAGCGCGAACTCAAAGGAACGGACGAGCCCACGCGCACCGACCTCAAGCGCGAAAGCCTGGAAATCCAAAAACTCGGCGAAGACCTGCTGACGCTGCGCAGCGAATTGTTTGAGCGCTTGGGCCTTCCCGACAAACTCAGCGATGCCGTCGCCGAGGCCAAACGCATCACCAACTTTGAGGGCAAGCGCCGCCAGATGCAGTTCATCGGCAAGCTCATGCGCCTGCTACCCGAAGAACAGCATGCCGCCATCCGCCAAGCGCTGGTGGAGCAGCACACGCCGTCTGCCCTGCAAACCCAGACCCTGCATGCCGCTGAAGATTGGCGCACCCGCTTGGTGGCAGACGATGACGCGCTGGGGCAATGGATCAACCTCAGCCCGCGCACCGACAGCCAGCAACTGCGCGCCCTGGTGCGGCAGGCTCGCAAAGATGCGCAACCCGAAAAGCGCGGCGCAGCACCCCGCCACGGCCGCGCCTACCGCGAGATATTCCAGCTGGTGCATGCCGAACTTTCTGGCGAAAACCAGGCCGATGCGCACACGCTAGCCGACACGGCGCCGCCCATCAACCCAGGCTTCGACGCCTAAGCCACGCCAGCAGGACTCCGCCATGCACGACCCCGTCACCATTGGCATCGTCTCCATCAGCGACCGCGCCAGCACCGGCGTGTATGAAGACAAAGGCCTGCCCGCCCTCAAAGAATGGCTGGGCCGCACACTGCGCAACCCCATTCACTGGGAAGCGCGGCTGATTCCAGACGAACAGGCGCAGATCAGCCAAACCCTGATTGAACTGGTCGATGCCGGTTGTTGCCTGGTGTTGACCACCGGTGGCACCGGCCCGGCGCTGCGCGATGTGACGCCCGAGGCCACGCTGGCGGTGGCACACAAAGCAATGCCCGGCTTTGGCGAACAGATGCGCCAGATCAGCCTGCAATTTGTGCCCACGGCCATCCTCTCACGCCAGGTGGCGGTGGTGCGCGACCGGGCATTGATCCTGAATTTGCCCGGCCAGCCCAAAGCGATTGCCCAAACCTTGGAAGGGCTGAAAAACGCCGACGGCAGCGCAAAAGTACCCGGCATCTTTGCCGCAGTGCCCTATTGCATCGACCTGATCGGCGGGCCTTACTTGGAAACCGATGAGGCGGTGTGTAAAGCCTTCCGGCCGCCCAACGCCTTACGCACAAAAAGCTGAAGCGCGCTGCGCTGCGGCGCTACTTCCCAACGATCTGGTTCAATTTATCCGCCTCGAAGCATTCGATGCGGGCGGCGTCCGCGGGCAGCGCGAGTTGCTGGCGCTTGCAGACTTGGTCCAGTGCCTGCCACAGCAGTGCAATCTGTTTGTCCTGGGTGGAGGCGCTGTCGAACAGGCCGCGCAGGGCCTGGCTGACGGGGTCGTCCTCCTGCGTGATGCCGTAAGCGCTGAACTTCGGTTGCTGGGCCGCTACGTCGGGGCTCTCGCCCGCTTTACTTTGGATGATGCGCGCTGGAATACCGACCGCCGTGGCACCGGCGGGAACGGGTTTGATGACCACCGCGTTGCTGCCGATCTTGGCGCCGTCGCCCACCTCAAAGCCGCCCAGAATCTTGGCCCCGGCGCTGACCACCACGTCTTTGCCCAATGTCGGGTGGCGTTTGGCGCCTTTATAGAGCGATGTACCGCCCAGTGTGACGCCCTGGTAAATCGTGCAGCCGTCGCCGATCTCTGCGGTTTCACCCACCACCGTGCCCATGGCGTGATCGAAAAACACGCGCTCGCCAATGGTGGCACCGGGGTGGATTTCAATGCCAGTTAAAAAACGGGCGATGTGCGAGGTGAAACGGCCCAGCCATTTGAAGCCGTGGGTCCAGAACCAGTGCGCGGGACGGTGCAAAACAACCGCATGCAGGCCGGGGTAGCAGGTGATGACCTCCCAGGTGCTGCGGGCTGCGGGGTCGCGATCCAGAATGCACTGGATGTCAGAGCGGATGCGGGAAAACATGCCGCAGAGTCTATCCCTTGGTGTCGCCCGAAGCGTCAGTCGGGGTTGTTGCGGCCTGCAGACGCGCGCGCTGCTGCAACACCGCCTTGGCGATGCCGCGGACGATGTGGACTTCTTCCTGCGTGACGGCAGCGCGGTTGAAGAGCGCATTCAGGCGCGGCATGAGCTTTTTGGGGGCCGCCGGGTCCAGGTATTCCAGGGCGACCAGGCTTTCCTCCAGATGCGCCAACATGCCCGCGACCTGGGCCGCATCGGCCGCATTCCCTGCCGCAGCGGTCGGGCTCAATGGCGCATCAAAGCCCCCCAACGCCAGCCGCCATTCATACGCAATCACCTGCAGCGCCGCGCCGATATTGAGCGAGCCGAATTGCGGGTTGCTGGGAATGCTCAGCGCCACGTGGCAGCGGTACACATCCTCATTGCGCATGCCAAAGCGCTCGGAGCCGAACAAAAACGCCGTGTCCGGCAGCGCGCCTGCCGCTTGGCCCGGGGCTTCGGTCAGCAGCTGCTCGAAATGCGCGCGCGGGCTGCGGGTGGGTG
>CAIOUR010000287.1 GCA_903861575.1 uncultured beta proteobacterium | reverse complement strand
GCGGTTCTGATCATCCTCATACCGCGCAACAGCCTAAAGTGCTGGAAATCCCAGGAGTGACCTCATGATCGGTGAATGGAACAATGGAACGGGCCGTCGCAAGTCCAGCGTCGCGCGTGTTTTCATCAAAAAAGGTACTGGCAAGATCACGGTGAACGGCAAAGATATCGAGGCGTTTTTTGGACGCCAGACCTCGATCATGATTTGCAAACAACCTCTGTTTTTGACCAACCACGCCGAGACGTTTGACATCATGGTCAACGTCGCTGGCGGCGGCGAATCAGGCCAAGCCGGCGCAACCCGCCACGGTATTACCCGCGCGCTGATTGACTACGACGCGGCACTCAAGCCCGCCTTGAGTCAAGCTGGTTTCGTCACCCGCGACGCCCGCGAGGTTGAGCGTAAGAAGATCGGCTTGCATGGCGCGCGCCGTCGCAAGCAGTTCTCCAAACGCTAATCGGTCAGCGTTTAATCAAAACCGCCCCGGTTCGCAGCTCGGGCGGTTTTTTTCTTATCACTCATTGCTATGCGTTTACGCTTGCTTCGCCGCCGCTTGACTATCAGCGCGCCCCGGATGATGGTGCGCAGTGCATTCCCATGGCCTATTCGCTGGGCTCTGGCAGCGACTGTGATAGGGTTTTGTTTGGCGATTGGGCTGTGGGCTTTTGAGTTTGGCCGCGAAATTGCCGGCATAGAAGGCGGAACGCAGGCTGAATTGGTGCGTTTGCGTGAGCAGGCCGCGATGCGGGACGCCGAGCTTGCGCAGACTCGCGTGCAGCGTGATGAGGCCCAGTCGGTTGCCAATACGGCCAACACACTGATCACTGCGGAGAAGGCGTCGTCTGAAAAAATTCTCATGCAACTCAAGGCGCTGGAGGATGAGAACCGTCGCCTGAAGGATGATCTTGGTTTCTTCGAGAAGTTGACCCCTTCGTTGGGTACCGAGGGGGTTACGATCCGGGCATTGCAGGCCGACACCCAGCCGGATGGAAAAATACGCTGGCAGGTTTTGTTGATACAAGCCAAAAAGAACCCAGCTGAGTTCACCGGGCATTTGGAACTCGCTTTTGTGGGCGTCATGAACGGCAAGCCCTGGACTGCTGTAGGCAGCGGAGCGGAAGGCATTCCGGTTAAGTTGGGTCAGTATGGCAGGCTCGAAGGTTTTTACGACGTTCCGGCGCAAGTGCTTGTCAAAGGCATCACCGTTAAATTGTTCCAGGGCGGCGTACTCCGAGCCACCCAATCTGCGAAGATCTAGCAGCGCAACAAGAAAGGTTTGAATCCATGTTTAACAAAAAGAAGCAACCACCACTCAAAAGCTTGATTGCTGGAGGTACGCAACTGGTGGGCGATATGTCGTTCTCTGAGGGCCTCCGGGTCGAGTGCCTGGTTACCGGCAATTTGTCTGCCCAGGAAAGCAGCCCCAGTATTCTGGTGATTGCCGAGTCGGCGGTGGTTGACGGTGAGGTGCGGGCGGATCACATCATCATCAATGGCGTTGTGAACGGCGCGGTGCACGCCAAGATGCTGCTGGAGTTGCAGCCCAAGGCCCGGATTCGAGGCGATGTGTTCTACGGCGCCCTCGAGATGCATGAGGGTGCCCTTATTGACGGGCGGCTGACGCCCTTGCTGCCCGAAGAAAAGCACGCCCTCAAACTGGCTGCCAACAACGCCTGAGCCGGGCGGGGGCCCTCGGTAAGCCCAACTTCGCCAATTGGCCCGTCCGGTCCAAGGGGCAATGGGGAGCCGACATAATTCCCGACCGTTTTGCTGTACTATTTAGCAGTCACCACTTTTTCCGGAATTGCACATGAGCGCCTTAGCACAAACCGCTGACATCGAAATGCCAGCTCCCATTGTCTTCACCGATAGCGCGGCAGCCAAAGTAGCGGATTTGATTGCGGAGGAGGGAAACCCCGAGCTGAAGCTGCGGGTTTTTGTGCAAGGCGGTGGATGCTC
>CAIOUR010000286.1 GCA_903861575.1 uncultured beta proteobacterium | reverse complement strand
TGAAACATGAGCCGCAGCTTTTTATTCACCGCCACACCCTCGGTGTTTCGCACGTCCCACTGCAAGAGCGCGCCCGGCTCCTGCGCGACCAGACTGACCATGGCCGGGCCGGGTACTTCGGCGGCCTCTTTGCCACGGTAGGCGGCTTCATACGACCAACCCGCCGATACGCAGGTTTTGCGCGCAGGCAAGCGCACGCCGGGCCGGTTCATGGTGGCCGGAATCACCGCGCTTTGGATCTGATCAGGCCGCAGGCTAGACAGGTTGATCAGCTCTTGCGAGAAAAAGGCAGCGGCCATATGGCTGTCGCCCCACAAGGCCATGCGCAAACCCCGTGTCGGGTCCATGGCTCGCCGGAAAAAATCCGTTTGTTGCCCGGCGGGAGGTCGCACGCCCTCGGGCTCGCTGGTCGCGACTTCACGCCGCACAGCCTCCACCTCTTCCATATCCGGTGGAACCAGCGGGTCGTCATTGACCACCGGTGTGGTTGGCGCGGGGCTGGGCATTGGCTTGGGCCGGCAGACCAAATCAGGCACCGCAGCTTGCGCGGTGACGTCCAGGCTGATCACGCCTATCGCCTGGGCGCGCAGCGCCAAACAAACACACAGCGCACCCGCCAAAAGCCTAGGTAGGTCCATCAATCAAATCCTCGGTGGACTCGTATTGAAAAAGCATCGGCCATGCATGCACACTTAATCGCGCTCTGCTGTCTGGCCATTGGTACCGGTCAGACTGGTCGGACTGGCCGAGGGGGAAGCGGCGGCATCCGGCGCGCCGTTGCACGCGGTATCGCCCACAGCACATGGAGCCGCCGGGGGCTCAGGCACCAGCTGCTCCAAGGGCTCAGGTGCGGAAACGAGACCCGAGCCAGTCCTGCTTTTTCTTCCCTCGGCAATCGGCGCCCCGGTCAGGTTCAGTGCCTCACCAATGGCGTTCACAAAACGGCGCATGCCTTTGCCCGACAAGTGCACACCGTCAGCCACGAAGTATTCACGGCTTTCCTGACCGATGGAACTCCAGTCGACGAGGTGGACATTGTCGAAGTCCGCGATCACGCGCTGAATCAATTCATTGTTCTGCGCGGTCCAGCGCCGGTCGGCGTAGTTGTTGACAACCACGACGCGCGTGGCCTTGCGCAGAAACTCGAGGATTTGGCGGAAATGCTTCTCGTAAATGTAGCCATTGGTTCCCAAATGAACGACCACAAAGTCGGGCGTTTTATGCTGCTCGAAAAATTGCTGAAGCACCGCGAACCCTTGGCTGGCTTGTCGCCCCACGGCAGCGTCGACGTACATATTGGGGAAAGAGCGCAACAACGCACCGCGTGCACCCAGCATCACCGAATCACCGATAACCAGGGTGCGCTGCCCGTTGGTGTCAAACCGCAGGAAACTGTCGTTGGAACCGCCGCTTCCGTCCAGTGTCGCTGCATCGGACGCTTCGTCCGCCGGGCTGGGTTCGCCGGAGTCTGCGCCCGCAACTGCGGGCGCTTGCGGCTCTGGTGCGTAGGTCTGCACCGCGTAGCAGGCGCTCAGTAGGAAGGCCAGTGCGATCGCGGCACTGCGGCGGGCACGACCAGACGGCGATGGCGCATTTTTCCATTGCAACTCAATAAACCGGTAGGAACATTCGGCGGCCAGACCGGTGAGCACCAGCCGTTCCACGACCACCGAAAAAACCGAGGCCTGTTGCGGATTGATCCAGATAAAAATAGGCCAATGCCACAGGTACAGTGAATACGAGCGCGTGCCAATCCAATGCAACGGGGCTTTTACAGCTTGCATCACGGGCACGCTGAATTGCGCGACCGGAGATGCCTCGGTAACCAACACGATCAAGAAGGCGCTGAGGCAGGAGAACACGGCAAAACCACCCAGATACACAAAGGGAATTTGGTCATGCCACGTCCATCCCATCCACAACAAGAAGCCGAGCGTCCACAAGATCAAGGGGATACGCAAACCTGCATTACGGCAAAAATCCAGTGGAACGTCGGCATGCGTTATGGGATTCCAAAAGCAAGCCAATCCAGCGCCAATGAAAAGACCCATCACGTGGGTGTCCGA
>CAIOUR010000285.1 GCA_903861575.1 uncultured beta proteobacterium | reverse complement strand
TGATGAGCGGCCTGGACTACGAGCGCGCAGACGTCCGCGATGCCCTGGTTGACCCAGATATCTATGCTGGGCTGGTCGTAGGACGGGTCGTTGTTCAGCCCGAGCTTCTGCGAGATGGCCGTCCTGAACTGGGCGAGAGTCGTTCCAGCCAC
Organism: uncultured beta proteobacterium; assembly: GCA_903861575.1. Lineage (GTDB taxonomy): Bacteria > Pseudomonadota > Gammaproteobacteria > Burkholderiales > Burkholderiaceae_C > Allorhodoferax. The sequence goes on along the minus strand of CAIOUR010000285.1, from coordinate 1,806 downwards.
GGCTTAGTCAGGGATCTGGATCGCCTGGATGTTCGCCTCACAGTTCGACGTCGAGGCGCTGACCTTCACCAGCACCGCGGCAGCGACACCGCCTTTCATCTGGCCGAGCGGAAACCCCTCGGACGCGGCGAACGAGCCGGCGAACCTTTTCGACCAGAGGATCGTCGACGCGGGAGACTCGATCGTGACGAGTGCGGCGGCGTCGCCGGACACCTGGATGCCGGTGACGTTCCAACGGTTTCCGGCGTTACAGGCGGCGATCGTTGTTGTCTGGCCGCTGTTGGTGCCGACCCCGGTTGCTTGGCTGCGGCCGAGGTCTTTGTCGAAGTACGTGTCACCGCCCATGCGGCCTCCTAGTCGTAGTAGTAGAAGATCCTGTTGGAGATTACGTTCTGCGCCGGACTGGTCGCGGCGACGGTCGGGTACGACAGGTTCCCGGCGACGATGCCGTCGACCCAGTACGGGCCGACGTTCGTGACGGCGACGGTGATTCCGAACGCGATGTTCGTTGCCTGCGTCAACGTGTTCGCGGCGGACAGAGTGATCGTCTCGTCCGGGGTAGTCGCGGTCGCGGTGTTGTAAAGCTTCGCCTCGACGACACCTACTGTGGCGGAGTGAACGATGTGGAACTCGACCTTGTTCCACTGGTTCAGGACGATGCCACCGCCGCTTGTCGCTGTCCCGGCGGCGCTGTCGGTGCAACGGATTTTGCCGGTAGTCAAGATCCGTATGTCCGCGGCTTTCGTGGCGCCGTTCTTCGCGAGAGCGAAAACGAGGGTCGTGCCGGGGTTCCCGGTCAGGTACAGGTAGACGCGTCCGTAATGGTTGGTGCGGGTTCCGAACAGGGTGTCCCACTGCAGCAGCGACGTGACCGAACTGGCACCGGTCGAGATTTTCGCTGCCTTGGTTCCTCCGAACGCGTGCGCGGTGTCGTAGATCGCGGCTGCGCTCGCGCCGATGGTGACGGTGTCCCACGCCGACAAGCTCCCCGTGTCCGACGTCGCGATCGTGTTCGTGTTCGTGCCTAGCTCGAAGTCCGCGGTCAACACACCCACGACCGGGCCGAGCGCGTTCGAGAGAACAGCGGACGCGGTGCCGCCCGTGTTCGTCGCGGTGACAGCGCACTTCAGGTACTTCGTCAGGTCGCCTGACACGGGCGAGTAGTTCGCGGAGGTCGCGCCGTTGATGTTCGAGTAGCTGCCACCGGACGTCGCGGCGGACTGCCACTGGTACGCGTAGGTGGCGATCGTGCCGCCCATGTGCGTCCAGGTGCCGTGATCCGAGGTGACGGTCAACCCGACCTGCGTCACGCCTGTAGCCGCCGGTGCGACCGAGTTCGTCGGGACAGGTTCCGCGATCGTGCCGTACGTGTTCGAGTTCGCACCCAAACTCGCTCCGACATCGTTGGTGGCGATAACGACGCAACGGGTGTTGCAGGCGTCGTCGGCGTCCACGAGAACGTACGTGCTTGAGGTGGCGCTACCGATGTTCGAGAAGCCGCCCGTGCCCTGCGAGTCGCGCTGCCACTGGTACGCGTACGTGTGCGTGATTCCGCCGATGCCGGTCCAGGTACCGGTGGTACAGGACAACGTCTGCCCGACAGTCTTCGTTCCCGACACGACCGGGGCGACGGTGTTGACGGGGACACCGGGTTCGAGGACCAGACCGAGCTGGTTCGAGTGCGCTGTCGCGTTCCCCGCGCTGTTGGTGCCGGTTACGTCGCAGCGGATCTTGTTGCCGTCGTCCGCGTCAACCAGCGTGTACGTCGAAGCGGTGGCGCTCGAGATGTTGCTGAACGTGCCGCCC
>CAIOUR010000284.1 GCA_903861575.1 uncultured beta proteobacterium | reverse complement strand
CACCTGTTCGGAGGACGGGACACCCAATCTCGCACCGTACAGCTTTTTCAATGCCTTCAACTACACACCACCGCTGATTGGCTTCTCCAGCCTGGGTGAGAAAGACAGTCTGCGCAACGCGCGTGCCACCGGTGAATTTGTCTGGAACCTGGTGAGCCACCCGCTGGCAGAGGCCATGAACCAAAGCTGCGCCCCAGTTCCGCATGGTGTGAACGAATTTGAGCTCGCGGGTTTGGAAGCAGCGCCTTCGCGGCTGGTAATGCCGCCTCGTGTCGCCGCCAGCTTGGTATCTATGGAATGCAGAGTCACGCAGATCATCCAGCTGCAAAGCCATGCGGGCACCGCGCTCAGCACTTGGCTGACCATGGGGGAGGTGGTCGCAGTGCATATTGATGAGAGCCTGATTGAAGAAGGCGTCTACCGGACGGCAAAAGGCCAGCCGGTGATGCGCGCAGGCGGCCCCGGTGACTACTTCACGCTGGACCCCGATCGCCTGTTTCGCATGACCCGGCCTAGCTGAGTCAGAATCGCGGTCATCTCATCGCTAACCTATTCGAGAACCTTCTATGCGTGCCTTATTGCTCAACAAAGAACCTACCTTCAACGCCAGCGTTTCAGCTATTGCGGCTCCTGTTTTGTCTGCGGGTGACGTCCGTGTAGAAATCGACTATTCCACGCTCAATTACAAAGACGGCCTGGCGATCACCAATGCCGCGCCGGTGGTGCGTTTGTGGCCCATGGTCGCGGGTATTGACGGGGCCGGCACCGTATTGGAATCGCAGCATCCGGATTGGAAGGCCGGCGACGCCTTCGTGCTCAACGGCTGGGGCGTTGGCGAGACGCACTGGGGCTGTCTGGCCGAGCAGGCGTGCCTCAAAGGCGATTGGCTGGTGCGCCGCCCTGCGGCCTTCAGCGCCCGGCAGGCCATGGCCATCGGAACCGCGGGTTACACCGCCATGCTGTGTGTGATGGCTTTGGAGCGCCACGGCGTCCAGCCAGTAGATGGTGAAGTGCTGGTCACCGGTGCCAGCGGCGGCGTGGGCAGCGTGGCCGTGGCGCTGTTGTCGAGCCTGGGCTACAGGGTGGTTGCCAGCACCGGCAAGCTGGCTGAGGCTGCGTATTTACAGGCTTTGGGCGCGCACGAGGTCATAGACCGCGCGGCCTTGTCGGCGGCCGGAAAACCCATGCAGGCCGAGCGTTGGGCGGCGGTGGTGGACAGCGTGGGCTCGCACACGCTGGCCAACGCCTTGGCACAAACCCGCTACGGGGGAGCGGTCGCGGCCTGCGGACTGGCGCAGGGACGCGATTTACCGACCACGGTAGTGCCGTTTATTTTGCGCAACGTGGCGCTACTTGGCGTTGATTCGGTGATGGCACCGCGTGCGCTGCGCCAGACGGCTTGGGACCGGTTGGCCCGCGATTTGGATAGCAACAAACTGGAATCCATGGTGGAAGAAGTCAGCCTGGACCAGGCGGTAGAAAAAGCCCAGGCCTTGATGGCTGGGCAGGTGCGTGGGCGCATAGTGGTCAAGATTGCAGCCAACTAATCAGCCGAGCTTGCCTGTATCAGCCTCAGATTTCCTGGGGTGTTCGGCATTGTTGGTTTTCCATCGCTGTGCGTAGTTGCTGTAGTCTGTGGTCCGCTGTGGCGATGGCCTGCGAGGCACCCATGAAGGCGCCCGCAACCCTTGGCCAGAAGTACACGGGGATCGTTGGGTCTGGTCGCATTTGTTCGGTATCGCGCTGAACCTGCAATCGAAGTCCTTCAACGGAGCCGTACTCACGCAGCAGCCTGGTACAGGACGGCGTGGCGGAGTCAAGCGATGAAAACGGCCCTGGTTGATGCGCCGCACATCCCACAAGCATCGCGAGCAAAGCCGCGCCGCCAAGGGCTTGGAAAACACCCTTCATGTCATACTCCCTGATCATATTTTGATCGCAATCATAGTTGCATTTTGTTGTCCGCCATAGCCACGACACCGCCACGTGCCGGTTCACTGATCGTTGAAAGCCCAACCCCGCAGGCGCTGACGGTGAACCCCATTGAACAGGCTGCCACCGCATTTCCAGAGTTCGGGCGTGCCGTGAAAAGCCACGCGTGCGGTGACCTGGATGCCGCCCGCGCCGGGTACCGTCAGCTGGTGGATCAGCCCCAATTGACATCCTTATGCCTGCACCAGCTTGGCGTTCTGGCCGCAGGCAGAGGTGAACACCGGATTGCTGCAGATTTGTTCAGCCGTTCGCTGGCAATTGCGCCTTTGGCCATGGCTTATGCCAACCTGCATGCCGCACAGGACCTGATTGGCGACCGGGCCGGCGCTACCGCGACACTCATTGATCTGGGCTGCTTCTTGCAGTTACACAAGCACCACGCCGATGCAGTTCCCGTCTACCGCAAGGTGCTGGAGCGAGACCCGCTGAGCTACCCGGCCTACGCCAATCTGGGTAACGCGTTTGCCTGGTTGGGTCAGCTGCCGCTGGCGGCGCAGCATCTGAGCCGCGCAGTTCTTTTGTGGTGCCGCGTATTCTCGGAATCACTTAACATCCCGCATGATTTGTTGAACTTAATCAATAGCTTATCGAATAAACCGGATCTGCTACCTGATATTCCCGTCGGCTTGCCGCACGGCCCGCTCCAGAAATTTGAGGAAGTCCTTACGACTTTGGGTAAGGTATTCGGCGAGCTTGAGATGCCCGACGCTGCCTTGGCCTGTCACCGGCAATCCGTGGCCCTGAACCCCGGCTACGCGCTGGGCCACTGGAATTTAGCTGCTGAGTTGTTGTGCCGCATGGATTTTGAGGCGGGTTGGGCCGCATATGAGTGGCGCTGGCGCTGGACCGAATTCCCGGAGGTTCGCCGGGCGCTGGGCCTGCCCGTTTGGCTGGGAGAGCCCTTGGCGGGTAAACGCATCTACGTTTGGGGCGAGCAGGGTTTGGGCGACTCGATGCAGTTCGCACCCCTGGCGGCACAGCTATCCGCTCTGGGCGCAGAGGTCATCTTGGAGGTGCCTGCCAGCCTGGTGATCCTGTTTGCGAGCAGTTTTCCCGGAGTCCGTGTGGTTTCGCGTCCGGACAGCCCCGAGCGTTTGTCGTTTGACGGGCGGCTCGATTACGTGGTTCCCCTGATGAGCCTTCCCCTTCGCCTGGGCCTTTGCCCCCAGGCGCTGCCCTTGGCCCGCGCCTACCTGCGTCCGCCACAGGGCGAGGCTCCTGCGCTTTTGCGGCAGCCCACCAACGATGGCAAGCCGCGCGTCGGGCTGGTATGGGCCGGCCAGCCGCGCCACGCCAACGACCACCGCCGGTCCCTGCCCGCATCAGCGCTCATTG
>CAIOUR010000283.1 GCA_903861575.1 uncultured beta proteobacterium | reverse complement strand
GTGGGTGCCGCTTTTGTCGCCGCGCGAAATGAACGCGGCGTTACTTTGGGCCACTTTGGCCAGCGCTGCGGCGATGTCTTTGCCGCGCAGTTTGGCCGGGTCGGCAGCCGGGCCGATTAGCACAAAGTCGTTGTACATCACCGCCGTGCGCTTGAGCGCAAAGCCCTCGGCCACGACTTTCTCTTCGGCCACCTGGTCATGCACAAACAGCACATCCGCATCACCGCGCCGCCCCATGTCAATCGCCTGGCCCGTGCCCACCGCAACGACTTTGACCGTGACGCCGGTCGCCGCCGTGAAGGCGGGTAGCAGATGGCCGAACAAGCCGGACTGTTCGGTCGAGGTGGTGGAGGCCATCACGATACTCTGGGCTTGGGCCATCGATGCGGTAGCGAGCAGGGCTGCGGCAATCAGTTGGGGGATACGTTTCAAGCGAGTTCTCCTTGGGTAAAAAAATGGGCGCTGGCGCTGCGCGATTGCAGCACAGCGGGGTCGAAGAAGTCTGCCACCGGCAGGTCGGCCAACACCCGCCCACCCTCCAGGTAGACCACCCGCTGTGCCAGCCGCTTGACCTGCCCCAGGTTGTGGCTGGCAAAGACCATGGCGGCCTGCGGGTGGCTGCGGGCGAAATCTTCCATCAGTGCTTCGACCTCGCGTTTGGCGTGCGGGTCCAGACTGGCCGTGGGTTCGTCCAGCAGCAGCAGCGCCGGTTGCAGGGCAAGCGCCTGTGCCATGGCCACGCGCTGTTGCTGGCCCACCGACAGCGTGCGCGCCGCCTGACCGGCGAGCTGGGCTAGGCCCGCGCGCTGCAAGGCGTCCAGGGCCCGTACCAGCGCCGCAGACCACGACGCGCCGCGCAACCACAGGCCCAGGGCCACGTGGCGCAGCACCGACAGGCGCAGCATGTGCGGGCGCTGGAACAGCATGGCTTGCGATAGGCCGTTTGGTGCATGCACATGGCCCTGCACCGGCAACAGCAATCCGTTGATCAGGCGCAGCAAGGTGCTTTTGCCAGAGCCGTTGGAGCCGACCAGCGCGATGCGTTCGCCTGCTGCGATGCGCAGCGACACCTTGTTCAGCGCCAACTGCGCCCCGGTCTGCGCGGAGAGGCGCACGCTCGCCTCGTGGACGGACAGCAGTTCCATCACAGCGCCCCTGCCACGCTGCCTGCGCCCCGGCCATCCCAGGTTGACCAGCGCGCCAGCAGCGCCACCAGCGCGTTCAGCACAAGCACCAGCGCCAGCAGCACCAGCCCCAGCCCGAGTGCCAGCGGCAAATCGCCTTTGGACGTCTCCAGCGCAATCGCTGTGGTCATGACGCGGGTGAAGCCATCGATATTGCCGCCCACGATCATCACCGCGCCGACCTCGGAAATCGCCCGCCCGAACGCCGTGATCACCACCATCAGCAGCGCCAGCCGCGCGTCCCAGGCCAGTAGCACCGCGCGCATCGCCGTGCCCGCGCCCCAGGAGCGCAGCTGCTCGCCATGCAAGACCTCGGCATCGTCCACCACCTGGCGCGACAGCGCAGCGGCCACCGGAAACACCAGCACCGCTTGCGCCAGCACCATGGCTTTGAAGCTGAACAGCCAGCCCCAAGCACCCAGCGGCCCCGAGCGCGACAGTAACAAGTAGACCAACAAACCCACCAGCACCGAGGGCACGGCCAGCAGCGCGTGCAGCACGGTCAGCAGCGCGCCGCGCCCGGTAAAGCGCGCCACGCCCAGGTAAGCGCCGCACACCAGCCCCGCCGCACAGCCCAGGACGCAGGCCAGCGCGCTCACGCTCAGCGAGCGCGCCACGATGGCCAGCAGCTGGGGATCCAGCGAGGTCAGCAGCTGCCAGGCGGTGTGCAGAGCGCTAGTTGGCATGGGGGTGTCCGTTAGGTTGCGACGTTGCGCATCCAGTCAGCGGTTTGGAAAAACGAGGTCTCCAGCCGCAGGCGCAAATCTTCAGGGACGCCGGTCTCGGCCATGGCCTGCGCCATGCAGGCCAGCCATTGGTCGCGCTCGAGGATGCCAATGGGTGCGTGCATGTGCCGCATGCGCAGGCGCGGGTGGCCGAAGCGCTCGGTGTAGTGCTGCGGCCCGCCCATCCAGCCGCATAAAAACCAGAACAACCGCTCGCGCGCCTGCTCCAACGAGCTGCCATGCACCGCGCGCAGGGCGGCATAGCCGGGCTCCAGCTCCATCAGGTCGTAAAAGCGCTCGACCACCGCGTGGATGACCGGCTCGCCGCCGATGCGGGCAAACGGCGTGTTGGATTCGTCGATGGCTTCTTCCATGCTGGGATTGTCGGCCAGCCCGCACCGCAGGCGGCAGGCAGAATGCGGCAGCCGCCATGCTGGGTGCGGCAAATTTCCCTTAAGCCGTCGACACAGGAGTTGGAATTGGATTGTTTGCATGCGCCCGCGGGTGTGATCGTGCTGCGCACGGAGTGTTTGTTGGCCTGGGTGCTGCCCTATGGCGCACGGCTGATGCAGCTGTTCTGGTTGCGGGGCTCGCGGGGGCCGCGTCCTTTGACGCTGGGCTTTGCCGACCCGCATGCGTACGCGCAAGACCGGGCCTATCTGGGCGCCGTCTGTGGCCGTTACGCCAACCGCATTGGCGAGGCCGCGTTAGAGCGCGACGGGCAGCGCTATCCGTTGGATGCCAACACGCCCCACGGCCATTGCCTGCACGGCGGGAGCGGGGGGTGGAGCGAGCAGCTGTGGGCGGTGGCCAGCCAAACCGCCGACGCGCTGACCTTGGCCCTGGATTCCGCGCACGGCGACATGGGTTTTCCCGGCCGCTGCCAGGCGCAGGTGACCTACCGGCTGAACGGCGCGCGCCTGCTGTGGCAGGCCCAGGCGCGGGTAGACCGCGACTCCCCGCTCAATATCGTGCAACACAGCTACTGGAACCTCGACGGGCAGCCCGACCTGCGCGGCCACCGTCTGCAGGTGGATGCGCAGCGCTACCACCCGGTGGATGCGCGGGAGCTGCCGCTGGCGGCTGCGCCGGTAGCAGGGACGTGTTTTGACTTCCGGGCAGGCGCAGGGATTGCGCCGGGTTGCGTGCCGCAACTTGACGCTGCCATGGTTTTGGACGGGGCGGGCGGGGCGCTGCGCCGGATTGCGCGCTTGCAGGCCGGTGGGCTGGCGATGGACGTCCACACCGACCGGCCGTATTTGCATGTCTACGCCAGCGCGAATTTGCGGACTACGGCGCCGCCTCTGGGCGTGGCGCACGGTCCCGGCGCAGCGCTGTGCCTGGAAACCGAGGACATGCCCAACGGCCCGGCACTCGGTGCCGATGTCTGGTACGGGCCGCATCGCGATTACCAGCACACGCTGACACTGGATTTTTCTGAAGCGGCCTAGGCCACGGACAAACAACATCATGGGACAGCTCTACCTCGTTAGACACGCGCAGGCCTCGTTCGGCGCTGCGGACTATGACCAACTCAGCGCTTTGGGCGAACGCCAGAGCCTGCGGCTGGGCGAATACTTCGCGGTCAAAGGTATCGCCTTTGAAGCCGTGATCACCGGCAGCCTGCGCCGCCACGCCCAAACCTATGCCGGAATCGCGCAGGGCGCAGACATGAGCCACACGCCGCTGGTCTTGCGGGGTTTGAATGAATACGACAGCGCGGCGGTGATTGCCAGCGTGCATCCGCTGCCCATGCCCAAACCGGAAACGGCCGAGGCCTACCGCCATTACTTCCGGGTTTTGCGCCAGGGTTTGACGCAGTGGGCGCACGGCGCGCTTGCGCCGGTCGGCATGCCGACGTATGCCGAATTCACCCATGGCGTGCGCGAAGCGTTGGACCATATGCGCAGGCAGCACAGCGGCAATGTCCTGGTGGTCAGCAGCGGCGGGCCGATTGGTGTTGCAGTGGCGCAGGTGCTGGGCGCGCCGCCTGAGGCTGCGATCGAACTGAATATGCGCATCCGCAACACGGCGGTCACCGTGTTCAGCTTCAACCCCAAACGCCACAGCCTGCTCAGTTTCAACAGCATCACGCACCTGGACGATGCGCACTACGCGGATTGGGTGACTTACGCCTGAGTGGCAGGATGGCGCTCAGGGGCGCCGGCCTGTTCAGGCCTGCGCGATTTGCGCCAGCAACTTGGCGAATGCAGCACCGGCGGCATCGCGCACTGCACGGCCGGTTTCGGCGTTCGCTGCAGCGGCGTTGCCCATGGCCCCGGCCGGGTTGTAGTCTTGTGCCGCCCAGGCCAGTTTGGCGCTTTTGCCGTTGCCCAAGAGGTCAAATTTCGGGGCGCGCAGTTCGGAGGTGGATACGAAGTTTTGCGCCTGATCCATATGGACCTGGTCTGGGTGTAGCGCCAACATCAGCGCGGTCTCGATCTGCCCTGCATGCGCGCCAAAGCGGTGTTCGTGGGCGCTGAAGCGTTGCGCGATATCTTCGCCACCGGCGTCCATCAGCGGGAGTTGGTACCAGTTGACGCAGTACACGGTCAGGCCCAGGCGCATGCGCAGGTCGCGCCCCACGATGTCCATGAATCCCGCTTGCCCGCCGTGGGTGTTGAACAGCACCAGCTTGCGGATGCCGCTGGCCGCAGCACTCTCGGCCACGTCGGTCCATAGGCGCAGCACGGTCTCAGCCTTAAGGGTCAGCGTGCCGCCAAAGCCGCTGTGCTCGGGGCTGTAGCCCACCGGCAGGGTGGGCAAAAACAAGGCGGGGGTGGCGGGCGTCAGGGTGCCAATGGCCGATTGCACCAAAGCGTTGGCGATGGCGCTGTCCACCTGCAAGGGCAAATGCGGGCCATGCTGCTCGGTGGCACCCACAGGCAGCACGGCGATGGACTGATCCATCACACCGGCTGCGCGGGCGGCGGCAAAGTGGGCACTCGTGCATTCGGCCCAGTAGCGGGATGGGAAGTGGTCGGGAAAGTGCATGGTCTGCGTCCTCAGGTTTCAAGCGTGGCCACGGGTGCGGTGCCCCGGTGCAAGCGCTGGCGCGCTGCGACCTGGCTGGCGCGCGCGGTGGTGGCGATGGTGCGCGGCAGTACGTCGCGCAGGCAGCGGGGTTTGGCGCGCGCGCCGCTGGCCAGGTAGTCGGCGAGCAATGCCGCACGCACGGTCGC
>CAIOUR010000282.1 GCA_903861575.1 uncultured beta proteobacterium | reverse complement strand
CGCCATCCACCGTGATGCGGTTGAACGAGGCCTCGGCCACATCACGGGCCAGCACCTGCAAGGCCGGCTGGCTGATGTTGGCATCGGTGGCAATAAAGCCCAGCATGGTCGCCATATTGGGGCGGATCATCCCAGCACCTTTACTGATGCCGGTGATACGCGCGGTTTTGCCACCCAGCACCACGGTGGCGCTGAAGGCCTTGGGCACGGTGTCGGTGGTCATGATGCCTTGCGCGGCGTTGAACCACTGCATGCCACGGGCTTCGGAATCCGCATTGGCAATCGCCGCAGGCAAGCCGGCCACCAAACGTTCCAGCGGCAGCGGCTCCATGATGACACCGGTTGAATACGGCAGAACCGCCTGCGCATCCACGCCCAGCGCAACGGCCAAGGCCGCACATGCCGCACGCGCATCTGCCAGTCCCTGCACGCCGGTACCGGCGTTGGCGTTACCCGTATTGATCAGCAAAGCGCGCACGGCGCGCGCGCCGGACAAGTGCTCCCGGCAGACTTGCACTGGCGCCGCGCAAAACCGGTTTTGCGTGAAAACACCTGCCACACTGGCACCTGGATCGAGCAAAAAAACCGTCAGGTCGCGGCGCCCGACCTTTCGGATACCCGCCTGCGCGGTGCCGATGCGCACCCCCGCGATCGGCAGCAAGGATTCAGGCGCGGGACTGTGCAAATGAACGGGCATAAGCGGTGGCTCAAAAGGGGTTTAGGAGAGTTTGCCGTGGCAGTGCTTGTATTTCTTGCCACTGCCGCAGGGACAGGCTTCGTTGCGTCCCACACCGGCGAAATTCAGCGCGCCGGCGCTGCCAGCCAATGCAAATGGAGGCACCTCTTGCGCGACGATTTCCGGCTCGCCACTTTCGGTCGGGGCCGTGTAGGTGATATTAGAAATATTTTCGCCTTTGGCTTCGATCTGCTGGGCAGCGGCATCGAGCTCCTCACGGGTCTGGATGCGCACCGTCATCAGCGTGCTGGTGACGGCGTTTTTGACGGAATCCAGCATCTGCCCGAATAGCTCAAACGCCTCGCGTTTGTATTCCTGCTTGGGCTGCTTCTGGGCATAGCCCCGCAAGTGAATGCCCTGGCGCAGGTAATCTAATGCGCTGAGGTGGTCGCGCCAGTGCGAGTCAATGGTTTGCAGCAAGACCATGCGCTCAAAACGGGTGAAGTTCTCCGCGCCAATTTGCTCCACTTTGCCAGCGAACAAAGCGTCCGCTGCCTCCATCACAGTTTTCACAATGTCTTCATCGGTCATGGACTGGGACCGGGCCACCGCGCCCACCAAATCAAGGTTGATCTGCCAATCAGCCTGCAAGGCGCGCTGCAATCCGGGCAGGTCCCACTGCTCTTCGACCGATTCGGGCGGTACATACTGGTGGACCAGGTCGCTGATAGCCCCCTGGCGCAATCCAGCCACTTCGGCATTCAGATCTTCGGCATCCAAAATCGCGTTGCGCTGCTCGTAAATCACTTTGCGCTGGTCGTTGGATACATCGTCGTACTCCAACAGCTGCTTACGCATGTCGAAATTGCGTGCCTCGACTTTGCGTTGCGCGCTCTCAATGCTTCGCGTGACCATGCCCGCCTCAATGGCTTCGCCCTCGGGCATGTTCAGCCGTTCCATGATGGACTTGACGCGCTCGCCCGCGAAGATGCGCATCAGCGCGTCGTCCAGACTCAGATAAAAGCGTGACGAGCCAGGGTCACCCTGGCGGCCCGAGCGTCCGCGCAGCTGGTTGTCGATGCGGCGCGACTCGTGGCGCTCGGTGGCAATGATGCGCAAGCCCCCCAAGGCTTTCACAGCCTCGTGGTCAATCTTCCATTGACCGCGTAAAGTTTGGATACGCTCGGCTTTGGCGGCATCGTCCAGCGCGGCGTCGGCCTCAATCGCTTCCAGCGACTTTTCAATATTGCCCCCCAGCACGATGTCGGTGCCGCGCCCGGCCATATTGGTGGCAATGGTGATCACGCCCCGGCTGCCAGCCTGGGCAATGATGTCTGCCTCGCGCGCGTGCTGCTTGGCATTGAGCACCTGGTGCGGTAGCTTTTCCTGCTCCAGTAACTGGGCGATGATTTCCGAGTTTTCGATGGATGTGGTGCCCACCAGCACGGGTTGGCCACGCTCGTGGCACTCGCGGATGTCGGCAATGGCCGCCTGGTACTTTTCTTTGGTGGTTTTGTAAACGCGGTCCAGCTGGTCGGTGCGGTTGCTGGGCCGGTTGGGCGGGATAACGACGGTCTCCAGGCCGTAAATCTCCTGGAACTCATAGGCCTCGGTGTCGGCGGTGCCGGTCATGCCGGCCAACTTGGCATACAAGCGGAAATAATTCTGGAAAGTAATAGACGCCATGGTCTGGTTTTCAGCCTGGATCTCGACACCCTCTTTGGCTTCCACGGCCTGGTGCAGTCCATCGCTCCATCGCCGCCCGGTCATCAGACGCCCGGTGAACTCGTCCACGATGATGATTTCGCCGGCCTGCACCACGTAATGCTGGTCGCGGTGGTAAATGTGGTGCGCACGCAATGCGGCTGTCAGATGGTGCATCAGGGTGATGTTGGCCGGGTCGTACAGCGAGGCCCCTTCGGGTATCAAGCCCATAGAACCCAAAATGCGCTCAGCACTTTCGTGTCCGCGCTCGGTCAGGAAGACTTGGTGGCCCTTCTCGTCCACCGTGAAATCGCCGGGCTTGGTCACACCCTCTCCGGTGCGCGGATCCTCTTCGCCTTCCTGTCGCTCGAGTTGCGGCACCACCGTGTTTATAGCCACATAGAGATTGGTGTGGTCTTCCGCTTGTCCGCTGATGATCAAGGGCGTGCGCGCCTCGTCAATCAAGATCGAGTCCACTTCGTCGACGATGGCATAGTTCAGCGCGCGTTGCACACGGTCCGTGGCTTCGTAGACCATGTTGTCACGCAAATAGTCAAAGCCGTATTCGTTGTTAGTGCCGTAGGTGATGTCGGCGTTGTAGGCCGCTTGCTTTTCCTCCCGCGGCACGTTGGGATAGTTGATGCCGACGGTTAAGCCCAAAAAGTTGTAGAGGCGTCCCATCCACTGCGCGTCGCGCGCCGCCAGGTAATCATTGACCGTCACCACATGCACGCCGCGCCCGGACAAGGCATTCAGGTACACCGCCAGCGTAGCGGTCAGGGTTTTACCCTCGCCGGTGCGCATTTCGGCAATCTTGCCCTGGTGCAAGGCAATGCCACCCACCAGTTGCACATCGAAGTGGCGCATCTTCATCACCCGCTTGGAGCCCTCACGCACCAACGCGAATGCCTCGGGCAGCAAATCGTCCAGAGTTTGCCCACCCGCAAACCGTTGTTTGAACTCCTCGGTTTTGGCTTTCAGTGCCTCGTCGGAAAGCGACTCCAGGCCGGCCTCCATGGCGTTGATGCGGGCGACCGTGCTGCGGTATTGCTTGAGGAGGCGGTCGTTACGGCTGCCGAAAATTTTGGTGAGGAAATTGAAGTCCATGGGATTCCGACAATTACAAGGTCCAACCCGTTTGTTGGCGACTTGCCGCGCGTTTGCGCAAACCGTGCATTTTATGCGGGTAAGGACAGTGTGCCGCCGCGCTTGGCCCGCAGCCCGGGCAGCGATTTCAAGGGTTTCTGATGGTGGGGGCGGCGGCCATCGCCCCGCGCGAGGCGGCTTGTGATTCACCCCCTGATTTGAGGAATTTCTGGGGATCCTGCGCGACACCGCGGACGCGCACCTCGAAATGCAGGTGCGGCCCGGTGGAGCGGCCCGTTGTTCCGATTTCGGCGATTTTTTGACCCCGCTTCACCACATCACCGGATTTGACAAAAACCCGGGAGGCATGGCCATAACGGGTCAGCAAATCGTTGCCATGGTCGATCTCCACCATATTCCCGTAGTTGGGGTGGGCTTGCTGGACCACCACGACACCACCTGCGGCAGCATAAATGGGCGTACCGACTGCCGCCGGAAAGTCCAAGCCTTCGTGCATCGCACTGGTACCAGCGAAGGGGTCAATGCGCCAGCCAAAGCCGGAGCCGACCACGCCACCCTCCACAGGCGCCTGGGTGGGCAGCATCATTTGCTTCATTTTTTGATCGAACAAACGGGTCTCCATGAGGGTCAACACATCGGCGCGCTCCACGGCGGCGTGGTCGAGATCGTCCACCATGGCCTGCAAATCCGCCACCGTCATGGCACGCGACTCGATCAACGCCCCACCACGGCCAGGCTTGCTGCGAAGCAGCGCCGGGTCCACGCCCGCCAAGCCCGACAGTCGCTCGCCCAATGACTCGATCTGCGTCATCTTGGCCTGCATTTCCCCCAGCTTCTTCGCAAGCACATCAATGTTTTCCCGGGTAAACCGGTCTCGCTGTTCAATTTGGTCCTTGGCAACAAAGCGCACCACGGAACCAAAAACCGGCCAGTCCTCGCGGACGGCTTTTACAAAAATCAGGTGGTAGAGGCCGGCCGTCACCATCAGCAGCACCAACAACAGTCCGCTCAAAGCGCCGGCCAGCTGCCATCCCGTCATGCGAATAGCCACGCTTCGGGTCAGTCGGGAGTCCGTGATAATTACTTGCATAACGCTTGCCTCATATTCATTCGACCCCGAAGGGCCATCCACCCACCATGTCCTTCACCCTGTTCGAAGCGACTTTGCGCAACCCCAACCTGGCACGACTGCAGGAGTTGGCGAGGGACTCGTCTCTGTATTTGGCGCAAGTGTTGCCATTGATTCCGACAAACCTGCACACCGCCGTCAAGGCTGGACCCATACAGTCAGCAGCGGCCGCTCCGCAAACGGGCCAAGCTGATGGAATCAGTTGGTGCCTGATCGCTGGCAACAACGCCAGCGCCAGCAAGCTGCGCCAGCTGCTACCAGCTCTATTACAGCACCTTCAGGCCCAGGGGCACCCGGTAGCATCGATTCGCCTGTCCATCGAGAAAGCCTGAACGTGGCTACCAAACCCCACACACCAGACTCTGCATACGCTTGGTTCCGGTTGCTCATTTCCCTGCTGATCATGACGATTGGCAACGCTGGCATGTGGGTGATTCCGGTAGTGCTACCGGTGGTGCAGACGGAGTTCCAGGTCGGACGCGGCGAAGCCGCGCTGCCCTACACCGTACTCATGATCGGATTTGGCCTGGGCGGGGTTCTCATGGGCAAGCTGAGTGACCGTTTTGGTCTGTTTAAGCCCTTGCTGGGCGCATCTATTGCCATTGGTGCTGGCTTTTGCCTGGCGGCACTCACAGACAACATCATTGCTTTTGCGGTTGCCCATGGCGTGTTGATCGGCCTGGTGGGCTGCGCTGTCACCTTTGCACCGCTGATGGCCGACACCTCCCTATGGTTTGCGCGCAGACGCGGCATTGCTGTGGCTGTTTGCGCCAGTGGAAACTACCTTGCGGGAGCTGTTTGGCCGCCTGTGATGGCGCACTTTATTGCAAGCGCGGGCTGGCGCGCCACCTATGTCGGCGTCGGGATTTTTTGCACCTGCAGCATGGGCCTGCTGGCGTTTTTCATGCGCCAGGTTCCGCCTGGTGGGGCCACAGCCATGGAGACCTCTGCCGCAGAAGGCCGCCGCGAACGCCCCTTCGGCCTGTCGCCAAACACAGCCACAGCGGTCTTATGCGTAGCTGGTCTATCCTGCTGCGTTGCAATGGCGATGCCGCAGGTCCATATCGTGGCCTATTGCACCGACCTGGGCTTTGGCGCGGCACGCGGTGCGCAAATGCTATCGATCATGCTGGCCTGCGGCATCCTCAGCCGCTTGGTGTTCGGCGCGCTATCGGACCGCATCGGCGGCATTCGCACGCTGGTTCTGGGCTCGGCTTTGCAGTGCGCAGCGCTGGTGTTGTTTCTTCCTTTCGACGGTCTGGTTCCGCTGTACGTCGTGTCCGGCATGTTCGGACTTTTCCAGGGCGGGATCGTGCCCTCCTATGCGCTGGTAGTGCGCGAAAATTTTTCACTGCAGCAAATCGGCGTTCGGGTAGGAACAGTCATCATGTTCACCATGCTCGGTATGGCGCTGGGCGGGTGGCTGTCAGGCAAAGTATTCGATCTCACAGGCTCCTACCATGCAGCATTTCTCAACGGCATCGCCTGGAACCTTCTCAACCTGCTGATCGCCGCCGCCTTGTTAATGCGCCTGAGGCGAAGAGAAGTGAAGTCTGACCGCAGTTAATTTAACGGTGCCGAAGCACGTGAATGTGGTCGGAACCCGAGGTGCTTTGGTGCAGCAAGCTGTGGCCAGTTTGCTTGGTGAAAGCTTGGAAATCACGCAAAGACCCCGGGTCGGTGCTGATGACTTCAAGCACCTGGCCCGAGACCAATTCAGCCAGCGCTTTTTTGGCTTTCAAAATAGGCAAGGGGCAATTCAAGCCGCGCGTGTCAATCGATTTGTCAATGGCAGGCAAGGCTGGGTCGGTCACGGCTTGTTGCCTCAGGCTGGGAATACGCCGGTTGACAGGTAGCGGTCGCCCCGGTCACAGACGATGAAAACAATGGTCGCGTCCCGAACCTCGGCGGCGAGCTGCTGCGCCACCCAGCACGCGCCGGCCGCAGAGATTCCGGCAAAGACGCCCTCCTCCCGCGCCATGCGCCGGGCCATGTCTTCGGCGTCGGCCTGACTGACCACACGGATTTCGTCAACCACGCTGGCGTCATAGATGCCAGGCAGATACTCAGGAGACCACTTGCGGATACCCGGAATGCGCGAGCCCTCCGACGGCTGCGCACCGACAATCTGGATTCCGGGGCTTTGCTGCTTAAGGAAACGCCCCACACCGGTGATGGTGCCGGTAGTGCCCATGGCGCTGACAAAGTGGGTGACGCGGCCCAAGGTGTCAGCCCAAATTTCCGGCCCCGTGGTGTCAAAGTGGGCACGTGGGTTGTCCCCATTAGCGAATTGATCCAGCACCCTCCCTTTACCCTGGGCTTGCATCTGCTGGGCCAAATCGCGTGCAGCTTCCATCCCGCCCGCCTTGGGGGTGAGCACCAACTCAGCCCCAAAGGCCTTCATGGTCTGGGCCCGCTCGATAGACAAATCTTCGGGCATCACCAAAACCATCCGGTACCCCTTGATCGCCGCCGCCATGGCCAAGGCGATGCCGGTATTCCCCGAGGTGGCTTCTATCAAAGTATCGCCAGGCGCGATGTCGCCCCGTTCCTGCGCCCGCACGATCATGGCCAGCGCCGGCCGGTCCTTCACGGAGCCGGCGGGGTTATTCCCTTCCAACTTGCCCAGAACCACGTTGTTTCTCGACGCGGCGTTCTCTGAGCCGATACGCTGAAGGGCTACCAGGGGGGTGCGGCCAACCAACTGCTCCAGCGAGGGATAAGGCCTCGAAGCGGGCGAGTTCACGCTTGGCGGTCCACGTACCGGCCTTTTTCTTTGGGTGGGCTGGAAGTCGCGCGGCGCTCGGCTTGCAAACGGTCCACTTGGTCTCGGGCCTGGGCCACCTGCGCTGCGCGGGCTTGCGCTTGGGTGCGCTCCAACGTGGCATCGTCCGCTACCCGCTTGGAAACAGGCTTGGCCGCAGGCGCAGCCGGCGCAGAACGAACGTTGGTAATGGAATTCATAGCAGTTCCTTGCAGTCTTTGCGCGAACTATAGCGCCCGCAAGCGGACTACAAGCCCCAATGCGCCCCAGCTCCTAGCAGCGTGGCCACCCCCAGCGCAGCGAACAGGGCCGCTGCAATGCCGTGCACCAGCCGCATCGGGATTCTGGCGGACAGGCGGTCCCCGATAAAGACAGCGGGTACATCGGCAATCAGCATGCCCAGGGTAGTTCCCGCCACCACCAGCACCGGGTCGGGGAAATGGGCGGCCATCGCGATCGTGGCGATTTGGGTTTTGTCGCCCATCTCCGCCAAAAAAAACGTAATCAGCGTCGCACCGAAAATACCCCATCGCCCGGTAATTTCGCTCTCATCGTCCTCAATCCGGTCCGGGATAAGGGTCCACACGGACATTCCGACAAAGGACGCGCCCAGCACCCAGCGCAAGACTTCAGGACTCAAACTGGCCGTGATCCACGCCCCCAGCGCGCCAGCAAGTCCGTGGTTGACCACGGTCGCACACAAGATGCCAGCGACGATGGGCAAGGGCTTTTTGAATCGGGCTGCCAGCAAAAAAGCCAGTAACTGGGTTTTATCGCCAATCTCGGCGAGGGCAACAATGCCCGTTGAAATCAGTAAAGCGTCCACGGTTATCCTGAGAAATATCGAAATGCGCGGAGTTTGCAGCGCTCGTCAAAGCCCCCGCAGCCGGCCATTGTGGACGGATAATGTCCCAGACCGCGCCCTACTTTCGCCTACCTCCAAAGAAGCTATGACCCACGCCACCAACCCGCTGTCCGGATTACGAGACCCCAGCCTGATCAAAAACCAGGGCCTGATTAACGGCCTATGGATCAGCGGCGGCAACACCTTCGGAGTGGACGACCCAGCCACCGGCGCAGAACTGGCGCAGGTAGCCAATTTGGGCGCTGTGCAGGCCGAAGCAGCGATTGCCGCGGCCAACGCCGCCTGGCCGGCCTGGCGCGCCAAAACGGGCAAAGAACGCGCCCATATTCTGCGCAAGTGGTTCGACCTGATCATGGCCAACCAGGACGATCTGGCGCGCATCATGACCTCCGAGCAGGGCAAGCCCTTTTCTGAGGCCAAGGGCGAAGTGGCCTATGCCGCCAGTTTTGTCGAGTGGTTTGCCGAAGAAGCCAAGCGCGTCAACGGCGAGACCCTGCCCCAGTTCGACAACAGCCGCCGCCTGCTGGTGCTCAAACAGCCAGTGGGCGTGTGCGCGGCCATCACGCCGTGGAACTTCCCCATCGCCATGATCACCCGCAAGGTCGCCCCGGCCCTGGCCGCGGGCTGTACCGTGATCATCAAACCGGCCGAACTGACGCCCTTGACGGCGCTAGCCACCGCCGAACTCGCGCAGCGCGCCGGTGTTCCCGCCGGGGTATTGAATATGCTGTGCGCCGATGCGGACAACAGCATCGCCATCGGCAAGGTCCTTTGCGCCAGCGATGTGGTGCGCCACCTGAGCTTTACCGGCTCCACCGAAGTGGGCCGCATTCTTATGCAGCAAAGCGCCCCAACCGTAAAGAAGCTGTCGCTGGAGCTCGGCGGCAATGCGCCCTTTATCGTGTTTGACGACGCGCACCTGGACAGCGCGGTGGACGGCGCCATGGCCAGCAAATACCGCAACGCCGGGCAGACCTGCGTCTGCGCCAACCGCATTTATGTGCAAGACGCTGTGTATGACGCGTTTGTGGAGAAGTTTGCTGCCAAGGTCCGAGCGCTCAAAGTGGGCAACGGCTTTGAGGCCGGCGTTGTGCAAGGTCCGCTGATTGAAGAAGCCGCGCTGCACAAAGTAGAGCGCCACGTGGCCGACGCGGTGGCCAAGGGCGGGACCTTGGTGACCGGCGGCAAGCGCCTGCAGGGTCAGTTTTTCGAACCCACCGTGGTAGCCAACGCCAGCGCCGACATGCTCTGCGCCCGTGAAGAAACCTTCGGGCCGTTGGCCCCAATCTTCCGGTTCCATACGGAAAAAGAAGCGGTGGACGCGGCCAACAACACCGAATTCGGACTCGCCAGCTACTTCTACACCCGCGACATCGGCCGCATCTTCCGCGTTGGCGAGGCGCTGGAATACGGCATGGTGGGGGTCAACGCGGGCATCATCGCCACCGAGCACGTGCCCTTCGGCGGCGTCAAACAATCCGGCCTGGGCCGCGAGGGCTCGCACCACAGCATGGACGATTACGTCGAAATCAAGTATCTGTGCCTGGGCGATATCCAGGCCTGACCCGGTGTCCGCGGCACCCGCCGCCGCGCGCGGGCGCCACGTATTGTGTCGTTGAAGCCGGTTAAACTCCGCGCCGCCTCCGCCCCGAGAGGCGCATAAAGGCCGCATGTATGCAACAGTCGGTCGCACAATCTGAAGCGTTGGATCATCTATGTCATCACACCATTCCAAGGACCTGTCGTCCAAAGCCATGCTCGCTCTCGTGGTCGGCGCATTAGGCGTAGTCTTCGGAGACATCGGTACGTCGCCCTTGTATGCGCTCAAAGTTTCCGTAGAAGCATCGGGGGCCCAAAGCCCGTCGGACATTGTGGCGGCGGTGTACGGAATACTGTCGCTGATCAGTTGGTCACTGGTTTTCGTCGTAACGCTCAAATATGTGTTCATCATCATGCGGGCGGACAACCACGGCGAAGGCGGTATCTTTGCGCTCACCGCATTGGTTTCCCAGAGCTTGAGTAAATCATCTGCGTTGCGCTGGCCGGTCACGATTGCCGGTGCACTCGGGGCGGCACTGTTTTTCGGCGACAGCATGATCACTCCAGCTATTTCAGTGCTCAGCGCCGTGGAGGGCTTGGAAGTTCTGTCGCCCGACCTCTCCAAGTACGTCATCATCATTTCTCTGATTTTGATCACGGGTCTATTTGCGGTAGAACGCTTTGGCACCGCTGTGATCGGCAAGGTATTCGGCCCGGTGATGTTTGTCTGGTTCACCTCCCTGGGGGCTATGGGCCTGGCGCAGGTAATCCACGCGCCTGGCGTTTTCGCCGCGCTTAACCCCATGACCGGCATCGCGTTTTTAGCCAGCCACACCGGCGTGGCCATTGCAATCCTGGGGTCGGTTGTCCTCGCGGTGACCGGTGGTGAGGCACTGTACGCCGACATGGGCCACTTCGGTCGTGCGCCGATTCAGCGCGCCTGGTTGTATCTGGTGTTCCCCTGCCTGTTGCTGAACTACTTCGGCCAAGGCGCCTTGTTGATCAACGAACCCGCTGCCATCGACAACCCGTTTTACCGTCTGGCACCAGACTGGGCGCTGATTCCGCTGCTGTTTCTGGCGGCCATGGCGACCATCATCGCCTCGCAAGCGGTGATTTCGGGTGCTTTCTCGATTGCCACCCAAGCTGTTCAGCTGGGCTTCATCCCCCGACTACTCGTCAAGCACACCTCAGCTGAGGAAATCGGACAGGTCTATGTATCCAAGGTCAATATTTTCTTGTTCATCGGTGTGGTAGCTCTGGTGCTGGGTTTCCGCACTTCAGAGCATTTGGCGTCTGCGTACGGCGTGTCGGTCACCGGCGCTATGGCCATTGACACCATATTGGCGGCCTACTTCATGGTTTTTGTGCGCGGTTGGAACAAGTGGTTGTTCCTGCCGCTGTTCGCCGCCCTGTTCGCTCTGGATGTGGTTTTCCTGGGCACCAATCTCTTTAAGTTCTTCGAAGGCGGCTGGCTGCCGGTGAGCGTCGCGCTCCTGCTGGTGTGTCTGATGCTGTCCTGGATCACCGGCCGCAACCGTCTGCTCAAGGCCCGCTGGAGTAGTTCCACGCCTCTGGCCGACTTTCTTGCCACCTTGGGCAACAGCAATCCGCCCCGGGTTCCCGGCACCGCGATTTTCATGGTCCCGCACAGCGACATCGCGCCGGTGGCGCTCTTGCACAACCTTAAGCACAACAAGGTGCTGCATGAGCGCGTGATATTGATGAACGTGGAAACAGCCAATACGCCGTTTGTCAAAGACGAGGAACGCATCAGCATCACGCATTTAGACCACAACTTCCACACCGTGGTGGTGCACCATGGTTTCATGGAAGAGCCACATGTCATGCGGGCCGTGGCCCTGCTACGCGCGCGCGAGTTCCACTTCAGCCTAAAGGATATTTCCTTCTTTGTGGGCAAAGAACGGGTGGTGGCCCAGCAATCATCCCCGCTGCTGATGGCGCCCTTTATCTACATGCACCGGACCATGCAAAGCGCCACCGAGTATTTCAAGATACCTTTCGGCCACGCCATCGAAATCGGCGGCCATATTTCGGTTTAGCCGCGCAGTGCCTTGGCCTGCGCCGCCAGCGCAGTGATCCGGGCCCAGTCTCCTGCGGCGAGTGCATCTGGCGGCACCAGCCAGGAGCCGCCTACGCAACGCACGTTCGGCAGGGCCAGAAACTGGGGTGCGTTCTCCGGCGTCAAACCGCCTGTTGGGCAAAAGTCCACATCAAAAAACGGACCGCTCCAGGCCTTGAGCATGGCGAGGCCGCCCGCTTGCACAGCCGGGAAAAATTTCAACTGCTGGTATCCATCCGCCTGGGCTTGCATGATTTCGCTTCCGGTGGCCACGCCGGGCAGCAAAGGCAGGCCGAGCGCGCGGCAGGCCTGGCCCAGCGCGCTGGTGTAACCCGGGCTCACCGCAAAGCGCGCACCGGCATTGACCGCCGCCTGCGCATCAGCCGCTGAGCGGACAGTTCCCGCGCCCAAAACGGCCTCCGGCACATCCCGCGCGATGGCTTCCATGCAGGCCAGCGCCTGCGGCGTGCGCAAAGTCACTTCCAACATGCGGATGCCGCCGGCCACGAGTGCGCGGGCCATGGGAATGGCATGGGCAAGGTCGTTCAGCACAATCACCGGGATTACCGGTGCGTCCTGCATCACGTGCAAAGGGGTCAGGGTGGATGTCATGGGTGTCTCGCTTATACGAATGGTTGGAATTCTGAATTCAGAGCCAGCTGCACGCGCCCTCTTCGGCGCTGAGGGTGTTGCGACGCATACCGGCGAACAGTTCGCGCCCCATGCCAATACCATTGGCGGCTTGCAATGCCGGGGGCAGCTGCGTCAGTTCGCGGGCATCCCATTCGGCCTGCGGGACCAGCGCTTGTAAAGTCCCAGCCGCTGCGTCGAGGCGAATCCGATCGCCGTCACGCACACGCGCCAGCGGCCCGCCCATGGCGGCTTCCGGCGATACATGGATAGCGGCTGGCACATTGCCCGACGCGCCGCTCATGCGCCCATCGGTGACCAACGCCACCTGATGGCCCCGGCCTTGCAACACGGCCAGTGGTGGCGTGAGTTTGTGCAGCTCAGGCATGCCATTCGCGCGGGGGCCTTGCCAGCGCACCACGCAGACCACGTCGCGGTCTAACTCGCCGGCCTTGAATGCCGCCTGGAGCGCTTCCTGCGAATCGAACACGCGGCAGGGTGCTTCCACCACATGGCGCTCCACCGGCACCGCGGACACTTTGACCACGCTGCGCCCCAGATTGCCCGATAAAAGCTTGAGCCCGCCGCTGGCGCTGAAGGGCTGCGCTGCGGGGCGCACCACGCTGTGATCACCACCATCGCCCGCCTCCACCCATGCCAGGCCTGCGGCAGCGTCTGCCCGCTGCGGGATGCGTGTGAATGCGCGCAATCCATCGGGGCGTACGGTGCGCACATCCGGGTGCATCAGGCCTGCGTCCAGCAATTCGCGGATCACAAACCCAGGGCCACCAGCGGCCTGGAACTGGTTCACGTCGGCGCTGCCATTGGGGTAGACGCGGGCCAGCAGCGGCACCACGTCGGACAAGGCCGAGAAATCGTCCCAATCAATCACGATACCGGCCGCACGGGCCACCGCAACCCAGTGGATCAGGTGGTTGGTGGAACCGCCCGTGGCCAATAGCGCCACCATGGCGTTGACGATGCAGCGCTCGTCCACCAGCTCACCAATGCGCGAAGCCCCGTCGCCCAGGACCGTGCGAACCGCCTCGCGGGTCAGGTCTTCGCGCAGGGCTTCGCCGGGATTTACAAACGCAGTGCCTGGCACATGCAGGCCCATGGCTTCGAGCAGCATCTGGTTGCTGTTGGCGGTGCCGTAAAAAGTGCACGTGCCCTCGCCATGGTAGGCCGCAGATTCGGCAGCGAGCAACTCGGCGCGGCCCACCAAGCCTTGGGCCGCACGCTCACGCACCTGGGCTTTTTCTTTGTTCGATAAGCCGGAGGTCATCGGCCCCGCAGGCACAAAAACTACCGGTAAGTGGCCGAAATGCAAAGCACCGATCAGCAAGCCGGGAACAATCTTGTCGCACACGCCGAGCATCAGCGCGCAGTCGAACACATCATGGCTGAGGGCGATGGCGGTGGACATGGCGATGGCGTCGCGGGAGAACAGGCTGAGCTCCATGCCCGGGTTACCCTGCGTGACGCCGTCGCACATGGCGGGCACGCCACCGGCCACCTGGGCGCTTGCGCCGTGGCGGCGGGCCTCGTCCTTGATCAGGTCCGGGTAATGCTGCAGCGGCGCATGCGCCGACAACACGTCGTTGTAGGCATTGACGATGCCGATGTGCGGCGCACGCGCGCCTTGCCCCTGCACCACCACGCCAATGGCGTCCAGACCGCTGGCGCGGCGCTTGTCGGGTTCGTCCATAGCCGCGAAAGCGTGGGCGACGTTGGCGCAACCCATGCGCTGCGCACCGGCCGGTCGCACTGCCATGGCTGCAAGCTGCGCCAAATAGGCGCTGCGGGTCGGGGCGCTGCGCTGCACGATGCGCTGCGTGACCGCAGCCACGGTGGGATGAAGAGACGGTGATGGCATAGAAAACTTTCCGGGAGATAGCATGTAACAAAGTTACATGGTCGATGGTAACTCGGAACCAGCAGACAAAACCGCAAACCAGTTACCCGCAGGTTACCAAAGCAGCCGCTCAGCTGCGTATCCCTATACTGCCCGCATGAGCACCATCGCCGATTTGCGTAAAAGTTATGAGCGCGCCGAACTCAATGAAGACGTGTCGCATGCCAATCCGCTGGCGCAATTTGCGCAGTGGATGGACGAGGCGCTGCGCGCCGAGCTGCCCGAGCCCAACGCCATGACGCTGGCCACCGTGGGCAGCGATTTGCGCCCCTCCACCCGGGTGGTGCTGATCAAAGGCTATGACGCCGGGGGAATCGTCTGGTTCACCAATTACGAGAGCCGTAAGGGGCGCGAATTGGCGGGCAATCCGTTTGCCGCACTGCAGTTTCACTGGGTGGAGCTGGAGCGGGTGGTGCGTATCGAGGGGGTGGTGGAAAAGATCGACGCAGCCGAATCGGACGCCTACTACGCCAGCCGCCCCCTGGATTCGCGCATCGGCGCCTGGGCGTCGCCGCAAAGCCAGGTGATCACAGGCCGTGGCACGCTGGTGGCCAATGCAGCCCAGTATGCCGCTCGATTCCTGTTACAGCCACCACGTCCGCCACACTGGGGTGGTTTCCGGTTGGTGCCCGACACCTGGGAGTTCTGGCAGGGACGCAAAAGCCGTTTGCACGACCGCCTGCGCTACCGCAGCGAGGTGGTTGACGCGTCCGGGCAGGCGCACAACTGGGTACGTGAGCGGCTAGCGCCTTAAGGCTTCACTTTGCCGGCCTGTGCCGTGGGAGAACCCCGCGCGGGCTGAGGCTGCAGGATCCACAGGCGCGGGTTTCCCCGCCTCCGCATCCACCTGGCAGGCCATGCAATGCGCGGTCTCGGGCATGGCATCCAGGCGCGCTTCCATGATGGGCCCGCCGCACACAGTGCACACGCCATAGGTTCCCTCGTTCAAGCGCTTGAGCGCGGCTTCGAGTTCAATGAGGCGTGCGGTTTCGCGCTCGCCGATACAAAAATCCAAATCACGCTGCGTGGTGCTCTGCGCGTGGGAGTCACCCGGCCCGGCCAAAGTCTCAGCGGCCACGTCCACCCGGCTGCGGCTGCCGCCGCGCTGCTCGGCCATGAGCCTGAGCAAATCGGCAAGCATGTTTTCCAGCCGCTCCCGGTGGTCCAGGCCATGGTGGTGGGCAATAGGGGATGTGATGTTGTGCATGCCGCGATGGTGGCTGTGCCAGCGAGCGCACGCATTGATATGGGTCAAGAGGCGGGCCTGCTTTGCTAGGCACCTATTTGGCGACTACCGCCACATCCGAAGACCGCTGGTGCATCTGATCAAGCGCCTGCAATTCCGCCTCGCCAAACCCGGCTGCGCGGCGTGCACCCACGTTGAAGGGCGGCTTGAGTCGGGGAGCGCGGTGGCGCTGCGCCAGCACCGGGTACACGGCCAAAGGGTCATGGCCATCGCGGTCACACAACCAGTGGAACCAGCGGTTGCCGATGGCCACGTGGCCGACTTCCTCGCGCAGGATGGTGTCCAGAATCTCCACCGCAGCCTGCGCCGCAGGCGTACCGACACGGCGCAGGCGGGCCTGGATGATGGGTGTGGCATCGAGCCCACGCGCCTCCAGGGTGCGCGGCACCAGGGCCATGCGGGCCAGGATGTCGTGGCGGGTATCGTGGCAAACGGTCCACAAGCCATCATGCGCGCCAAAGTCACCGTAGGCGTAGCCCAGGGTTTGCAAATGGGCTTGCAGCAGCATGAAATGCTGGCTTTCCTCAAAAGCGACCCTCAGCCAATCGCGGTAGTACGGCGCTGGCATACCCGCGAAACGCCATACCGCATCGAGAGCGAGGTTGATGGCGTTGAATTCAATATGAGCGATCGCGTGCATCAACGCGGCATGCCCCTCGGGAGTGAAAGGGCTGCGCCGGGGGACGGCATCGGGCTCCAACAGCGCAGGCGTATCAGGCCGTCCAGGTGCGGGGTCCTCTGTGTAATGGCTTGCCGCATCCACGACGGCCGAGGCCTCTTGCGCACACAAAGCCTGGACGGCTTGCACTTTCTCAAGCGGCTGGCGGGTAGTGAAAGCAGCCAAGGCGGCCCGGCGGAGTTCCATCCCTACAATTCTAGGTTCCGCATGTAACTTTCCCGTGAACGAAAGCAGCACACCATGGCCCTCTATGAACTAGACCAGATGTCCCCTACGCTTGCAGAAACGGCCTGGGTCGCCGACAACGCGCAGGTGGTGGGCGATGTGCGTCTGGCCGAAGGGGCCAGCCTGTGGTTTGGGGTGGTCGCGCGCGGTGACTCGTCCAGCATCACAGTGGGGCGCAACACCAACATCCAGGACGGCAGCGTGTTGCACGCTGATGCCGGCAAACCGCTGGTCATCGGCGATGGCGTCACCGTGGGCCACATGGCCATGCTGCATGGCTGCACCATCGGGGACGGCGCGTTCATCGGCATCGGCGCCGTCATCCTGAACGACGCCAAGATCGGCAAAAACTGCCTTGTGGGTGCCGGCTCGCTGGTCACTGAGCGCAAAGAGTTTCCCGACGGCAGCATGATCATGGGTTCCCCCGCCAAGGTGGTGCGCGATGTCACACCGGAACAAATCGAGATGTTCCGAAAGAATGCTTTGCATTACGTCGATAACGCGCAGCGCTTCCGTACCGGTTTGTCCAAGATCGCCTGAGATGTCCGACATTCATTCCTTCATGTTCGAGGGCTTGCCGGTGCGCGGCATCCTGGTCCGGGTAACCGATGCATGGCAGGAAATTCTGCGGCGGCGCGCATCCAATAGCGAACACGGCCCCTACCCTGCCCCTGTCGCACAAATGCTGGGCGAGATGGTGGCCGCCGGCGCGCTGATGCAAGCCAACATCAAGTTCGACGGCGCGCTCACATTGCAGATCATGGGCGATGGTCCGGTCAAGCTGGCGGTAGTGGAAGTCCAGTCCGATCTGGCCATTCGCGCCACCGCCACTGTCATGGCCGCAGTGGCCCCGGACGCGCAACTCGATGCCATGGTGAATGCGCACAACGAGGGCCGTTGCGCCATCACCCTGGATCCGCAAACCAAGTTTCCCGGACAGCAGCCCTACCAAGGCGTGGTGCCGCTGTTTGACGATGCCCGCCGTCCTATCCGGCGCATCAGCGAGGTGCTGGAGCATTACATGCTGCAAAGCGAGCAGCTTGACACCACGCTGGTACTCGCAGCCAATGAAACACTTGCTGCGGGCTTGTTGATTCAGCGCCTGCCAATACAAGGAACGGCCAACTTGGCCGGCAGCCTGGTCAGCAGGGAAAACGAAGACGAGATTGGCCTGAACGAACACTATCAGCGTATTGCCATACTGGCATCCAGTTTGAAACAAGATGAACTGCTGAGCCTGGATGCTTCAACCATTCTGCGCCGCCTGTTTTGGGAAGAAAACCTTGTAGTCTTCGAGCCGGCCCCTCACGCGCGTCAACCGCATTTCGTCTGCCGTTGCAGCCGCGAGAGGGTGGGTCGCATGATCCAAGGACTTGGGCAGGAAGAGGCCCAAAGCATTCTTGCCGAACGCGGCAACATTGAGGTGGCGTGCGAGTTTTGCGGGGTGCAATACCCGTTTGACGCCATTGACACGGCGCAGCTGTTTGTATCCCCCACCCAATCTGGCAGCGGCAGCCAGTCGGCACACTGAGGCGGTCGCTGAAGGGCTCTGAACGAGCCCTTCGATGGCGGCTTATTTGGCGATCTGAACCAGGATTTCGTTGGGCTTGACCATGCCCAACTCGCTGCGGGCGCGGTCTTCG
The DNA here is from genome assembly GCA_903861575.1 of uncultured beta proteobacterium. Classification (GTDB taxonomy): domain Bacteria; phylum Pseudomonadota; class Gammaproteobacteria; order Burkholderiales; family Burkholderiaceae_C; genus Allorhodoferax. The sequence goes on along the minus strand of CAIOUR010000282.1, from coordinate 1,399 downwards.
ACCATCTCCAGGCCTTCGCGCAGGTCGCCGATCTCGGCTTCCAGACGGGCAACCAAGCGAGCCGTCTCTTCGTTGCGGGATTTTTGCGCACTCAATTCATCGGCCAGCTGCGCCACCTTGAGGACGCTACCCCGCCCAAACCACAGCTGCCCCTGCAAAATCAGCAACAAAGCCAACAGGGCAGCGGGGATCAGACGTTGTTTCATAGGCGCACAGCTTAAACGGTTTATCGCAGGTTGTAAAAAGCGCTGCGTCCTGGGTAGACGGCGATCTCGCCTAGGTCTTCTTCGATACGCAGCAGTTGGTTGTACTTCGCCATGCGGTCCGAGCGGCTGAGCGATCCGGTTTTGATTTGCCCGGCGTTGGTGCCCACTGCGATATCGGCGATGGTGGAGTCCTCGGTTTCGCCCGACCGGTGGCTGATGACGGCGGTGTAACCAGCACGCTTGGCCATCTCGATGGCGGCAAAGGTTTCGCTCAGGGTGCCGATTTGGTTGATCTTGATCAGAATGGAGTTGGCAATGCCTTTGTCGATGCCTTCCTTCAAGATTTTGGTGTTGGTGACAAACAAGTCGTCACCCACGATTTGCACCCGCTTACCCAAGCGATCAGTCAAAATCTTCCAACCATCCCAGTCGCCCTCAGCCATGCCGTCTTCAATGCTGATGATGGGGTATTTGTCGACCCAAGTGGCCAACATATCGGTCCATTCCTGCGCGCTCAAACTCAGGCCTTCGCCCGCCAGTTCGTACTTTCCGTCCTTGTAAAACTCCGAAGCTGCGCAATCCAAGCCCAGGGCAATTTGTTCACCCGCCACAAAACCGGCTTTGTCAATGGCTTCCAGAATCATCTGGATCGCGGCCTCATGGTTGGGCACATTGGGCGCAAAGCCGCCCTCGTCGCCCACGGCCGTGCTGATGCCTTTGTCGTGGAGGATTTTCTTGAGCGCATGGAAGACCTCCGCGCCATAACGCAGCGCTTCGCGAAAGCTGGGTGCACCCAAGGGGATGATCATCAGTTCTTGCAAGTCCAGGTTGTTGTTCGCATGCTCGCCGCCGTTGATCACGTTCATCATGGGCACCGGCATTTGCACCGCGCCCATACCACCAAAGTAACGGTACAGCGGCAAGCCGGCTTCTTCGGCAGCAGCGCGCGCCACCGCCATGGAAACCGCCAGCATGGCGTTGGCGCCCAAGCGAGACTTGTTGTCGGTGCCGTCCAGGTCGATCAAGGTTTTATCGAGGAAGGCTTGTTCGGACGCATCCAGCCCGAGCACAGCCTCGGATATTTCGGTGTTGATGTGCTCGACCGCCCGCAAGACGCCCTTGCCACCGTAGCGGCTCTTGTCGCCGTCGCGCAGCTCAATCGCCTCGCGGCTGCCGGTGGACGCGCCGGAGGG
>CAIOUR010000281.1 GCA_903861575.1 uncultured beta proteobacterium | reverse complement strand
GTGGATGGGTCGCCAACCGCTGGGCCGAAATGCTCCCCTTTTCGCCGGACCAGAAGCTGCGTCTGCTGGCCGAAATGGACCCCCTGGAGCGCTTGCAGCTGGTCTCGCAGTGGGTCGGTAACTGAGCATCCCGCTGCGCCTCAGGACTTCAGCAAGGCTTTGAGCTGGTACAGCGCATCCATGGCCTCGCGCGGGCTCAAGGCGTCGGGGTTGATCGCGGCCAGCGCCGCCTCCACCGCGCTGGGGCCCTGCGCCAGTATGTCCGGCGCTGCAGCAAACAAATCGACCTGGGCCTGTGAAGCTGCCGCACTATCCTCCAGCGCCTGCAGCGTGTGGCGGGCCCGGTTCAACACCGCCGCCGGAATGCCCGCCAGACGCGCCACCTGCACGCCGTAACTGCGGCTGGCCGGGCCGGCTTGCACCGCGTGCAAAAACACAATATCGCGCCCCGACTCGGCAGCGCTCACATGCACGTTGTGCGCGGCGTGGTGTGTCGCGGGGAATTCGGTGAGCTCAAAGTAATGCGTGGCAAACAGGGTGAAGGCCTGGGTTTTGTCGTGGAGCTGGGTGGCGATGGCGCTGGCCAGCGCCAGGCCGTCAAAGGTGGAGGTGCCGCGCCCGATCTCGTCCATCAGCACCAGCGACTGCGGTGTGGCGCTGTGCAAAATCTGCGCGGCCTCGACCATCTCCAGCATAAAAGTCGACTGCGCATTCGCCAGATCGTCAGCCGCGCCGATGCGGGTGTGGATCGCGTCAATCGGCCCGATGCGGCAGGCGCTGGCGGGCACGTACGAACCCACGCAGGCTAGCAGCGTGATCAGCGCCACTTGCCGCATATAGGTGGACTTGCCGCCCATGTTCGGGCCGGTGATGATTTGCATGCGCTGGCGCGGGCCCAGGCTGGTGTCGTTGGCGATGAAGCTGCCGCTGCTGTGGGCGTTCAAGCGTTCTTGCACCACCGGGTGGCGGCCCGCGCTGATGGCGATGCAAGGCTGCTCCACCAGTTGCGGGCAGCACCAATTCAGCGTCACCGAGCGCTCGGCCAGCGCGCACAGCGCGTCCAACCCGGCCAGCGCGCGGGCCAGACGCCCCAATGCGGGCACATAAGCCTGCAGCGCGTCCAGCAGTTGTTCGAACAGCCACTTCTCACGCGCCAGCGCACGCTCTTGCGCGCTCAGGGCTTTGTCTTCAAAGGCTTTGAGTTCGGGGGTGATGAAACGCTCGGCGTTTTTCAGGGTCTGGCGGCGGCGGTAATCGTCCGGCACTTTCGCGGCCTGGCCTTGCGTGACTTCGATATAAAAACCATGCACCTTGTTGAACTGCACCCGCAAATTCGCAATGCCGGTGCGGCTGCGCTCGCGGGTTTCCAGGTCCAGCAAAAACGCGTCGCAGTTGGTCTGAATCGCCCGCAGTTCGTCCAGGTCGGCGTCAAAGCCGTCTGCCATCACGCCGCCGTCGCGCACCAGGGCTGCCGGTTCTGCGGCGATGGCGGCGCGCAGCAGAGCCGCGCAGGCCGGGGGCGCGTGCAAGTCCGTCGCGATGCGGCCCAGCAAACCCGGCGCACCCGCCAGGCTCTCGCCTAAGAGCGCGGCGCGCTCCAGCGTTTGCACCAGACCCAGCAACTCACGCGGACGCACCTGGCGCAGGCTCAGGCGCGCGCTGATGCGCTCCACATCGGCGCTCCCTTTGATGCGCGCGCGCAGGCTTTGCCAGTCGGGCGGCTGCGTGGCATCGGGGTCGAGGGTGGCACTTTCGCCGCGCAACAAGGCAATCGCCTCCAAGCGGGCCCGGGCCTGGCTGCGCTCGCGCCGGGGTGTGAGCAGCCAGCTTTTAAGTTGCCGACTGCCCATGGCGATCATGCAGGTGTCGAGCAAGGAGAACAGCGTGGGCGCGTCCTCGCCCCGCAGCGTCTGCACCAGCTCCAAATTGCGCCGGGTGCTGGGCGGTAGGTCGACCAGTTCCATATCGCGCTGCACCTCCAGCGCGGCAATGTGGGCCAGCGCCCGGCCCTGGGTGTGTTCGGCATAGGCTAGCAAACCGGCGCTGGCGGCGTGGGCCAGCTCCAGCCCCTGTGCGCCCCAGCTGTCCAGCGTGGCGACCTGCAAGGCCTCCATCAGTTTGCGCTGCCCCAACGCTGCCTCAAACTGCCACTCCGGCCGCGCCGCTAGCGACACGCCACTGCCCTGGCGTATCCGCCGCAGCCGCTCTTCAAAACTATTCGCTACGCCGCTGCTGTAAACCAGCTCGCTCGGGCCCACGCGTGCCACCCAGCCTGCCAGCTCCTCGGTCGTGCATTCGGCCAGAAACACCACGCCTTGGGTCACGCTCATCCAGGCCAGACCGCAGCGGTTGCGCCCGCCTTGGTGCACTGCGAGCAGCAGCGATTCGGATTTGTCGTTCAGCAACTCGGCGTCGGTGAGCGTGCCCGGCGTGACCACGCGCAGCACCTTGCGCTCCACCGGCCCTTTGCCGCCCACTTCGCCCACCTGCTCACAAATTGCCACCGACTCGCCGTGGCGTATCAGCTTGGCCAGATAACCTTCCATGGCATGAAAAGGCACGCCCGCCATCGGAATTGGCTGCCCGGCGCTTTGGCCCCGGTGCGTGAGCGTGATATCCAGAATGCCCGCCGCCTTGTGCGCGTCGTCAAAAAACAGCTCGTAAAAATCGCCCATGCGGTAGAACAACAGCGTGTCCGGATGCTGCGCCTTGATGCCCAGGTATTGGGCCATCATGGGGGTGTGTAGCGGGTGGGACGGGGCGGCGGCAGACATCCGGGCGAGTCTAGCAAGCCACCCGCGCGCGCCAGACTCCGAGGCCTGCAGGTGGCTGCGCAGTTAGACCTGTGTGGAGCGCAGCATGCCGCCGTAAATCTCCTGGTCGCCCACCACGCCGATGAAGCGTCCGTCTTCGCAGAGCAGCAAGGGCCGTCCCGTGGCGTGGCGGATGTGGATGATTTTTTCCAGCAGGGTCTCCGGGCTGACGATCACGACGCTGCGGCCATCCAGCCCGGCGGCCACCACGTCCAGCGTGTCGGTGTAGGCCAGCAGCTGGCCGGGGCTGCCTTCGATGTCGATTTGCGCCGGTGCGCCGGTGGCATCCAGGCTGAGTAAATGGTGGCCGGTCCAGTCGAGCTGGATGCGCCCGGCCTGCGCGTCCAGCGCCGTCAGCGGCGTCATCAGCGAGCGCGCACGCAGCACTTTGATGGGGTTCATGTGCGCCACAAAGTCGCGCACATAGGCGTTGGCGGGGTTCAGCACCACCTGCTCGGGCTCGCCGGATTGCACGATGCGCCCGCCGTCCATGATGGTGATGTGGTTACCCAGTTTGATGGCTTCGTCCAGGTCGTGGCTCACAAAAACGATGGTTTTCTTGAGTTGCTTTTGCAGTTGCAGCAGTTCGCCTTGCAGGTGCTCGCGGATCAGCGGGTCCAGCGCCGAGAAGGGCTCGTCCATCAGCAAGATATCGGCGTCGGTGGCAAACGCCCGGGCCAGGCCCACACGCTGCTGCATGCCGCCAGAGAGCTGATGCGCGTATTTGTGGCCCCAGGCTTGCAGGCCTACCAGCTCCAGCTTCTCAGCGACGATGCGCTCGCGCTGCACTGCGGGCATGCCGCTGAGCTCCAGCCCCAGGCCGACGTTTTCGCTGACGGTGCGCCAGGGCAGCAGCGCAAATTGCTGGAACACCATGGCCACGCGGGTGGTGCGCAAACGGCGCAGGGTGGTGGCGTCGCAGCGGGTCAGGTCCACGGTCTCGCCACTGCGCTCGCGCACCAGCACCGAACCCCGGTTGGCCTGGTTCAGGCCATTGAGGCAGCGCAACAGCGTGGATTTGCCCGAGCCCGACAAACCCATGAGCACGGAGATTTCCCCCTCGGCCACGGTCAGGCTGCAGTCGGCTGCGCCCAGGACTGCGCCGGTGGCGTCCAGAATTTCCTGGCGGTTTTTGCCGGCGTCCAGCAGAGCCAAGGCGGCAGCGGGGTCTTTGCCAAAGACCACGTCCACATGCCGGAACTCGGCCATGGGTGGCGCGCTAGACCGTGGTTCAAGCATGGGGTTTGGATTTGCAGAGGCGGTCAAGAACAATGGCCACGATCACGATGGCCAGACCGGCTTCAAAGCCGTCGGCGATATTCACCGAGTTGAGCGCACGCACCACGGGCTTACCCAGACCGTCAGCGCCCACCAGCGCGGCGATCACCACCATCGACAGGCTGAGCATGATGCATTGGGTGACGCCGGCCATGATGCTGGGCAGCGCGTGCGGAATCTCGACTTTCCAGAGCAATTGCGAGCGGGTGGCCCCGAAAGCTTCACCGGCTTCCAGCAACGGGCGCGGCACCGAGGCAATCCCCAGCGTGGTCAGGCGGATCGGCGCGGGCAGGGCGAAGATGACCGTGGAAATCAGCCCCGGCACGACGCCCAGGCCAAACAGGATGAGTGTGGGAATCAGGTAGACGAAAGTCGGGATGGTTTGCATCAAATCCAGCAGCGGGCGCAGGGTGGCTTCCAGCCAGGGACGGTGTGCGGCTGCAATGCCAATGGGCACACCAATGAGCACGCAGGTGAGGGTGGCAAAGACCACCATGGAGAGCGTCTCCATGGTTTCACCCCAGTAACCCATATTGATGATCAGCAGTAGCGCCGCACCCACGAACACCGTGAGCTTGGCCGAGCGCTGCAGGTACCAGGCCAGCGTGCAGACCAGCCCGACCATGAGCAGCGGATGCACCCACTGCAGCGCGCCGGTGAAGCCCAATACCAGCGCGCCCAGCACGCCGGAGATCAGGTCAAACAGCCAGGGCGCGCCCTGCGTGATCTGGTCCACCACGCCTGAAATGAACTCTCCTAAAGGAATCTTGTTCCCGGTGAGCCACTCCAGCGCGGCGTCCAAGCCTCCCAGCATGGTTTTACTTGACGATCATCGCCGGGGTGACGTCTTTGCCATCGAAGGTTTTCACGCCAGCCAGCCAGTTGCCCCAGGTGGAAGCGTTGGCTTTGAGCCATGTTTGCGCAGCGGCGGCAGGCTTCATTTTCTTGTCCAGGATAGAGGACATGATTTCGTTTTCGGCTTCCAGGCTGAACTTGGTGTTCTTCAGCAGCGCGCCCACGTTGGGGCATTCGGCGGAATAGCCTTTGCGGGTGTTGGTGTAAACGGTTGCGCCGCCGAAGTTGGGGCCGAAGTAGTCGTCACCGCCGCTGAGGTAGACCATTTTGATTTTGGTGTTCATGGGGTGAGGAGCCCAGCCCAGGAAAACCACCCACTCTTGCTTGGGCACGGCGCGCATGACCTGCGAAACCATACCGGCTTCGCTGGACTCGACCAGCTTGAAGCCGCCCAGATCAAAGGCCTTTTTCTTGATCATGTCTAGGATCAGGCGGTTGCCGTCGTTGCCCGGCTCGATGCCGTAGATTTTTTTATGGAACTTGTCGGCGTTCTTGGCAATGTCGGCAAAGGTTTTGACACCGGCTTCTGCCACGTAATCCGGCACCGCCAGGGTGTATTTGGCACCTTCTAGGTTGGCGCCGATGGTTTCCACCGAGCCGTCGGCTGCGTAGGGCTTGATGTCGCCTTCCATCGAGGGCATCCAGTTGCCCAGGAACACGTCAATCTTTTTGTCTTTCATGCTGCGGTAGGTCACAGGGACCGACAGCACTTGCGCGCTGGGCTTGTAGCCAATGCCTTTGAGGATCTCGGAGACCACGGCCGTGGTGGCGGTGATATCGGTCCAGCCCACATCGGCGAAGCGCACCGCCTGGCAAGCGGCCGGCTCTGCGGCTTGCGCGGCCGGGGACGCGCTGAGCGCGGCAGCGGCCAGCGCGGCAGCACCGGCGATAGAACGGGAATTGCGAAGAAACTGTTGCATGGAAAGCTCCTGATGAAGATACAAGGGTTGGTTCACACCACGTGCGACAGCAAACTGTAACCCAGAGACCGTGGGCACAAATCTGGGGGTTTTAGTCCGGGTCTGCCGGCGACGGTGCGGGGGCCGCGTGTTCAGTCTGGACTTGTTCCTGCACCTCGCGGATGCGATCGCCGGCCAGCGACTTGTCATGGGCTGGCGCAAACTGGCTGTAGCGGGCCAGGATAGAGACCAGCTGGCCGTAAATCCGGGGGGGTGCGGCAATGCACTCACCATGTTCCAGGTAGTCCGCCTCCCCGGTGAAGTTGCCGATCAGTCCTCCGGCCTCGGTCACCAGCAGCGAACCGGCCGCAATGTCCCAAGGTTTGAGGCCGGATTCAAAAAACCCGTCGGTGCGTCCGGCCGCCACATACGCCAGGTCCAGCGCGGCGGCACCCGGGCGTCGCAAGCCCGCTGTGCGGGGCATGATGTCCGCCAGCATGGCCAGGTAGCGTGGGAAGTTGTCGCCCTTGCGGAAGGGGAAGCCGGTGGACAGCAGCGTGCCGGTGAGTTCGGTGCGCTTAGAGACGCGGATCCGCCGGTCGTTCAGGAATGCGCCCCGGCCTTTGGTGGCGGTGAACAAATCGTTGCGCGTGGGGTCGTACACCACCGCCTGCTCAATTTTGCCGCGCACGGCCAGACCGATGCTCACGCAGTAGCTGGGGAAGCCGTGTATGAAATTGGTGGTGCCGTCCAGCGGGTCGATGATCCACACGTATTCGGAGTCTTTGGCTCCGTGTTCGCCACCCGATTCCTCGGCCATGATGCCGTGGCCGGGGTAGGCGGCCAGCAGGGTTTCGATGATTACCTGCTCGGCAGCCTGGTCGACCTCGGTGACAAAGTCATTCACCTGCTTTTGCGAGATCCGCACCGCCTCCACGTCCAGCGCCGCGCGGTTGATGATGTTGCCGGCCAGGCGGGCCGCTTTGACGGCCACGTTGACCATGGGGTGCAGATTGGGTGACATAGATGGTGATGAAGAACGCAGTGACGCGCCAGGGCTATGCCGGGCGCGGGAACAAGCCGCACGGGGCGGCGACAATGGCGGCGATTCTATTCCCCGCTCCCACCCCCCCGCACCGTGCAGACCCGCTTCATCCTGATCCACACCAGCCATGCCGGCAATGTGGGAGCCGCCGCCCGCGCCATGAAGACCATGGGCTTTGATGACCTGGTGCTGGTGGCCCCGCGCTGGTCCAACGTGCTGCGGCGCGAAGAAACAATCCAGCGGGCCAGCGGCGCACTCGATGTGCTGCAAAAGTGCCGCATTGTGGACACTCTGGACGAGGCGCTCGATGGCGTGACGCACCTGTGCGCCACCGCCATGACGCCGCGTGATTTCGGCCCACCCACCCGCAGCCCGCGCGCGCATTTCGAGCAGCTGCTGACCGAAGCCCCGGGTCAAGCGGCAAGCGCGCTGCCGGACACGGCGTTTTTGTTCGGCTCCGAGCGCTTTGGCATGCGTAACGAGGATGTGTACCGCTGCCATGTGGCACTGAGTATTCCCAGCAACCCGCAATTCGGCTCGCTCAATCTCGGCGCGGCGCTGCAGGTGAGTGCGGATGAGTGGCGGCTGGCGTTGGGGGGCTTTGATGCGCCATTGAGCCCGACCGCTGCGGCAGGGAAT
>CAIOUR010000280.1 GCA_903861575.1 uncultured beta proteobacterium | reverse complement strand
GTGACTGGAGTTCAGACGTGTGCTCTTCCGATCTGTATATGTCGGGCAGGACGATAGGCAGCAATCCGTTTTTGAAGCTGTTATTGAAAAAGATATCCGCAAAGCTGGGAGCCAGGATGGCGCGAAAACCGTATTGGTCCAGCGCCCAGGGCGCATGTTCGCGCGAAGAGCCGCAGCCGAAGTTTTTGCGTGCCAGCAGGATGCTGGCTCCCGCATAGCGCGGCTGGTTCAATACGAATTCCGGGTTCGGTTTGCGGCTCGCAGGGTCCTGCCCGGGTTCGCCATGGTCTAAATAACGCCACTCGTCAAACAGATTGGGCCCAAAGCCGGTCTTGCGAATCGACTTCAAAAATTGCTTGGGGATGATGGCGTCGGTGTCCACGTTTTCGCGGTCCATCGGAGCGACCAGGCCTTTGTGAACGGTGAATGTTTGCATTGCGTCAATCTCTCTTACGCGAACTTGCGTATGTCGACAAAATGCCCGTGGATGGCTGCGGCTGCGGCCATGGCAGGGCTGACCAGATGGGTGCGTCCGCCGTTGCCCTGGCGGCCTTCGAAGTTGCGGTTGCTGGTGGAAGCGCAGCGCTCGCCGGGCTCCAAGCGGTCCGCGTTCATCGCCAGGCACATCGAGCAGCCGGGCTCGCGCCACTCGAAACCGGCGGCCTTGAAGATCTCATGCAGGCCTTCGCGTTCGGCCTGCTCTTTGACCAGCCCCGAACCTGGAACCACCATGGCCAGCTTGATGTTCTTCGCGACTTTTTGCCCTAATTTTTTGACCACCGCAGCGGCTTCGCGCATGTCTTCGATGCGGCTATTGGTGCAGGACCCGATGAAGACTTTGTCAACAAATAAATCGTTGAGCGCTTTGCCGGGTTGCAGGCCCATATAGGTCAAGGCGCGCTCAATGGCACCGCGCTTATTGGCGTCTCTTTCTTTGTCGGGGTCCGGCACGATGCCGTTGATGTCCAGCACCATTTCGGGCGATGTGCCCCAGGTCACTTGCGGGAGGATGTCTTCGGCGCGCAATTCCACAATGGCGTCAAAGTGGGCATTGGTATCCGAGTGCAGTGTTTTCCAATAGGCCACCGCTTGGTCCCATTCCAGACCGGTTGGAGAAAGAGGGCGCCCTTTGACGTATTCGATGGTTTTGTCGTCGACCGCGACAAGTCCGGCACGCGCGCCACCTTCGATGGCCATGTTGCAGACTGTCATGCGGCCTTCCATGCTCAAGCTGCGGATGGCCGAGCCGGCGAATTCAATCGTGTAACCCGTGCCGCCTGCGGTACCGATCTTGCCAATGATGGCCAGCACCACGTCTTTACCAGTAATACCTTTGGCTAGCTGGCCCTCGACTTTGATCAGCATGTTTTTGGCTTTTTTTGCCAGCAGTGTTTGGGTAGCCATCACATGCTCGACCTCCGAGGTGCCGATGCCGTGCGCCAGCGCCCCAAACGCGCCATGTGTGGACGTGTGACTGTCGCCGCAGACCACGGTCATACCAGGCAGGGTGGCGCCGGTTTCCGGTCCGATGACGTGCACGATGCCCTGGCGTTTACTCAAAAAGGGGAAGAACGCCGCTGCCCCGAACTCCGCCATATTGCGGTCCAGCGTGGTGATCTGCTCTTTGCTGATGGGGTCTGTGATGCCGTCGTAACCCAGCTCCCAGCCCGTGGTGGGTGTGTTGTGGTCGGCGGTGGCTACGATGGAGCTGACGCGCCAGACCTTGCGTCCAGCCTGGCGGATACCCTCAAACGCTTGAGGGCTGGTGACTTCGTGGACCAGATGGCGGTCGATATAGAGAATGGCGGTGCCATCTTCTTCGGTGTGGACGACGTGCTCGTCCCAGATTTTGTCGTATAGCGTGCGTCCCATCGGATTCCTTTAAGCGGGGCCGGAGATTTTAAGCGGGGCCGGTCGTAAACCGGCCCACGCGCTGCGGGGCGCACCCGACTGCTGGATTTCAGCGGCTTGCGATGGGCAGCACGTCACGCCGCGGGGAACCGGTGAACAACTGGCGCGGGCGGCCGATTTTGTACTCCGGGTCGCTGATCATCTCGTTCAGCTGGGCGATCCAACCTGCGGTACGCGCTAGGGCAAAGATACCGGTGAATAGCTTGACCGGAATGCCAATGGCGCGCTGCACGATACCGGAGTAGAAATCTACATTCGGGTACAGCTTGCGCGAGACGAAGTAATCGTCTTCCAGCGCAATTTTTTCCAACGCTTTGGCGAGTTTGAAAAGCGGGTCGTCTTGCAATCCCAGCGCCTCGAGCACCTCATTGCAAGTTTCTTGCATCAAGGTGGCGCGCGGGTCGTAATTCTTGTAGACGCGGTGGCCAAAGCCCATGAGTTTGACGTTGGAGTTTTTGTCCTTCACCTGGTTCATGAACTCGCCGACTTTGCTGATGCCGCCCGAGGCCTGAATTTCTTCCAGCATTTGCAGGCAGGCTTCATTGGCACCCCCGTGAGCCGGTCCCCATAGGCAGGCCACCCCTGCAGCGATGGCGGCAAATGGGTTGGTCCCCGATGAACCGCAGAGTCGCACGGTGGATGTCGATGCATTTTGCTCGTGATCGGCGTGCAAGGTGAAGATGCGATCAATGGCACGCTCGATCACGGGGTTCACCACGTAGGGCTCGCATGGTGTGGCGAACATCATGTGCAGAAAGTTACCGGCGTAGCTCAAATCGTTCTTCGGATACATGAACGGCTGACCCACGCTGTACTTGTAGGCCATCGCGACCAACGTCGGCATCTTGGCAATCAGGCGAATGGCCGCCACTTCGCGGTGCGCTGCATTATTGATGTCGGTGCTGTCGTGGTAGAACGCCGACAGCGCGCCAACCAAGCCAGTCATGATGGCCATGGGATGTGCATCACGGCGGAACCCGCGCAGAAAAAACTGCATCTGTTCGTTAACCATGGTGTGGTACTTGACGTTCTTGGCAAAGCTCGCCTTTGTCTCTACACCGGGCAGGTTTCCGTAGAGCAGCAGGTGGCAGGTCTCCATGAAATCGCACTGGGTTGCCAGCTGCTCAATGGGGTAGCCACGGTACAGCAATTCGCCCTTGTCGCCGTCGATGAATGTGATTGCGGACTGACAGGACGCGGTAGACAAAAATCCTGGGTCGTACGTGAACATCCCGGTTTGGCCATAGAGCTTGCGGATGTCGATGACGTCCGGCCCAATATTGCCGCTGTAAACGGGGAGTTCAACTGCGGGGCTGCCGTTGCTGAAGGACAGCGTGGCTTTGGTGTCAGACAACTTCATTTTTTACCTTTCAATGGGTTTTCGCAACATAGCGAGCACCCGGCACACGTCATCGCGTACCAGGGCCTCATCCACTTGAGCCAGGGTCTTGCGGCCCAGATTCAAATCCAACAAATCGTTATCCCCCAGATCCATCAACATGCCAAGGGCCTGGGCATCGCTCTGCGTCAAGTGATGCGCGTAGCGATCGAAAAATCGGGCAATGAACAGGTCGTTTTCTAGCAGACCTCGGCGACAACGCCATTGCAATTTACTCAGCGCTCGGGCGTCAATCGGCGTTTCAGGCACTGGCGGCTCGGTGCATGTCAAACAGTGCGCAAGACCATCATTTCTTTGATCTTGCCAATCGCCTTGGTTGGATTCAAGCCTTTGGGGCACACATCGACGCAGTTCATGATGGTGTGGCAACGGAACAAGCGGTAGGGGTCTTCCAGGTTGTCCAGCCGTTCGGCAGTCGCCTGGTCGCGGCTGTCGGCAATGAAACGATAGGCCTGCAGCAGACCAGCCGGTCCGACGAACTTGTCGGGGTTCCACCAGAAGCTGGGGCAACTGGTCGAGCAGCTGGCGCACAAAATGCACTCGTACAGGCCGTTGAGTTCTTCGCGTTCCTCAGGGCTTTGCAGGCGTTCTTTTTCGGGCGGCCGGGTGTCGTTGATGAGGTAGGGTTTGATCGAGTTGTATTGCTTGAAGAACTGCGTCATGTCCACAATCAGGTCGCGTACCACTGGCAATCCCGGCAGCGGCTTCAACACAATCGTGCCGGGCAAAGTGCGCATGTTGGTCAAGCAGGCCAGGCCGTTCTTGCCGTTGATGTTCATGGCATCTGACCCGCACACGCCTTCGCGGCAGGAGCGGCGGAAAGAAATGCTGGGATCCACCGCCTTGAGCTTCATCAGGGCATCCAGCAGCATGCGCTCAGAGCCGTCGAGCTCGACCGTGATGGTCTGCATGTAAGGCTTAGCGTCCTTGTCGGGGTCGTAGCGGTAGATGGAAAAAGTGCGTTGGGTCATGGGTACATCCGGCTCGGAAAAATGGGGCTCAGAACGTGCGGGTCTTGAGCGGAACGCTCTCTACCGTCAAGGGCTTCATCTGCACCGGTTTGTAGCTCAGGCTGTTGTCAGCGCTGTGCCACAGGGTGTGCTTGTGCCAGTCGGTGTCGTTACGTCCATTGCGATGCTCGGGCGTATCGCCGTAATCGTCTACGCTGTGTGCGCCACGGCTTTCTCGCCGTGCGGCGGCGGACACCATGGTGGCCTGAGCCGCTTCGATCAGGTTTTCAACTTCCAGCGCTTCGATGCGGGCAGTGTTGAAGATTTTGGATTTATCTTTCAGCGCGATGTTATTCACCCGTTCGCGCAAAGCAGCAATTTGTATAACGCCCTCATCCATCATGGCCTGGGTTCGGAAAACGCCGGCATGCTGCTGCATGGTGCTGCGGATGTCATTGGCAACGTCCTGCGCGTATTCGCCGTCTGACTTTCCATCCAGCCGCGCCAAGCGTGCCAGCGTACGCTCTGTGGCATCAGCCGGCAGCGCCTTGTGCGCGTGGGTGGACTGGTGGTAAGCGACGATATGGTTGCCGGCTGCGCGACCGAAGACCAGCAGGTCGAGCAGTGAATTAGTGCCCAGGCGGTTGGCGCCGTGTACGCTGACGCACGAGCACTCGCCCACCGCGTAGAGGCCACCCACCGGCTGGCTCTGGTTGTTCGCGTCTTGCGTCACGACCTGGCCATGGATGTTGGTCGGGATTCCGCCCATTTGGTAGTGGATCGTCGGAACTACGGGGATCGGCTCTTTGGTGATATCGACGTTGGCAAAGTTGTGGCCGATTTCAAACACGGAAGGCAGACGCAAATGGATGGTGTCACTGCCCAAATGTGTCATGTCCAGGTTGATGTAATCCTTATTCGGGCCACAGCCCCGGCCCTCTTTGATTTCCTGGTCCATGCATCGCGACACGAAATCCCGCGGAGCGAGGTCTTTCAGGTTCGGGGCATAACGCTCCATAAACCGTTCACCGTTGGCGTTACGCAAAATCGCGCCCTCGCCGCGGCAGCCTTCGGTCAGCAGCACGCCCGCGCCGGCCACACCGGTGGGGTGGAACTGCCAGAACTCCATGTCTTCAAGCGGAATCCCCGCGCGTGCAGCCATGCCCAGGCCATCGCCGGTATTGATGAAAGCATTGGTAGATGCCGCGAAAATCCTTCCGGCACCACCGGTTGCCAGCAAGGTGGTCTTGGCTTGCAGGATATGGACTTCGCCGGTTTCCATCTCCAGCGCCGTCACGCCAACCACGTCGCCTGCCGCGTCGCGAATCAGGTCCATGGCGAGCCATTCCACAAAGAAATTGGTGTGGGCCTGCACGTTCTGCTGGTACAGGGTGTGCAGCATGGCGTGACCGGTTCTGTCGGCCGCTGCGCACGCACGTTCTACGGCTTTTTCGCCGTAGTTGGATGTATGGCCGCCGAAGGGGCGTTGGTAAATCGTGCCGTCGGGGTTGCGGTCAAAAGGCATGCCCATGTGTTCGAGCTCGTACACCACCTTGGGTGCTTCACGGCACATGAATTCGATCGCGTCCTGGTCGCCCAACCAGTCCGAACCTTTGATGGTGTCGTAGAAGTGGTAGTGCCAGTTGTCGTCGTTCATGTTGCCCAAAGACGCGCCGATGCCGCCTTGTGCTGCAACCGTGTGCGAGCGGGTCGGAAAGACCTTGGACAACACGGCCACGTTCAGACCCGCGCGCGCCAGTTGCAAAGAGGCGCGCATGCCGGAGCCGCCGGCACCAACCACGATGACGTCAAATTTACGCCGGGGAATCGATGAGGGGAGAGAGGGATGCATGAATGATTAGCCTTAAACGCGCCACAAGACCTGGATCGCCCAGCCGGCACAAGCAACCAACCAGACAATGGTGGCCACCTGCAAGGACAAGCGCAGTCCCAGAGGTTTGATGTAGTCCATCCAGATGTCGCGCATGCCGACCCAGACGTGGTAGACCAATGCGACGATTACGGCAAAGGTCAGCGCCTTCATCCACTGCGGAACAAAGATACCGGCCCAGGTGGCGTAGCCAATCGGACCGCTGGAGAAAATGACCTGCAATAAAACGACCGCAGTGAACAGCGCCATCAGGGTCGCCGTAACGCGCTGCGCCAACCAATCCCGCAGCCCGTAGTGGGCACCGACCACGATGCGCTTAGCGCCAAAATTAACCGACATGTCTTGATTCCTTGGCTTTTCAGTACAGGCCGAACAGCTTCGCACCCAAAATGGCGGTGAGACCCAGGCTCAGCGCCAGGGTGAAAAGTGCCGAAGAGCGGCCGAACTCTTTGCTTACCGCATGGTTTACATCCATATACACATGGCGCAAGCCGGCGATCAAATGGTGCAGATACGCCCATATCAAAGCGAGTGTGACCAACTTGACGAGGACGGCGGGCAGCAGCCACAGCCCGTTGTTGAACGCGCTGCTGAAGCGCGCAAAAGAATATTCGGAGGAAATCGAGGTATCAAACATCCAGATGATGAAAGGCAGCAATACAAACATCAAGGCGCCGCTCACGCGGTGCAGGATGGACACCCAGCCCGCTGGCGGCAGACGGTAACTGGGCAAATCCCGCAGCGCGTGGATGTTGCGGAATTCCGGTCGGGCGGGGGGGGAAGCAGGTTGGGGTGTGGACATGGGGGGCGGATTAGGTGTCAACAATCGTGGACATATGTCGAAGAGACTACACGAATTCTATTGCAGCGCAACAAAATAAATCGCTTGTAAGTTTGGCGTTGGACTTGCTGCATGTCTGTGCGCTCAGCCAAGCTCGTTGCGGTAGTGGTGGCGGTCGGTCCGGTACAGGGCATGGCGCAGTTCCATGGGGACATCGTTGTATGTGAAGGCGACCCGTTCCACACTCAGCAGCGGTACGTATGGCCCTGTTTGCAGCAGCTTGCACTGCGCGCTATCACCCAGGACCGCCCGGATTTCCTCTTGCGCCCGGACCATGCGCATTCCGAACTCCGACTCAAACAGCGCATACATGGGGCCCGGAAAGGCGCGCAAACGCCCGATATCCAGGCCTTTGAACCGGGCGGCGGGCAGCCAAATGTTTTCCAAAATCGTCGGTATGTCGGCAAATGACAGGACCCTCTGAATTTGCATGACTGCGTCGCCGGTGCGCAATTGCAGCTTGCGCGCCACCGGGGCGCTGGCCCGGGTCTTATGGCAATCCACAATCTGCCGCTGCGCCGGGCCCTGGCTGCCCAGGTCGCCCTGCTCTGGAAACAGGCGTAGAAAACGGTATTGCACCTGCTGTTCCGCGTGGGTTGCAACAAAAGTACCTTTGCCCTGCCGCCGGATCAACAAATTCTCAGTGGCCAGTTCGTCAATCGCCTTGCGCACCGTGCCTTGGCTGACTTTGTAGCGGGCGGCGAGTTCGGTCTCGCTGGGGATTGAAGCGCCGGATTTCCACTCGCCGGCTTGCAGGCTCTGGGAAATCAGCGACTTAATCTGTTGGTACAGCGGGCTGAACGCGGGGGTTCGGCTGGCGGGTGGGGACGAGATGCCAGGCTGGGCCGATGACCGGCTGCCGGTGGCTGCTGGTCGGCTGGGTGTCGCGGGTTTCATAGCGAATCCATCATAACCGATGGACTAATCTCTTATATAAGACATAAGACAGCGGTCGCCGTGCCTAAACCTTGCTAAACTCACCGCCAAGGCGCAGCGCGCACCGCAGCCATCCGCGCAATGCGGCACGCGCAAACCGCAAAAAATTGTGTCCTGCTTTACAACCCTTAGGAGTTTCCATGCTTAAAAAGCCTGTTCGCGTGGCCGTCACCGGCGCTGCCGGTCAAATCGGATATGCCATTCTGTTCCGTATTGCGTCGGGCGAAATGCTGGGCAAGGACCAGCCGGTTGTGTTGAGCTTGCTCGAGGTGCCGGTCGAAAAAGCCCAACAGGCATTGCAAGGCGTGATGATGGAGCTCGAAGACTGCGCTTTCCCCCTGTTGGCGGGCATGGAAGCGCACAGCGACCCGATGACAGCGTTCAAAGATGTCGACTACGCCTTGCTGATCGGCTCACGCCCACGTGGCCCCGGCATGGAGCGTGCTGAGTTGTTGGCCGTCAATGGAGAGATTTTTACCGCCCAAGGCAAGGCACTGAACGCTGTTGCCAGCCGCAACGTCAAGGTGCTGGTGGTCGGCAACCCTGCTAACACCAACGCCTACATCGCCATGAAGAGTGCGCCGGATCTGCCGCGCGGCAACTTCACAGCCATGCTCCGCCTTGACCACAACCGCGCCCTGAGCCAATTGGCCGCAAAGACCGGCAAGCCTGTGGCAGCTATTCAGAAAATGGCGGTCTGGGGTAACCATTCCCCCACCATGTACGCCGACTACCGCTTTGCCACCATCGATGGCGCGTCGGTAAAAGACATGATCAATGACCACGATT
>CAIOUR010000279.1 GCA_903861575.1 uncultured beta proteobacterium | reverse complement strand
GGCTTAGATTATTCGCCGTACACGTCGATATTGAACTTGGCGAAGTACTTGTCGTTCAGGGTCTTGTAGCTGCCGTTTTCTCGGATCGCCTTGATGGCTGCGTTCAACTCACCCTTGAGCGCGTCTTCGCCCTTTCGCAGCGCAATGCCGGCGCCGTAGCCAAAGTATTTGGGCTCTTTTAGATCAGGGCCAGCCAGAGCGAATTTCGCGCCTTCGGGCTTGCTGAGGAAACCGCCGGTGACCTCCATGTAGTCGGCCACGGTGCCGTCCAGGCGGCCGGATTTGATATCCAGATAAACCTGGTCTTGTGCTTCGTAGCTGTTGACCACCACACCGGCGGGCTTGAGTTCGCCCATAGCATAGGCCTCTTGGGTAGAGCCTTTGAGCACGCCGATTTTTTTTCCTTTGATCGAGGCGGGGTCGGTGTACTTGACGGTTTTCTTCAGCACGATGCGGCTGGGGGTGTTGTAGTACTTGTCGGTGAAGTCGACTTCTTTCAGACGGTCATCGGTGATCGACATGGAGCTGATGATGACGTCGTATTTTTTGGCATTCAGGCCGGGAATCATGCTGTCCCACACCTGCTCAACAAACACGCATTTACGTTTGATTTGTTCGCACACCGCGTTGGCGATGTCCACGTCAAAGCCGGTTGGCTGGCCGTCGGCAGTCTTGAAAGTGAATGGCTCGTAGGTCGGGTCAATGGCCACTTTGAGCTCGGTTGGAGCGGCGGGTGCAGCAGCGACCTGCTCAGCTGCGGGTGCTGGAGCGGGAGCCGGTGCTTCGGCTTTTTTACCGCAAGCAGCAAACAGCGTCAAAACGGACAGGCCGAGGAACAGTTTTTTCATGGAACAACCTTTGAAGAGTGGGGATGCCCCGATGGACTATCAGCTCGGGACTGCGGCGGATTTTAGGTGCAAAGGTAAACTTACCTGATGAACGCCCCCCTCGATGTCTCCTTCTTTGCCCGTGCGGCCAAGCCTCTGGGTAGCTACCGCAAGTACTGGGCGTCGCGGTTTGGTACGGCGCCTTTTCTGCCCATGAGCCGCGCTGAGATGGACAAGCTGGGATGGGACAGCTGCGACATCGTGCTGGTGACCGGCGATGCTTATGTGGATCACCCCAGCTTCGGCATGGCGGTGGTGGGCCGCATGCTGGAGGCGCAGGGCTTTCGGGTTGGCATCATCGCGCAGCCGGACTGGACCAGCGCCGAGGCCTTCAAAGTTTTGGGCAAGCCCAATCTGTTTTGGGGTGTGACCAGCGGCAACATGGATTCCATGATTAACCGCTACACCGCAGACCGCAAGATCCGCAGTGACGATGCGTACACGCCCGGCGACATTGGCGGCAAGCGCCCGGATCGGGCCGCGATTGTTTACAGCCAGCGTTGCCGCGAGGCATTTAAAGACGTGCCGCTGATTCTGGGTGGCATCGAGGGCAGTCTGCGCCGCATCGCCCACTACGACTACTGGAGCGACAAGGTACGCCGCTCCATCGTGGTTGACGCCAAATGTGATTTGCTCTTGTATGGGAACGCGGAGCGTGCGATCGTGGAAATCGCCCACCGGCTGGCGGCCAAAGAGCCCGTGGCGCAGATCACCGATGTGCGCGGAACCGCGTTTGTGCGCCGAACCGAGGACCTGGGTAACGCCGAATGGATCGAGATCGACTCCACCAGCGTGGACACCCCGGGGCGGGTGGAGGCGCATTTCAATCCCTATATGACCACGGCCGAACTGGCGATGGAAAACGGAGCCACCTGCGCCCGCGACGACGAGGCCAAGCAAGTTGCCCATGCGGCTGAGACGGCCGCCCAGGGCAAAGCAATGGTGTTCCAAGCCAACCCGGCGCTCAAAGCCAAACTCAAAGTGCCGCCCCGTGAGCGCTCCGTGATCCGTCTGCCCAGCTATGAGGCTGTCAAAAGTGATCCGGTTTTGTACGCCCACGCCAACCGCGTGCTGCACCTGGAGACCAACCCCGGCAACGCCCGCGCGCTCGTGCAGGCCCACGGCACAGGCGCTACCGCGCGTGACATTTGGATCACCCCGCCGCCGATTCCGCTGACCACCGCCGAGATGGACATGGTGTTCGACCTCCCGTATGCGCGCAGCCCGCATCCGGTGTATGCCGACGCGCAGGGTGGCCACGACGGCGTCACCAAAATACCGGCGTGGGAGATGATCCGCTTCAGCGTGAACATCATGCGCGGCTGCTTTGGCGGCTGCACGTTTTGCTCGATTACCGAGCACGAAGGGCGCATCATCCAAAGCCGCTCGGAAGACTCGGTCATCAAAGAGATGGAAGACATCCGCGACAAGGTCAAGGGTTTTACCGGCACCATATCTGACCTCGGCGGCCCCACGGCCAATATGTACCGGCTGGGTTGCAAGTCCCCCGAGATTGAAGCGGCGTGTCGCAAGCCTAGCTGCGTTTATCCCGGCGTCTGCCAGAACCTCACCACCGACCACGGCCCGCTGATCAAGATGTATCGGCGCGGGCGCGCGCTTAAGGGCATCAAGAAAATTTTGATCGGCTCGGGGCTGCGCTATGACCTGGCGGTGAAAAGTCCCGAGTACATCAAAGAACTCGCGCAGCACCACGTGGGCGGTTACCTCAAGATCGCGCCGGAGCACACCGAAACCGGTCCGCTCTCCAAAATGATGAAGCCCGGCATCGGCTCGTACGATAAGTTCAAGGCCTTGTTCGACAAGTTCAGCCTGGAGGCGGGCAAAAAGCAGTTCTTGATCCCGTATTTCATCGCTGCCCATCCCGGTACCAGCGACGAAGACATGCTGCATTTGGCCGTGTGGCTGAAGAAAAACGGCTTCCGTGCCGACCAGGTGCAGACCTTTTACCCCAGCCCTATGGCCACGGCGACCGCGATGTACCACAGCGGGCGTAACCCCCTGCGCAAAATCCATCGCACGGCGAAAAGTGATGAAGAAACCGTGGACATCGTGCGCGGTGAAAAGCGCCGCCGATTGCACAAAGCGTTTTTGCGCTACCACGACCCGAATAACTGGCCGCTGTTGCGCGAAGCGCTCAAGGCCATGGGCCGCGCTGATTTGATCGGCAATGGCAAGCACCATTTGATTCCCACCTTCCAACCCCTGGTGGATGGCAGTTACCAAAGTGCGCGGCGCAAAAATTCCACGGCCGCCCCGGCGCAAAAGCCCAACCGCCAACCGGTGCCCGGCCGCATGTTGACCCAGCATACCGGTTTGCCCCCGCGTGTCACAGGCGCGGCGCGCGCCACGCGCAAACGCAGCGGCGCGTGAGTGCGCCGAGGCGCTTCAATTTTTCGGGCGGTTAGAATCCGTGTCTCCGGAGAGGTGGATGAGTGGTTTAAGTCACACGCCTGGAAAGCGTGCGAGGGGTAAAACCCTCCGCGGGTTCGAATCCCGCCTTCTCCGCCATTTTTATGTCTGCCAATCGCCGATTCAGACATTCAAGTTGATAAGCCGACAGGGTTCTGGTTGTGGTGCAGCGTACGACGGACCGCGTCTACGTTTTGCCTATCGGAGGCTGATGGACTGGGTTGTTAGCCGCATGCAGCCTTGGGGGCGTAGCAACATGTTCCACCCCTTGTTGGCTGAGTTGCAGACTAAGCCGAGGGCTCTTTATGTTTTCAAATTTCCAAAGATTCAGCTTGTTCATGACCGTCTTGACCTGGTCGATTGGCGTCCACGTTTTTGCCCAAGTCCCTGATTCAAAGCCGCGGCAGAAGCTGCCGCCCTGTCCAGAGAATCAGTGGTTCAGGGAGTGGCACATGTGCCATGTTCGCGAAGACCTGGGTGGAGGGATGGTCATTGATGCGGACTTCAGGAATGGGACCGCCTACGACCCTTCTAAGCCGTTCGTCCAGAAGGGCTCTTACACATTCATTGACAAATTTGACCAAGAGTTAGATGTAGGCGCTGTTAACTTAGGAGGCGCCAGTGTGTTCGTCAATTTTTCAGACCTAATTAAGGATGGAAATAAGCGGAAATTTAATCTGCTGATAAATTTTGATAGAAAACATCCTTTTATGCTTAGCAAAACAATCGGTGTCGATTCCGTCGCGGTGCCGTTGAATGTTCAATGCAAATCTAGGACGTTCAGTGTCGAGGGGAAGATCACGGGTTTTATTGGAACGATGGGTAATGGATATCCTGTGGTGGTGTCGGATAACAAAGGTGACGTGAACGAAGTAATCAAAGAGGACGATATCCAAAAGGCATCAAAAGAGAACGGCGATGCCGCCTTACAAATGGGAAGAATAGTCACCAATGTGTTGAATGGCGTATGTAAAGCATAATTCCGGCTTGCAGCCAAGAGGGTCTGGCACTGAGTAGGGGAGCCAATCCGAAATGATTAGGTTACGGAATTATGAGAACCACGCACTTTGGTTTTTTGTTGCTCCTGGTTCTCTTGCAGGCCGGTTGCGGTAGTGACCAACAAGACAGAAAAAACCGCTATGAGGCTGAACAAGCTGCGGCGCGTGCAGCCGAATCGGAACGGCGTGCGGCGGCGTTAGTGGAAAAAAATCGGATCGCCGAACAAGAGCGTCAGCGACGAGAGGAGGAGTGGGAACGCACTCGCGTTCAGCGCGAGGCCCAGCAACGCGAGGAAATTTTGCGCGAAGCTCAAAGGCGTACTGAGCAGGACCGCCTCGATCGCGAGCGCCGAGAGCAAGAGGAGCGGCTGGCGATTGAGGAAAAGAAACGCCGTGAGGCCCGACTCAAAGTGCTTTGCCCCTTGTATTGGGCCGCGCGTCAAACGTGTGCCAGCGCTAGCAACTATGAAAGTTGTATGAACATCCGCAGCGGTAACCGCTATTCACGATTGGATGATCGAGACTGTCAAGCTCGTTAAGTATTTAACCATTGGCAAAAATTGGCTTACCGCAATCTCGTCGCTACCTCGGGCGATGAATCATCTCTAGCGATCAATTCACGATTTCACTGATCGTCAGCTTGACCTGCTTTGCGCCCACGGCTACATGCGGCAGTGTTCCGATGAAGTCACCAGGCTGCGGCATGGCTTGGCCGGATTTAGAAATACGGGCTTTGACAGTGACATGGGATTGACCAGACAGCTTGGCCTCTGGGCGCATGGCCATGCTGTCGTCCAGGCTGAACTCCAGCGGTAATGCTTGCACGGTTGTGCGCATGATCGCCAGGGGCATCGGGCTGCCTTGTTCGGCCTGTGCGTAGATGAACACCACGTCAGCCGGTTCTGTCTTGGCTTTGATACTGTCAGCAATCGTGACCCGGCCGCTGATGCTGCTTGCAGCGTTGGTGAGGGAGTCTGCTTTTTTGGCTTTGGAGCCAAGTTCAACACCCGCTTTCTCTGCTGCCGCACGCAGTGCGTTGTCTACGGCTAAGGCCTCCTGGCTGCCGTCGGCGAGCTGGCCGCGCAGTGTTGTCCAATAAGCCAGCGCTTGTTTAAATTGCCCCTCGGAAAAGGCGGCACTGCCGGCCATGAGCAAGGCATTGGCATGTTGCGGATTCTTTGCCAGAATTTTGCGGATCACGTCCCAGGGTTCGCCCGCAAATTGGCCGCCGTTCTTGGCCGCAATCACTTCAATCCGTTCGATGGCAAGCCGGTCATCAGCGTCCAGCGCCACTGCCTGGTTGTAGGCCGCCAGGGCTTCTTCATACTGGTTTTGGTTGCGGTAGGTACGACCCAGGAGTACCCAGCTTTGGGTATCTTTGGGATTTGTCTTGAGTTTGGATTTCAGTTCCTCAGCCATCGCCGCAATGTCGGGCGCGCCATCATTGCCTGCGTGGATGGCTAGGGAAGGTTCGGCAACCGCCATCGGGTCGCCCAAGGTCAGGTATACAAAAACACCCAGCAGCGGAAAAACAAGTGCCAGCACCACGGCACTGACGACAGCGCGTTGGCTGTTGCTGGAGGCGTTGGCCGCCGCCTGGGTGGATTCGGGAATGTCTTGCACCACGCGTATCGAGAGGTCTTGCCGCGCACGATCGAAGTCGGCTGGGGCCATATCGCCCGATTGCACGGCGTCTTGCAATTCCTGCAGTTCTTCGCGGTAGATGCGCGCGTTGTCTTCATCAGGGCCATCCACGCGACCGGACTTCGGCTTGCGCAACATAGACCACAACAAAACTGCGACCACCGCAAAGGTGAGGGCCAAAGCGATGGCGACAAATTGGGAAACAGGATTCACGGGTGGTCCGTCGGGTTGAGTACGTGGTCGGCCCGCACGAGTTGGGCTTCGCTCAGGAGCGTCTGCTCGGTATGTTTTTGGCGTTCACGCATGTAGAGCCAGACCATGCCGATCCCGCCCAGCAGCACGGCAAAGGGGCCGAACCACAGCAACCAGGTCACTGGTTTGACTTCCGGCCGGTACAGCACAAAGTCGCCGTAGCGCGCCACCAGGTACTGCTTGATTTCGGTATCGGTTTTTCCGGCTTTGACCAGGCCGCGCACTTCCACGCGCAAGTCGTTGGCCAGTTCGGCGCGTGAGGAGGCCAGCGTTTCGTTCTGGCACACCAGGCACCGCAGTTCTTCGGAGAGGTGCAGCATGCGCGCCTCCACCCATGGTTCCTCGCCGACTTCAACCGCCTCCCTGGCGATACCGGCGGCGGCACACAAAGCGAGCACCAAAGCCAGCAGCGCGCAGCGTCCCCAGAGCATGAAGCGCGGTGGTGTCACGAGCGGTTCAACTCCTGAATCAGAGGTCGTATTTTTTCTTCCAGCAAGGCCGGAGTGACCGCACCGATTTGTTTGTAGCGGATCACGCCGTTTTTATCGATCACATACGTCTCTGGAACACCGTAGACACCGTAATCGATGCCGACACGCCCATCCAAATCCATCGCCACCAGGCTGTAGGGGTCGCCCTTGACACGCAGCCAGTTCAGGCTGCGCTGGCGGGCCATGGCCAGCTTGTCCTCAGGGCCCAGCGGTTTGCCGGCAGGTTCATCGCTGGCTTGCACTTCCTTGTAACTCAGGCCGACTAAGGGGACCAAGCCCTCGCGGGCAAACGACACCAGAACCGGGTGTTCTTCCTGGCAGGCACCGCACCAGGTCGCCCAGACGTTGAGCATCCAGACCTTGCCGCGCATCGCGTCGGGCGAAAACAGCCCTTGGTCAGCCTGCAAGGTGTGCAATGAGAACGCCGGTGCTGGCCGGTTGACGAGCGGGGAGGGGATTTCATGCGGATCCCGCTTCAAGCCCACGGCCAGGAAAGCCAGCAGCACTACGAATAGCGCCAGCGGGATCAGGATGATTTTTTTCATCGTCACCTCAGGCTGATGCGCCCGCACCCGCAAGCCGTGCTTCAACGCTTCGCCGGTAGCGCTTATCGCTGACCGCCAGCAGGCCGCCAAACACCATCATAAGCACGCCCAGCCATATCCATGAGAGGAAGGGCTTCAGATAAAAGCGCATGCTCCATTCCTGCGCGGGATTGTTAAGCGGCTCGCCGAGGGAAACATACAGATCGCGCCAGAGGTTGGTGTCAATCGCCGCTTCGGTCATGGGCATGGCGGTGGACGGGTAGCGGCGCTTCTCCGGGAACAGGGTTGTTATGGTATTGCCGTTGCGCGTGACCAGCACCTCGGCGCGTTTGGCCACGTAGTTGGGGCCGGTGACTTCGGTGACCCGCTGCAATTCAAAGCTGTAGTCGCCCAAAGTGACGGTGTCGCCTGCGGCGATGCGGACATCTTTCTCGACTTCATAGCCTTTGACCAAAGTCACACCAATGACCAGGACCGCCATACCCAGGTGCGCGCAATGCATGGCGAAAAAGGACAGCGAAATCTTGCCCGGTTTGCGCAGGCGCTCCACCGCAGGCTCCAAGGTGCCCAAAATCACCCAGATGCCCAGCGCCATGCCGCCTGCCACACCCCACGACCAGCCGAAATACAGTGCGACCATGCCGCCGCCCACCAGCGCCGACACAGCGATGCGTCGCAAAGGCTGCAGCCATTCCTGCAAGGTGGACTCCCGCCAGCGCGCCCGCACGCCCAGCACCATCAAAAACAGCACCGGAACCATCAATGGAACAAAAACCGTATTGAAGTAAGGCGGGCCAACCGAGAGTTTGCCCATATTGAGCGCGTCGATGACCATGGGATACAGCGTGCCCAGCAGCACCGCGGCAGTGGCCACCACCAACAACACGCTATTGCTCAGAAGCACGGATTCACGCGACACCCAGGCCATCTTGGCACCCAGGCTAACCGCGCCGGCACGCCAGGCGAACAGGGTCAGCGAACTGCCCACCACCAAAGCCAAAAAGACCAGAATGAAGACGCCGCGCGTCGGGTCGGAGGCAAACGCATGCACCGAATTGAGCACGCCCGAGCGGACCAAAAAAGTCCCCAACAGCGAGAGCGAAAACGCGCTGATCGCCAGTAACACGGTCCAGGCTTTGAAGCTTCCGCGCCTCTCGGTGACCATCAGGCTGTGGATCAGCGCTGTGCCGCAGAGCCAGGGCATCAGCGAGGCGTTTTCAACCGGATCCCAAAACCACCAACCGCCCCAGCCCAATTCGGTGTACGCCCACCAGGAGCCCAGACCGATCCCGAAGCTCAGGAACACCCAGGCCACCAAGGTCCATGGACGCGACCAACGCGCCCACGCGACATCAAGCCTGCCGGCCAGCAGCGCAGCAATGGCAAAGGCGAAGGCCACGGAAAAACCGACGTAGCCCATGTAAAGCATAGGCGGGTGAATGACCAGCCCTGGGTCCTGCAGCAAAGGGTTGAGGTCTTTCCCCTCCATCGGTACCGGAAAGAGCCGTTCAAATGGGTTGGATGTGGTCAGCACAAAAAGTAGGAAGCCGCTGGAGATAAGTCCCAGCACCGCAATAACCCGCGCCACCATGGCCAGCGGCATCTGGCGCGAGAACACGGCGACAGAAACTGTCCAAATAGCCAATAGTTCAAGCCATAACAGCAAGGAGCCTTCATGGCCGCCCCAGACCGCGGCGAAGCGGTACATCGCGGGTAAGCGGGTGTTGGAATGTTCGGCGACATAGCGCACGGAGAAATCATGGCCCTGGAAAGCGTAGGCCAGCGCAGCGAAAGCGAGGCTGACAAGGAGGAACTGCAGCAGTGCCGCCGGTCGAGCCAGCGATTGCCAATGCCAGTTGCGCGTCGTTGCGCCGATTAGCGGAAGCACGCCCTGGATCAAGGCCACCAGAAGTGCCAGTATCAGGGCGTAGTGCCCCAGTTCAACAATCATCGGCTGGCTTTCGTGGGTTCTGCATCAACGGGGGATGATAGTGAATTATTCATGCCCCCATGCGTCCTGGGCATCGCCCAGGACCTTGGCGACGACCTCGCCTGAAAACCCGCGCGTGGCAAGAAAACGGTAATGTTTCGCCCGTTCGGCTGGGCTCGTCGGTGGACCATCGTATTTTCGTTGCCAGACGGAGCGGGCACGCTCCAACTCAGTGGCGCGCAACTCGGCCACCGCATCGGCGACTGCCTGCGGGGCCAAACCTTTGGACTTGAGTTCATGCTGGATGCGCGAGGTACCCAGCTTGGGCGCACGCCGGTGCAGGATGGAGGCCACCACCCGGCCTTCGTTGATGAAATCTTTTTCCACCAACTTGTCCAGCACCGCCGCCAGCGCACCCGGCGTTTCCTCAAAGGGCTGCAGTTTGGCTTCCAGCTCTGCGCGGGAATGCTCGCGGCTGCTGAGCAAGCGCAGGGCGCGCCCCATCAGGCTGGGTGTGGGGCGTGTCGCTGGCATAGGTGTGGATTGCAGCGGCTGATTAACCCGCCAGGGCGGCCGCGTCTTTTTTGCTCAGCTTGGCGACTTTGGCCGTGGCTTCGGGTTGGGTGCCTGCGAGCAGCGGAATACCCAGCGACTCGCGCACCTTGTTTTCGATTTCATAGGAGAGCGACGGGTTTTCGCGTAGGAACTCGCGAGCGTTGTCGCGGCCCTGGCCGATTTTCTCGCCCTGGTAGGCGTACCAAGCGCCGGATTTTTCGATGATGTTGGCGTTGACACCCATGTCGATGATCTCGCCATGGCGGCTGATGCCTTCACCAAACAGGATGTCGAATTCAGCAGTTTTAAAGGGTGAGGCGACCTTGTTTTTGACCACTTTGACCTTGGTTTCGTTGCCGATAGCCTCTTCGCCTTTTTTGATGGTGCCGGTGCGGCGGATATCCAGGCGCACCGAGGAATAGAACTTCAGCGCATTGCCGCCGGTGGTGGTTTCGGGCGAACCGAACATGACGCCGATCTTCATGCGGATTTGGTTGATGAAAATCACCATGCAGTTGGTTTTTTTGATGTGCGCAGTCAGTTTGCGCAGGGCCTGGCTCATCAGGCGGGCCTGTAGGCCGGGCAGCGAGTCACCCATTTCGCCCTCCAGCTCTGCTTTGGGGGTCAGGGCGGCCACCGAGTCGACAATGATCAAATCCACTGCACCCGAGCGCACCAGGCTGTCGACGATTTCCAGCGCCTGCTCGCCCGTGTCGGGTTGGCTGATCAGCAGGTCTTGCAGGTTGACGCCGAGCTTTTGCGCGTATTGGATATCCAGCGCGTGCTCGGCGTCCACAAAGGCGCACTGGCCACCTTGGCGCTGCATTTCGGCAACCACTTGCAGGGTCAGCGTGGTTTTGCCGGAGGACTCTGGCCCGTAAATTTCGATCACCCGTCCGCGCGGCAGACCGCCTACGCCCAGCGCAATATCCAGGCCCAGCGAGCCTGTGGAGACGACCTGGATGTCTTCAATCACCTCGCCTTCGCCCAGGCGCATGATGGTGCCTTTGCCGAACTGCTTTTCAATCTGGGCCAGCGCGACCTGCAGGGCTTTGGTTTTTTCGGCGTTGGCGGTGAGGGGTTTGACGGCTGTGTCCATGGCATTTCTCCTGTGATGGGGTGGGTGGAAACCGGGGCATTCAGTCGGCTGATTTTAAACACAGACTGTATGCTTGAACAGCATTGTAGACTCGGATGAAATCATTTTATAGATTTAAATGGTCAGTTTGAATTACTATATTGGCAGAATGCCTTCGCTCAACACATCCCTCGTCACAAGCGCACGCCCAAGGGCGCAAGCCCATGTCGGCCACTGGCTGCGCCTGGCCCTGGAGCGCTTTGACGCCAGGGTTCTGGACCTGATGGCGCGCAACCCGGCGGTGCCGTTGGGTTTATCCAACCTGGCGGCCCGCGCAAAGGTAGGCGCAGCGCATATCCATATCACCCGCCATCTGCCGACCGAAGGCGCAAGGTTGACCGTATTAGCGCAGCGCGCTGGAATGACCAAGCAGGCGATGGCCGCCTTGGTTACACAGTGCGAGGCCTGGGGTATGGTGCAGCGCGAGGACGACCCCCGAGACGCGCGGGCCCGACGTATTGTCTTCACCCCTGGCGGGCTGGCCTGGTTGCAAGCCTACCAAGCGGCGGTCAACCAAGCGCAGGCTGAGCTGGCAGAGTCGGTGGGAGAAGAGGTGGCAACGGTGGTTACCCTCGGTTTGGAGGCCTATTGCGGCCACTAGTGCAAACCCGAATGGATGCACTGCGGCCTAGAATGGTCTAACACTGAGGCGCTGCAAACCCGAGGAACTTGCCATGCGGATATTGATTGCAGAAGACGATCAGGTGCTGGCGGATGGCTTGCTGCGGGCACTGCGAA
Organism: uncultured beta proteobacterium; assembly: GCA_903861575.1. Classification (GTDB taxonomy): domain Bacteria; phylum Pseudomonadota; class Gammaproteobacteria; order Burkholderiales; family Burkholderiaceae_C; genus Allorhodoferax. The sequence goes on along the minus strand of CAIOUR010000279.1, from coordinate 14,651 downwards.
GTGCCGGGGCGGCGGTAGACCACGTTGCCAGCGGTACCGAAGCCGACGCGGCTTTGATGACGAACACCGAGTTCGACCTACTGATTCTGGACCTCGGTTTGCCGCGCATGCACGGACTGGAGGTGCTCAAGCGTCTGCGCGCAAGAGGCTCAACGGTGCCCGTGCTGATACTGACTGCAGCGGACAGCGTGGATGAGCGGGTCAAGGGTCTGGATTACGGTGCCGATGACTACATGGCTAAGCCCTTTAGCCTTCAAGAACTTGAGGCACGTGCCCGCGCGCTGGTGCGGCGTGGGACCGGTGCAGGCTCGAGCATGATCAAGCATGGGCCTCTAACGTATGACCAAGCCGGCCGCGTGGCGACTATCGAAGGCCGCATGGTTGATTTGTCGGCGCGTGAGCTCGGTTTGTTGGAAGTGTTGTTACAGCGCACCGGGCGGCTGGTGAGCAAAGACCAACTCGTCGAGCGCTTGTGCGAATGGGGCGAGGAGGTGAGCAACAACGCCATTGAGGTCTACATTCACAGGCTGCGTAAAAAAATTGAAAAAGGCCCGATACGCATCGCCACGGTCCGTGGTCTTGGTTATTGTTTGGAAAAAATACCAGGTTGATTTGTGAAACTATTCCGCCGGGAGCAAAGCTCTCTGTTTTCCGAGATCCTGGATTGGATGCTCACCCCCATTCTCTTGTTGTGGCCTATCAGCCTGGTATTGACCTGGTTGGTCGCCCAGGGGCTGGCAGATAAGCCTTTTGACCGGGCGCTACAAAGCAACGCGGTAGCGCTCTCGCGTCTGATTACCGTGGACGGTAACAAGCCCCGCTTTCAACCGAATCCGACTGCGCCGCCTTTTATGGGTGGTGTTGAATCCGATGCCGACCTGTTCCAAATACGCGGGCCCGATTCCGCGCTGCTGGCGGGAGATCCCAACCTGCCCGAGCCTGAGGACATTGGCGAGGAATACGGCAGCGGTCGACCATTTTTGCGCGAGGTCCAGATCAACGGAAAAACGCTGAAGGTAGCCGCTATTTGGGTGCAACTGCCGGTGGCACCGGGACATCCGGCGCTCGTGCAAGTGGCGCAAACCTTGGATCAACGCGCAGAATTGGCTACCGAGATTGTGAAAGGCGTGATGCTGCCGCAGTTCGCCATCCTGCCTTTGGCGGTCTTGCTGGTGTGGCTGGCGCTGGTACAGGCCACCAAGCCCATGCACCGATTGGAGGAGCGCATCCGTGCCCGCGATCCGCAGGACCTCAGACCCATAGATGCACAGACTGTCCCGGTCGAACTGATGCCTTTGGTGTCGTCCGTGAACGACTTGTTGCTGCGCCTAACGGATTCCATTTCAACCCAAAAGCGCTTCTTGGCCGAAGCGGCGCACCAGCTCAAAACCCCGTTAGCCGGCCTGCGTATGCAGGCCGATTTGGCCCAGCGCGAGAGCGCCAGCGCCGAGGATTTGAAGCTGTCGTTGCGCCAGATAGGCCGATCCAGCGTACGGGCAACGCATACGGTAAATCAGTTGCTTTCGCTGGCCCGCGCTGAGAGCAGCGCCGTCGTGTTGCAACATGAGCCCTGCGACTTGGCGCAAATTGCCGTTGATGTAATGCACGACTGCGCACCACGCGCCTTGGTGAAATTCTTGGACATGGGCTATGAGGGCCCGCAGCCCGGCACACCCGGCACCGTCATACGGGGCAACCCCACCCTTTTGCGGGAGATGATTCTCAACCTGGTCGACAACGCCATCAATTACACGCCGTCTTCTCAGGATACGCCGGGTGTGATCACCACCCGGCTGCTAGTCGACCCGTTCAGTCGGGCCGTGGTGTTACAGGTTGAAGATTCCGGTCCCGGGATTGCGCAGTCCGAACGAGAACTGGTTTTTCGCCCCTTTTACCGAGCCCTGGGTACACGCATGGATGGTTCTGGTTTGGGTTTGCCGATCGTGCTCGAAATCGCCCGCCAGCACGTGGCATCGGTCTCAGTAGACGCCAGCCGCCCCGGCCACAGCCCACCGGGGGCATGCTTCACGGTCCGTTTTGCCGGCGTCGCAGCCTCAGCCTCAAACGCTTGAGTACCTCGGGTCTGCGGGCCTTAGTCGCAGGGCTGCAAGGGATGTGCCTGCAGCAAGGGTTGTAACCCCGATAGCGCGCGCTCGATGTCCTTCGTCACAGACGGGAGGAAGAGCATGGTTTTGCCCGTAGGCTCATTTTCTTGGACAACCTTGGCCGTACGCACGCCTAACTTATTCATTCGGCTTAACTCCGCTTGTGCCAAAGGCTCCGTATCAAACCCGCCCAAGGAAATGCCGGGCAACAAGCTTGGATCACGCGGCTCCTGGGGCGTCACGCCTTTAATGGCAGTGAGCTGGGCAAGCTTGCGTTTGAGCAAGTCAGCGCTCGAAAACTTACCCATGTAAACGATCCAGCGAGGTGGTGGGTTATGTTCCTCCAACCGCCAGCTATCCTGCGGCAAGGCATCTTTCAATGCCTCGACTAAAGACGCAGCCCGATCCTTATCCCATGGGCCGCTGCGCAGACATTCCGAGCTTGGAGATTGGTTAACGTCCGGTGCGGTCTGCACGCGCGTCAGTTCAAGCGCCTGCGGCTGCAATTGCTCTTCTATCCGGTGCGGTTCTCTACCCCCGTTCGGAGACAAGCCGTAGCTTTGCAACAGTCCCTCGCTCCATGCAAAGTACAGAATATTTGCGCTAAGTAGAAGTAAAACCAGATGTCTCAACATAGAAGGAGTCGCCTACGGCTAGGGTCAGGGCAGGGGGGCGATAGGAGCCGGGCGCACGCTAACTTCGTCGCTCAGCACCGTCTCTAAGCCCGTTGCAGTATGCAGCAGCAGTGCCCCGCGTGCGTCGACGCCGTGGCCGGTTCCGATACGACCATCGCTACAGATAAGCGGTTTGCCCCGTAAGACGTCGCGGGCTAAGAATGCCGCTTGTGAGGGTCCAAATCCCCTCCCATCAAAACTCACCACTGCCTGCGCCAAGGGGAGGGCTACACGCGCGAGCAGCTCAGCCGCGCCTACGTCGGGAAGCAACTGGTGCAGTCCAGTTGCAGGGTTGCGCAAATCGCTGGCCGGCGGGTGGGCCAGGTTCAGGCCAATCCCGATCACGACGGTTCGCTGTGCACCCTGGATGGCGGTCTCAATCAAAATGCCGCCGAGCTTTTGACCCTCCCACCACAAATCGTTGGGCCACTTGAGCCCGATCGCCGGGTGAAGGGCATCTGCCACAGCCAGGCCGACGGCCAGCGACAGGCCTGATAGGTCACTGCGTTGCAAGACGAGGCTAAGGGAAAAAGTCAGCGAGGCATGGGCGTTTGGCTTTCCCTGCGGATCGGTATGGCTCAGCCAAAAGCGTCCCTGGCGACCCCGCCCTGCGCTTTGGCGCTCGGCAACCAACAGCAGCGGTGCGCGCTGCCCCTGCCGCATGCGACGCATCAGTTCGCTGTTGGTTGAGTCCACTTCGGGCATCACTTCCACCACCAGCCCAGGCATCAAGGGCTCGAGTTCGGCCACCACAGCCGCCACAGGCCATGATGGCGATCCGCCGTTGGTTAAGGGGGACATGCGGTCAGACGCATTAGCGCTGGCGCTTTTTGGGCGCCAGCATGGTGCCGCGGCACGCGGGGCTGCCACAGCGGCAGGCGTAATCCGCTTTCACTTTGGGCGTGTGGCGGGCTTCGAGTACCAGGCCATAGTCGTAATTCAGTTCCTCGCCGGGCGCGATGTCACGCAGGGCGCGGATGAAGACGCGGCCATTGCGCACCTCGGATTCGCAGTTGGGGTCGCACGCATGGTTGATCCAGCGTGCCGCGTTGCCCTGGTATAGCGCGTCGATCACGCAGTCTGCATCCACGTGGAAGTAAAAAGTGTGATGCGGTTGGGTCGGGTCATGCGGGTGGCGTTGGAGAGCTTCCTCCCAATTGATGACCTGCCCGCGGTATTCCATGATGCGCTGCCCGGCGGGGATGGCACGCAGCGCAAAAACGCCTTTGCCATGCACGCCAGATGCCCGCACCTCCGTGCGCCGTGAAGCTTGTAGCGTGCGCGCTCGCGATGCTGTTGAGGCCACGGGGCAAAAACTTTGGTATGGTGAATCGTATGGGTGCGCGTGTGCGCACCTGCGTGAGCGTGCGCCTGCGTGCGCGCGAGAATTGGATTGTAGTCACATGAAAACCAAAGATTCCGCCACTCCCGCGGCCGCTGCCAAAACCCTGGTGATTGCGGAGAAGCCCTCAGTGGCCCAGGACATCGTGCGGGCGCTCACCGCCGCGAGCGGCAAGTTTGAAAAGCACGATGAGTACTTTGAAAACGAGCAATACGTCGTCTCCAGCGCCGTGGGGCATTTGGTGGAAATCCAGGCACCAGAGGCCTTTGATGTAAAGCGGGGCAAATGGAGCTTTGCCCACCTGCCCGTCATTCCGCCGCACTTTGATTTGAAGCCGGTCGACAAAACCAAGACCCGTCTGAACGCAGTGGTGAAGCTGGCCAAGCGCAAAGACGTGGACCAGCTCATCAATGCCTGCGACGCGGGGCGCGAGGGTGAATTGATCTTCCGCCTGATTGAGCAATATGCCGGTGGCGCCAAGCCCCTGGGCAAACCGGTGCGCCGCTTGTGGCTGCAGTCCATGACGCCGCAGGCCATCCGCGACGGCTTCGACCACCTGCGTAGCAACGCGCAAATGCAGCCGCTGGCTGATGCGGCCCGTTGCCGCTCCGAGGCCGACTGGCTGGTGGGCATCAATGGCACACGGGCCATGACGGCCTTCAACTCGCGCGACGGTGGTTTTTTCCTGACCACAGTCGGGCGGGTGCAAACGCCCACGCTGTCGGTGGTGGTCGAGCGCGAGGAGCAAATCCGCAAATTCATCAGCCGCGACTATTTCGAAATCCATGCCGAATTTGGCGCACAGGCCGGCAGCTACGCCGCCAAATGGTTTGACCCGGCGCACAAAAAGGACGCCGATGACGCCGAGAAAAAAGAAGACCGCCTGTGGTCGCAGACCCAAGCGCAGGCAATCGCCGATGCAGTGCGCGGCAAAGCCGCCAGCGTGCGCGAAGAAAGTAAGCCCAGCAACAAAAGCAGCCCCGGCTTGTTTGACCTCACCACGCTGCAGCGCGAGGCCAACGGGCGCTTTGGCTTTTCCGCCAAAACCACGCTGGCCCTGGCGCAGAGCCTGTATGAACGGCACAAGGCGCTGACCTACCCGCGTACCGATTCGCGCCACCTGCCCGAAGACTATTTACCCACCGTCAACGAGACCATGGCCATGCTCGCGGGTAGCAGCATGGGCCATCTGGCCCCGTTCGCGCGAACCGCCATCAGCAAGCAATACATCAAGCCCAGCAAAAAGGTGTTTGACAACAGCAAGGTCAGCGACCACTTCGCCATCATCCCCACGCTGGAAGCGCCCAGCGGCTTGTCGGATGCCGAGCAAAAGCTCTATGACTTTGTGGTGCGCCGGTTTATCGCCGTGTTTTATCCGGCTGCCGAATACCAGGTGACCACGCGCATCAGCACCGTAGACGTGGGCGCGGACAGCCACCATTTCAAAACCACGGGTCGCGTGCTGGTGGAGCCGGGATGGCTCGCGGTTTACGGCAAGGAAGCGGCTGCCGAAGTCGATGACGCTAAGGACGGCGACAAAGGCCAGAACCTGGTTTCCGTGCAGCCCGGCGAGATGGTCAAAACCGACAACGCCGAGGCCAAAGGCCTTAAGACCCGACCTCCAGCACGCTACAGCGAAGCCACCTTGCTCGGCGCGATGGAAGGCGCGGGCAAGACCGTGGAGGATGAAGAGTTCAGCGAAGCGATGCGCGAGAAAGGCCTGGGCACGCCGGCTACGCGCTCATCCATCATCGAAGGCTTGCTGGCCGAAAAATACATGCTGCGCGAAGGCCGCGAATTGATTCCTACGGCCAAAGCCTTTCAGTTGATGACGCTTTTGCGCGGGCTGGGCGTCGAAGAGCTGTCCAAAGCAGAGCTCACTGGCGAGTGGGAATACAAGCTTGCGCTCATGGAGCAGGGCAAGATGGGACGCGAAGCCTTTATGGCTGAGATCGCCGCCATGACCGAGCGCATGGTGCGCAAGGCCAAGGAATACGACCGCGACACGATTCCCGGTGACTACGCGACGCTGCAAGCCAGCTGCCCGAGCTGCGGCGGCGTGGTCAAAGAAAACTACCGCCGTTACACCTGCACGGGCAAGAGCGGGGCAGACGCGGGCTGCGGTTTTTCATTCGGCAAAACCCCCGCCGGGCGCACCTTTGAGGTGGCGGAAGTCGAGCAGTTTTTGCGCGATAAAAAAATCGGACCCCTCGAAGGTTTTCGCTCCAAGGCCGGTTGGCCTTTCACCTCCGAGATTGTTCTCAAATTCGACGACGAAACCAAAAACTACAAACTGGAATTCGACTTCGGCGATGACAAGGCCGGCGAAGAGTCGGGCGAACTCGCCGACTTCAGTGCCCAGGAGCCCCTGGGCGGCTGCCCCAAATGCGGCGCGCAAACCGGCGGCCTGGTTTTCGAGCATGGGAAAAACTACGTCTGCGACCACGCCGTTCCCAGCCTGGTGCAAACCGTGCCCAGCTGTGACTTCAAAAGCGGTCAGATCATCTTGCAGCAGCCGATTGCGCGCGAGCAAATGCACAAGTTGCTGGCGACCGGCAAGACCGACTTGCTCGACAAATTTGTCAGCATGCGCACCCGCCGTGCCTTCAAAGCCATGCTGGCCTGGGACGCGGAGGCCGGCAAGGTGAACTTTGAGTTCGCGCCCAGCAAGTTTCCGCCGCGCGTACCGGCGTTCAAAGCTGCAGCCAAGGCCGCCGCCAAAGCAGCGTTGACACCGGCTGCGAAAAAAGTGGCGGCAAAAAAGGCTCCGGCCAAGAAAGCAGCCGCCAAGTCGGCAGCGGTCAAAGCCCCCCGCAAGCCCAGCAGCGCGCCGGGCAAGCAACCCAGCGCAGCCTTGGCCGCCGTCATCGGCAACGAGCCGATTCTGCGGCCCCAGGTCATCAAAAAGCTGTGGGAGTACATCAAAGCCAACGGCCTGCAAGACGCCAAGGACAAGCGCCAGATCAACGCAGATGCCAAGTTACTCGCGGTGTTCGGCAAGCCGCAGGTCGGCATGTTTGAGCTCACCGGCATTGCGGGCAAGCATTTGACTTAAGGTCTTCTTGCGCACCTTGCTCGAGGCCTCGCCGCGAGCAAGGTGCTGAGGTCGCCCGTTGTTTTCGTATGGACAACTTTTTCCACACGGTCCTGCTTCAGCTGTCCGAGCCGGTCTACGCGCTCGCCTTGTTGTTTGTGGTGGCGCTGCTGGCCGCAACCCTGTTGCCGCTGGGCTCAGAGCCCCTTTTGTTGGCCTTGATTACCCTGCAGCCGGATTTGATGGGGTCTGCAGTGGCGGTTGCGACCCTGGGCAACACCCTGGGCGGCATGGTGGGTTGGTGGATGGGGCGGGGCGCGCAGAACTGGGTGGCACGCCGTTTCGATGTGGCGCAGTCGCCGGTCCATGCGCGCGCCACGCGTTGGTTGCAACGGCTTGGGCCCGCAGCCTGCCTGGGCGCCTGGCTGCCGGTGTTGGGTGACCCGCTGTGCGTACTGGCGGGTTACCTGCGCCTGCCGTTGTTTCCCTGCGCCGCGTTCATGGCCATCGGTAAAGGTGCGCGGTACCTGCTTGTGGCTTTTGGCTGGCAATGGGTGTTGGCGGCCTGGGCTTAGGCGCGCCAGCTAACGCGCGGCGACCACATTGCCTACCGTTCGTAACCATCCCAGACCCGCTTCGGTGGTAGTTGCCGGTTTGTATTCGCAACCGATCCAGCCTGAGTAGCCCAGCTTGTCCAGGTATGCGAACACGAACGCATCGTTGAGTTCACCACTGCCGGGCTCGTGTCTTCCGGGGTTGGCGGCGGTCTGGATGTGGGCGATGCGCGCGATGTGCTTGGACAGTGTTGCACAGATCTCGCCCTCCATGCGCTGTGCATGGTAGATGTCGTATTGCACAAAAAGGTTGTCGGCGCCGACGGCATCGATCAGTTCCAGCGCCTGGTCGGTGCGACTCAGATAAAAGCCGGGGATGTCATAGGTGTTGATCGGTTCGATTAGGAGGCGCAAACCCGCGTCCTTTAATGCATCGGCTGCAAACCGCAGGTTGTCCACCAAGGTCCGGCGCATATCGGCTTCGGTGGCGTGGACCGGGCGAATCCCGGCCAGGCAGTTGAGCTGTGCAAGGTCCAGCACCTGCGCGTAAGCCAAGGCCAGACCAACACCGGCGCAGAATTCATCCACCCGCTGCGGGTCACACGCGATGCCCCTGTCCCCCGCGTCCCAGTCACCGGCGGGCAGGTTGTGCAGCACCAGTTGGAGATGGTGGCGATCCAGCAAAGCCCGGATCTCAGTGGCCTCAAATGCGTACGGAAATTGAAACTCCACCGCTGTGAAACCGCTTGCAGCGGCCTGCGCAAAGCGGTCCATGAAGGGCACTTCGGTGAACAGCATGCTTAGGTTGGCTGCAAAGCGGGGCATAGGCTTCTCTCGTGGGGGGTTTATTGCGGGGGCTCGGAACTCGTATCGTGCATGCTGCAGTTGTGCAGCGCTGTAGCGCCGCGCCGCCAGCACGGGCTGGGCGCGCTTGTATCCAGCGTGGGGATGCCCGCCATGTCGATGCGCACCACACGCGTGCCCAATCGGACCACGCCTCGGCGGTCCAAGTCGAGCCGCAGCACCCAGCCGATGCGCTGGTTGGCGTTGTCGGTTTCCTTCATGATGAAGTTGCCCACGCTGTAAACGATGGGCTTGCCCCGGTAGCGTTCGATGTCCTGCGTCACATGCGGGTGCCCGCCGATCACCGCGTCGGCACCGGCCTGCACCATGCGGCGCGCCAGTTGCCGCTGGCGCGCGTTGGCCACCGGCTCGTTCTCCCAACCCCAGTGCATGATGGGAATCACCAGGTCCGCGCGGTGCACCCGGCGCGCAGCGCGGATGTCGGCGACTACGCGCTCGTCTTCGCTCCAGGCTACGCCGGGTCGATGGTGGTTTGCTTCAAAGCTGCGGGGCTGGAATTCGTCATAACTCAGCACCGCAATGCGCAGGCCTTTGCGCTCGAAAACCAGGGGCGTATGCGCTTGGCGCAGATTCATGCCCCCGCCCACTTGCGCCAGACCGGCACTTTGCAGCAGGTCCAGCATTTCGGCGAAAGCCGCCGGACCGAAGTCGCCCGAGTGGTTATTGGCCAGGGCGACGGCGTCAAAATGCCGTTGCAAAACCGGGATCACCCGTGGGTGCGCGCGGAATGTGAACATCTTGTCGCCCGCGCTGCCCGTGGTGGCCACCACGCATTCGAGGTTGGTGATACGGATGTCAGCGTCGGCGAAATAGTTTGCAAAGCTGGCATACGGGTCGCCGCCCCGGGCGACCAATTCGCCCGCGTCGGCGTCGAGCACGCTGTCACCGGCAAAGACCAGGCTGACGGTCGGCTTGGACGTTGGTTTGAGGCCTGATGCTCCCCCCGCCTGCGCCAGCGGGGCGACAAACAAAGTCAGCGCACACAGCGAATTTAGCAGCGCATGCTGGGCCACAAGGCGCAGGTGCTTTTTGGCGTTCACGGTCCCACCCCACGCAGCCAGCAGCGGTAGATCAGCTCGCGCTCGACCGGCCCGGCGTACAGGTGCTGCTCGCCGGTGAGCAGATACGGCTTTTTGCCGCTGCGAAAAGGTGGCAGGTATTTCGCTTCCTGCACCATCACCGGGCGCGGGTCTTGGTCCAGGTAGGCGTAGAGCAGGATGTAGTCCACCCGGCTGCCCGCGCCGACTACCACCGGCTTGAAGAAAAAGCGCCCACCGATGTCCACCGATTCGACGCCGTAGGGGTCGGCCACCGGGCGGGCGGTGATGTGGTGCGTGGCTCCCGCGTAGCTGACCCCACAGCGCAGCACGGCCGTTGCGTGCGCGCCGAGGGCACAGGTGGCGAGTACGAGACCGCAGAAATAGCCCCGTATGCTCAGGCGCTTTATGGATTCGAATTGAGGGCGCATGGAAGTCTGGAATAGCGATGTGTTTGTGCAGGGAATGGCGGTCTCAACCGGCCTGATTGTCGTCATTGGCGCGCAAAACGCTTTTGTGCTGCGCCAGGGCCTTCTTGGGCGGCAGGTGCTGGCGGTGGTATTGACCTGTTTTTTCTGCGACTTCGTGCTGATGGCGCTGGGCGTGTTGGGCCTGGGCGCGCTGGTGGCGGACAGCCCCGCAGTGACGGTGGCGCTGGCCTTGTTTGGCGCGGCCTACTTGCTGCGCTTTGCGCTGCTGTCCTGGCGCGCGGCCTATTCGGGCAGCAGCGCATTGGAGGTGGATGCACCGCACGACGCATCCGAGCGCGGCCTTTGGCTGGCAGTACGCGAGACCCTGGCCGTATCGCTGCTCAACCCGCATGTGTATCTCGATACCGTGGTCTTGCTCGGTGCGGTGGCCGCCACCGTGTCGTCTGGCGAGAAAGTGTTTTTCATGGCAGGCGCGGTCAGCGGGTCTTTTCTGTGGTTCATGGCGCTGGGCTTCGGCGCACGGCTGCTGCGTCCGCTGTTCCGCCAGCCGCGTACCTGGCAGCTGCTGGATGCGGCTATCGGGCTGGTGATGCTGTCCATCGCCGTTGGGTTGCTGCAATTCGCCTGGGATCGTTGGCCTTATTGAACTGCGGCCTCGCACGCGCTCAGCGCACGTTTAATAGCGCCGCACCCTGCGCGCGGGCCTGCATGGCACCGATCACAGCCGCATCGCCAAAGCCATGGCGGGCAAAAACCGCTATCACTTCGTCTAAGGCCGCTGGCGCGCAGCTCACCAGCAGCCCGCCGCTGGTTTGCGGGTCGGTGAGCAGCGCCTGCGCGTGCGCGCTAAAGCCTGCGGGCAGCGCCACATCAGCACCGTAGCCCACCCAATTGCGGCCGGACGCCCCGGTGATACAGCCTTGTTCTACCAGTGGCAAGACGCCGCCCAGCAGCGGCACGCGGGCCCAATCAATCTGCGCCTGTAATTGCGCGCCGCGCGCCATCTCCAGCGCATGGCCGGCCAGGCCGAAGCCGGTGACGTCGGTGAGCGCTTGCACGCCATCGATAGCGGCCAGGTCCGGCCCCGGCGTGTTCAGGCGTGTCGTGGTCGCGATCATCTGCGCGTACCCGGCTGCATCCAGCAGGTTTTTCTTCAAGGCCGCCGACAACACGCCCACGCCCAGCGGTTTGCCTAGCACCAACACGTCTCCTGCGCGCGCGTCCGCATTGCGCTTGACTTTTTTGGGGTGGATCAGGCCGATGACGACCAGGCCGTAAATCGCCTCTACCGAATCGATGGTGTGGCCGCCCGCAATCGGAATGCCGATGCTGCGGCAGACCTGCGCGCCGCCTTCCAGAATCTTGCCGATGGTGGAAGTGGAGAGCACGTTGATCGGCATACCGACCAGCGCCAGCGCCATGATGGGCCGCCCGCCCATGGCGTAGACATCGCTGATCGCGTTGGTGGCGGCGATGCGGCCGAAGTCGGTCGGATCGTCCACGATGGGCATGAAAAAGTCGGTCGTGGCAATCAGCGCCAGGTCTTCGCTGATTTGGTAAACCGCAGCGTCGTCGGCAGTACCGATGCCCACCAGCAATTCGGGCGGCACCGGCATAGCGGCCGTGCCTTTGAGAATCTCGCTTAAGACCCCCGGCGCGATCTTGCAGCCGCAGCCGCCGCCGTGGGAAAGCGAGGTCAAACGGGGTTCGGCGCTGGTGTCGGGGGTTGTCATGGGCGCGTTCATGGGCTGGTCCTCAGGATCGGTCGGGAAGGATGGCGTTGATCAATTGGCGCGGGTGCAGGCTGGAGACCATCATGCAGGCCACCAGAATCATCGCGCCGCCCAGCGCCATGGTCAGGCTGGTCGGTTCGTCCAGCAGCAGCACCGACCACAACACGCCAAAGCCGGTGCTCAAAAAGTTGGCCGACATAGATGCCATGGGCGGAATGTGCTGCACGATGCGCATGAACATCCAATATGCCAGCGCCGACGTGGCAATGCCCAGAACCGCCACGCACAGTAGCGCATTCAGCGTGAACTGCGCCTGCGGCAGCCCGTACAGCGCGCCCGGGGCCAGCATGAGCGCGGCGGCGGTATGCATGCCGGTGGTGGCCGCGAGGGGCTCCATGCGCTGCGTAGCGCGCTTGAGCAGGGGTGTGGCCGTACCCGAGATCGCCGCCGCCGCCATGCAGGTGAGCGCGCCCTGGACCAAGGCGGCAGTCGGGTCCACCGGGCCCAGCCGGATCAGCAGCGCCACGCCCAGCATGCCGAGCGCGCAACCGGCCCATTTGACGCGGGTGAGTTCTTCTTCTTTCAACCAGGTGGAGGCGAACGCACCGAACAGCACGGCCGTGATCGACAGCAGCGCGCCATAGCCGCCCGGCAGGGTGAGTGCGGCCCATGAATACAAAAAATGCGGCCCGGCAACCGCGAGGAAGCCCAGGAGCAGGAGCTGACGCCAATATTGCCAGGGCCAGGGGTGTTTAAGCACGCGCATCAGAATGTTGAGCGTGATGGCGGCCAGCACCATCCGCAAACCGGCTGACACATTGGGCCCCAGCGCAGGCGCAGCGATGCGGGTCATGATGAAGGACAAGCCCCACAGCGCCGATAGCGCCAACAGCTGAAAAAAATATTTCGCCTGCAAGGGGACGCGCGCCGGTCGGGCAGGCTATTCGGTCGGCGCGCTGAGCGCCTGCAGGGCTTGGCGCAAGGGGCCGTGGTCGGCGTCGAAAGGCTCCAGTCGGTCCTGCAAATCGGCCAGGGCATCGAGACCGCGCGCTTTCAGCAGCGCAATCGATTGACCGGCCATTTGGGGGCTGTCCAAGCCCCGGCTTTGCAGCAGCACCGCGCCTTTGGCGTCGACGAGTTTGAAATAAAAGCGGCCATCCGCTTCGCGGTACTGCTTAAGGCTGGCGGTGTCAGTTTTGACGGCTTTGGCAGCGGCCTTCACGGTGTGCGCCAAACCGCGCAGGCCCACCGCTTGGCGCAGGCGGGCCATAAAGGGCGTGGCAACTGCGCGGGCCTTGACCGCGCCTTGGAGCAGCAGGGCCTCGACTTCCTGCGGGTGGGCCATCAGGTGCTCGTAGCGGGCGCGCATGGGGGCGATCTCGCGGTCGATGCGCTCGAACAGCATGTCTTTGGCCTCGCCCCAGGCAATACCCTGCGCGAAAGCCTGCGCCAGCGCGGCGGTTTCATCTGCACTGGCAAAGGCCTGGTAAATCTGGAACAGGGCGCTGCCCTCGGCATCTTTGGGCTCGCCGGGCGTGCGCGAGTCGGTTTTGATACCCGCAATCAGTTTCTTGAGCTCGGGGCGCGGCGCAAACAGCGGGATGGTGTTGTCGTAGCTTTTGCTCATCTTGCGCCCATCGAGGCCGGGCAGGGTGGCGACCGATTCCTCAATCGCCGCCTGGGGTGGCACGAAGTGCTCGCCATAGCGGTGGTTGAAGCTGTGCGCCATATCGCGCGCCATCTCGATGTGCTGCACCTGGTCGCGCCCCACCGGCACATGGTGCGCGTTGAACATCAAAATGTCCGCGCCCATCAGCACCGGGTACATGAACAGGCCGGCGCTCACATCGGCATCCGCGTCAAGGCCGGCGGCGCTGTTCTTGTCGACCGAGGCTTTGTAGGCGTGGGCGCGGTTGAGAATGCCTTTGCCGGTCACGCAGGTCAGAAACCAGGTGAGTTCGGGGATTTCTGGGATATCCGACTGGCGGTAAAAAACTACGCGCGCCGGGTCCAGCCCGGCGGCCAGCCAGCTTGCCGCAATCTCCAAGGTGCTGCGTTGGATGCGCGCGGGCTCATCGATTTTGATCAGCGCGTGGTAGTCGGCCAGAAAGTAGTAACTCTCCACCCCGTCACGCAGGCTGGCCTGGACCGAGGGGCGGATGGAGCCGACGTAATTGCCCAGGTGGGGCGTGCCGGAGGTGGTGATGCCGGTGAGAAAACGAATGGGTGCGGTCATTGGGCAGGTGCCGCGTTCAAGACTGCGGCCAAAGGGCTGAGTAAAAAGTCAAGGGCGATGAAGTTCAGTGCCATCAAGGGGCGCATCCAGTAGTCGTCAATGATTTTGGTGACCACCAGCGCCATCACGATAAAGAAGCCCCAGCGCTCGATTTTGGAGAAAGCCACCGCCGCGCGGTAGGGCAAGATGCCGGTGAGCATGCGCCCGCCGTCCAGCGGGGGCAGCGGAAACAGGTTGAAGACGCACATCACCACATTGACCAGCACACCACCTTCGCACATTTTGATGAAAAACACCTCGCTTACGCCTGCGCCCTGCAGCAGGTAGAGCGCCGCGCCCCAGATCAAGCCCATCACAAAATTCGATGCTGGACCCGCCAGCGACACCCACACCATGTCCTGCTTGGGATGGCGCAAATTGCCGTAGCGCACCGGCAGCGGTTTGGCAAAGCCAAACACCAGCGCTCCGCTGGTAGCGAAGTACAGCAGCAGCGGCATCACGATGGTGCCCATCAGGTCGATGTGCGGCATGGGGTTGAGCGTGACCCGCCCCAGCACCCAGGCGGTATCGTCGCCAAAGTAACGCGCGGCAAAACCGTGTGCAGCTTCATGTGCCGTGATGGCAAAGACCACGGGCAACGC
>CAIOUR010000278.1 GCA_903861575.1 uncultured beta proteobacterium | reverse complement strand
GTTAGTCCCGTCTCAGGTCCAGCACTCGGCTAGTTCATTCCGAAGCCTCCACCAACTCCCACGCCAGCCGGTTATGCCGCTCCACCAACGGCCCCGCGTCCAGTGTGGCCAGTTGGCCTTGGCGCACGACGATCCGGCCGTTGACCACCGTGTACGCGGCTTGCGCGCTGGCGCAGAGCAGCAGGCTGGCGACCGGGTCGTGCACCGCGCCGCCGGCTTGGCCCAAGGTGCCCAAATCAAACAAGGCCAGGTCGGCGCACATGCCGGGGCTGAGATGCCCGATGTCGCTGCGCCCCAGCACCTGCGCGCCGCCGCGTGTGGCGACACGCAGCGCGTCGCGCGCGGTCATCTCCATCGGGGCGGTGTCGCAGCCGAACACGGTGTGGCCTTGCGCATCGGTGTGCGGCGCTTCTAGCGACTTGCGCAGGCGCGCCAGCAGCAGGGCTTGGCGGGCTTCGGCCAGCATGTTTGCGCCGTCGTTGCTGGCGCTGCCGTCCACGCCCAGGCCGACCGGTACCCCGGCATTCAACATCTGGCGCACCGGCGCGATGCCGCTGGCCAGGCGCATATTGCTGCAAGGGCAGTGCGCCACGCCAGTGCGGGTGGCGGCAAACAGGCTGATCCCGGCCTCGTCCAGCTTCACGCAGTGCGCGTGCCACACGTCGGCGCCGGTCCAGCCCAGATCCTGGGCGTACTGCGCCGGGGTGCAGCCGAATTTCTCCAGGCTGTAGGCCACATCGTGGTCGTTCTCGGCCAGGTGCGTGTGCATGCGCACGCCGTAGCTGCGCGCCAGTTCGGCCGAGGTTTTCATGAGGTCGCGGCTGACGCTGAAGGGCGAACACGGGGCCACGCCGACCTGCGTCATCGCGCCGTGGCTGGCGTCGTGGTAGCGCTCGATCAGGCGCTGGGTGTCGATCAAGATCGCGTCTTCGTTTTCGACCAGGCTGTCGGGCGGCAGGCCGCCTGCCGACTCGCCCACGCTCATGCTGCCGCGTGTGGCGACAAAGCGCATGCCGATGGCGCGGGCGGCTTCGATGCTGTCGTCCAGGCGCACGCCGTTGGGGTAGATGTAGAGGTGGTCGCTGCTGGTGGTGCAGCCGCTGAGCAGCAGTTCGGCCATGGCGACTTGCGTGCTGACCCGCACCATTTCGGGCGTGAGGTCCGCCCAGATCGGGTACAGACCGCGCAACCACCCAAACAGCTCGGCGTTTTGCACCGCTGGCACGGCGCGCGTGAGCGACTGGTACATATGGTGGTGGGTGTTGACGAGGCCGGGCACCACCAGATGCCCGCGCGCGTCGATGATCTCGTCGGCGGTAGCGGGCAGCTCATGGGCCGGGCCGATGGCGGCGATCAGCCCGTCTTGCACCAGGATGGAAGCGTTGTGCAATTCATCACCCGCGTCGTTCTGGGTGGCGATGGTGGGTGCGTTGCAGATCAGCAGGCTGGCCATGGAAATTCCAATCAGTTCAAAAACGGCGCGGCGAATACGCGTCCAAATTCAGCGCAGGGCTGCGCCCGGCCACCAGGTCGGCGACGATGGCCCCGCTGATGCCGCCCAGCGTCAGCCCGATGTGCTGGTGCCCGAAGGCATAGACCACGCGGCGCGATCCGCTGGCGTGTCCCATCACCGGCAAGCCGTCAGGCAAAGTGGGGCGAAAACCCAGCCAGGGTTCGCTCGGCTCGCCCAAGCCGGGCAGTGCGCGTTTGGACGCGAAACGCAGCAAATCCAGCAGACCCGGATGCTGCTCGCGCCCCAGACCGGCCAGCTCCACAGTGCCCGCCACGCGCACGCCGCGCGCCATGGGCGTCATGTACAAGCCGCGCTCGGCCCAGCCCACCGGGCGGGAGATCAGCGCGCGGCTGCCCTCAAACAGCAGGTGGTAGCCACGCTCAGCGCCCAGCGGCACGGCGTCGCCGCATTGCGCCGCCAGCGGGCGCGCGTGCGCACCAGCGGCCAGCACCACGTGGTCAAAGGCGGCGGTCTGCCCTTGCGCCTCCAGCACCACGCCGTCGGGCAGGGGGCTGATGCGCGTGACCGCTTCGGTGTGCAGCGTCATGCCCTTGTCGACCAGCCAGTGCGCCACTTGCGTCACAAAAGCACCGGGGTCGGACAAAAACCACGAATCGGGGAAGAGCACGCCGCGCGCGAACAGCGGTGCCAACGCGGGCTCCAGCGCGGCGATTTCGTCCGGCCCCAGCACCTGGGTTTTCACGCCCAATTGCTGGCGCAGGGCCAGCGTGGGCTGCGAGGCTTGGAAGGCGGCCTCGCCCGAATACAAATACAAGCAGGCTTGGCGCTGTACCAGCGGCTCCAGCCCGGCTTGCGTAATCAGCTCGGCATAACCGTTGTACGCGCGACCCAGTAGATGCGACAAGGCGGTGGCCGTTTTGGTGGAGCGCTGCTGCGTGGAGTGCAACAAAAACCGCAGCAGCCAGGGCGTGAGTTGCGGCAGGTGCCGCCAGCGCACGCGGAACGGGCTGTCGGCTGACAACAGATAGCGCGGCAGGTCGCGGAACACCGAGGGGTTGTTGACCGGAATGCAGGCGTAGGTGGCAAAGGTGCCGGCGTTGCCAAAGGACGCACCGCCCGCGCGGTGGCCCACGCCCGCCGCGTCAAACAGGGTGACCTGGTGCCCGTCGCGCAGCAGCCAATAGGCGCTGGACAGGCCGACAAAACCGCCACCGATGACCGCTACCTTTGCCATAGGGATTGCCTTTTACGCTGTTGAAGCCAGCAGTTTTTTGAGCGCAGCCAGCACCTCTTCCGGTGCTTCGACCATCATCTGGTGGCCCGCCGGGACCATGGCGGTGCGGGCGTTGGGGGCCAGCTTGATAAGGCTCTGTGCACCTTTGGGCGGCGCCATTTGGTCGGCGCTGCCCAGCACAAACAGCACCGGACATTGCACCTTCGCCATCGCCGCTTCGCCGCCTGCGTAGCTGTCGCAGGCTTGGAAGCCGGTGTAAAACACATTCGTTTCTGTGTTGCTGGCCAGTACCCGGCGCATCAGCGCGCGTGACGCGCCATAAATCCAGGTGCCCGGCCCCAGTGCCGACGGTGGTGGGGCCAGCATGGAATGCGAGAACACATTCACCATGGCAATCGCTTTCTCCGGCGCGTTCACCGAGGCTTCCAGCAGCGCCGCAGACACCCGCAGCGGATAGGCCACGCCCAATAGCGCCAAGTGGCTAACCCGCTGCGGCGCGCGGGCAGCGGCTTCCAGCGCGATCAGCGCGCCAAAGCTGTGACCAATCAGCGCGGCCCGCTCCAGACCGGCGGCGTCCAGCAGCGCCAGCACCACATCGGCGGCGGCTTCCACGCTGGCCGGGGGCGTACCCGTGCTTCTGCAGTGCCCCGGCAAATCGATGGCCAGCACGTTCCAGCCGTGGTGCGCGAAAAAGCGGGTGTGCAAAATCCAGACGCTGTGGTCATTGAGCACGCCGTGGATAAAGATGGCGGTGGGTTGTGCCGGGTTGAAGGCTTTGCCGCCGGTGTAG
>CAIOUR010000277.1 GCA_903861575.1 uncultured beta proteobacterium | reverse complement strand
GTGTGATAAAGAGCGTAATAGCCTGTGAAAAAATCAGGCCGCCCACTACCGCCAATCCCAGGGGCTGACGCAATTCCGCACCAGCGCCCAAGCCAAAGGCAATCGGCAAAGCACCCACCAGAGCAGCCATCGTGGTCATCATGATCGGCCGAAACCGCAGCACGCAGGCCTCGTGGATTGCGTCTTCCGGGCTCATGCCCTCGTTGCGCTGGGCATCGAGTGCGAAGTCAATCATCATGATGGCGTTCTTTTTGACGATACCGATCAACATCACGATACCAATCGTCGCAATCAGGGTGAGGTCTTGCCCGAACAACATCAACGTTCCCAACGCCCCCATGGCCGCAGAAGGAAGGCCCGCCAAAATGGTGATGGGGTGGATGTAGCTCTCGTACAGCACGCCCAGCAGCACATAAATGACCACCAGCGCCGCAATCACCAAGATCAACTGACTTCCCTGTGAATTTTTGAACACTGCCGCGTCGCCACCGTACGTGGTGATGATCGAGGAGGGCATTTGTAAAGCTTCTTTGGCCGCGTCAATCTTGGCCGTTGCATCGCCGAGGGCCGTTCCGGGTGCGAGGTTGAATGAGACTGTCACGGCCTGCAACTGCCCCACATGGTTGATCGCTGTCGAACTGGTCGCGCGCTCAACGGTCATAAAGCTCGTCAAGGGCACCAGCGCACCGGAACTCGACCGCACGTAAATACTGCCCAGCGCGAACTCATCCTGTTTGGCATCTGGGGTAACTTCCATGATGACCTGGTAGCTGTCGCCGGGCATGTAGATGGTCGAGACTTGTCTCTCGCCGAACGCACTGTAGAGCGCTGAGCGAACTGCATCCATGCTGACGCCCAAGTTATTGGCCCGGTCGCGGTCGATTTTCAGTTGCGCCTGCAGGGCACGCTGTTGCGCATCGCTGGTGACGTCCCGGAACATCGGGTCGTTGCGCAATTTGTCCTGCAATTTGGATGACCATCCGACAATTTGGTCGGCCTGGACACTTTGCAAAATGTACTGGTACTGCGCCTTGCTTTGCCGCCCGCCGAGCTGCAGGTTTTGAATAGGCCGCATGAACACATTGATGCCGGCAATGCCGCGCAATTTCTTACGAAGCCCTTCAATGACCTTCTTCGCCGGGACCCTTTCGTTCTGGGGCTTGAGTGTGATGAACATGCGCCCGATACTTTGGCTGTTGCTGCCGCCGTTGAAAGAGTTAACAGCCAATACGTTGGGATCGTTGCGGATGATGGCAGCTGCACGCTCTTGCAGCTGAACCATAGCCGCGAAGGAAATGTCTTCGCTGCCTTCCGTGGTCACCGTAATCTGACCGATATCTTCTTCCGGGAAAAATCCTTTGGGAATGATTTGAACCATGTAGATCGTGGCGGCAAATGTTGCGAGTCCCAGCAGTAAGACCAGTTTCCTCCACCGTAGGGCCAGGTCCAGTGCCCGCGTATAGCCCCGTAGCAACGCATTGAATGCCCGTTCAAAAATACGCACCAACGCATTTGGCCGCGCCTCATGTTCCTTATCCGTGATGAAGCGGCTCGCAAGCATAGGCACCAGGGACAAAGAGACGAATGCAGACACCAAAATCGCCAGGCCCACAATCACCGCGAATTCATGGAACAACAAGCCGATCACACCCGGCATGAAGAAAATCGGAATAAAAACGGCGACCAAAGAAAGTGAAATCGAGACGATGGTGAAGCCTACTTCACGGCTGCCACGCAAAGCCGCCTGGAAGGGGGTTTCCCCCTTCTCAATGTGCCGCATGATGTTCTCCAGCACAACAATCGCATCGTCGACGACCAAGCCCACCGCCAGGGTTAATCCCAGCAGGGAGATGTTGTCCAGGCTGTAGCTGAGGCCCCATAGCAAGGCCACCGCCCCCATCAGCGAGATGGGCAAGGAAAGCGTGGGAATAACGGTCGCGACCAGTCGGCGTAAAAACAGGAAAATGACCAATACCACCAAAACAATGGTGCCGGCCAGGGTCAATCCAACGTCGTGCAGAGCGTCTCGCACCGAAACCGAGCGGTCATTGATTTTGGTCATGCTCACCGATGCCGGCATTTGGGCCTGCAAGGCCGGCATGGCGGCGCGGATCGTATCCACCACTTTCACCGTATTCGCACCGGGCTGTCGCTGAATGGCAATGGCTATCGTTGGGTCACCGTTGAAAGTCGCCCAGGTGCGCACATTCTCGATGCTGTCCTCCACCTTGGCCACATCGCGCAGGCGAATGGGCATACCGCCGCGGCTACTGATGATGATGTTGCCAAACTCACGGGCGCTCACCAACTGCTTGTTCGCCTGGATAACAAGCGTCTGGCGCGGCCCGTCCAGCGTTCCAACCGGTGTGTTGACGTTGGCAGCGCGCAAAGCGGCGCTCACCTCGTCCAAGCTGATGTTGCTCGCAGCCAAAGCGTCGGGTTTGATGCGCACCCGTACGGCGAAACGCTTGGCTCCATAAATATTGACTTGCGCCACACCGTCAATGGTCGACAGCGTTGGAGAAATCAGGTGCTCCGCATAGTCTTGCAATTCCTGCGGGGACAGCGACGGCGAGGTCAAAGAGATGAACAAGATCGGCGCGTCAGCCGGATTCACTTTGCGGTACGAGGGCGGTACCGTCATCTCGATTGGCAAGGTCCGCTGCGCGCGCAAGAGGGCGGCTTGCACGTCAATCGACGCAGCATTGATATCCCGCCCATCTTCAAATTCGAGCGTCAGCGTGGTGTTACCCAAGGTACTGCTGGAGCTGATGACCTTCAGCCCTGGCACCGTTTGAAATTGCTTCTCCAACGGCAATGCCACCGACGAGGCCATGGTCTCCGGATTGGCGCCCGGTAGACTGGCCGTTACGCTGATGACCGGCGTGTCGTAGCTGGGAAGTGCTGCTACCGGAATATTCTGAAAACCGATCACCCCTGCCGCAACAATGGCGACATTCAGCAGCACCGTCATGACCGGGCGCCGTATGAAGAGCTCAGAAAAATTCATGGGGCGCTTGCTTTGGGTTTCGAATCTGTGCCGCCATTGCTTGCGGAAGCGGCTGATGAAGCAGCCGTGGCCGGTGCGTCTTTGGCGTCCTTGTCCTTACCTTCTTTCGGACGCTCTACAACTGCGCTGCCGGGACGCAAGTTTTGCCGGCCTTCTAAAACCACTGCATCGCCTTCGGCGAGTCCGGTCACTGCAACCTCGGCTCCTTGCGACTGTACGATTTTGATCGGCCGCTGTACGGCCTTACCATCCTCCACCACATACACGATAGGACCCCGCGCAGCGTAGATAACCGTAGCCTGTGGAATAACCAAAGCCTCTTTCAGCTCGCCCATGGTTTGGCTGATGTCAACGAATGCGCCTGGCCAGAGCTTCTCATCTTCATTTTTGAAAAAAGCCTTTGCCCGAACGACGCCAGACGTGGGATCGACCATGCTGTCAACAAACTGCAGCGTTCCTTTAAATACCGTACCGGAATCCGAGAGGGTCGCGGTCACCGGTGCTCCGCCGCCTTTGAGGCCTTCCAATGCTGCGGAGATCTTGCTTTGCGGTAGCGCAAATGTCACGGCAATGGGACTGATTTGGGTGATCGTCAAGAGCACCGTTTTACTGGCCTCCAGCGCAGTGCCCGGGTTCACATTAATCGCCCCCACCCGGCCCGCTTGCGGCGCGGTGATGCGCGAGTACGACTGGGTCACACGGACCGCCTCAATGGCGGCTTTATCCGCGTTCACGGTGGCTTGGAGTCCCTCAACCGCCGCCACGTTGGTGTCAACCGAACCCTGGGATATGAACTGCTTAGCCAGCAAATCCTGGGCCCGTTTCAGTTGACGTTGGGCGTCTGCCAGCGCCGCTACGTCTTTGGCAAGCTGCGCCTGGGCCTTTGCGATATTGGCTTCTTCGGTGCGTGCATCAAGCGTGAAGAGCAAGTCGCCCGCCTTGACGTACTGCCCATCACGGACATGCACCTTCGTCACTACCGAATTGGTCTGTGGCTTGACGTCCACCATGCGAATCGGTGTCACCACACCACTCGCGCGAAACCGAACGGACAAATCTTTTTTCTCGACCTTCACCGTGGTCACGGTGACCGCCGGCGCAGGAGTTCCGGTGCCGCCAGCTGCGCTGGCGCTGCCGCTGGCGGCAGTTTGCGGGGCAGCAGTTGGCGCGTTGGCCGGTGTCGCTCCCGCCGTTGCCGGACTCTCACTGCTTTGGTTACCGCAAGCGCTCAAAAGCGTGACAAATGCCAGTGCCGCTGCACACCCTAGTGCCCTATCGAAAGCCGGTCGCGAAGATTTGCTCATCATGTGCCTGATTATGAAAATGCCTTGCCGTCACAGTCCCGCGTGGGCCTCACCCCGGCGCGAAACCGCCGCATCTTATAGGGTCAATGTCAGCGCTATGTGAATTTGTACAGACCGGACCACGCTTCAGGGCTGCAGGCGCAGCGCCAAAACCTTCTCCGCCACGCACCGCCCCTGCGCCTGCCCGCCTTCGCTGCCAAAGCGGAAATGGATTCCCGCATACATCCTGGACAACGACGCCTCGTTGGCGGCGGCGCTGAAACTGGCGAAGGTGCGTGGTCCCCAGCCCCTGTCGTTGTGGGTGTTGTCGACAAACTTCAGGCCTTTGCCAAATTGCTGTTCCAAGACGCCGGCAGCAGCGCTGGACTGCACCGAATGGCCGGATGGGTACTCCGGAAAATTGGGCGTGGTGAACAGCGGCGTGACCCAGTTGCTATCGATAAAAAGCTGGATATACGTCACCGGACGGATCAGGTTATAGCGGTATTTGGCCG
Source organism: uncultured beta proteobacterium (assembly GCA_903861575.1). Classification (GTDB taxonomy): domain Bacteria; phylum Pseudomonadota; class Gammaproteobacteria; order Burkholderiales; family Burkholderiaceae_C; genus Allorhodoferax. The sequence goes on along the minus strand of CAIOUR010000277.1, from coordinate 461 downwards.
CCCATCCGGCCACAAACGCGTCAGACATGGCCATGTTCAACAAGGCATGGGTGGATGCGGCGCGACCCAGGTCGGCTTTTTGGGCCCGGAGCAAGTCGTTGGCGATATAGGACCAGTGCCCTGCAGGCGTTGGCGTCTTGCCTGGGTCGTCCGCCCAATACAGGGCGAACTGGCGTTGCTCCTGGGTCGCGGCGTTGCTGATGTCGAAAACCTCTTTGGCAGCGCGGAAAAAAGTGGAATCGGTCTCTTCCGCGAATGGCGGGTGCGGCGGGGGCACGCAGTCTTGTGCCGACTTCAGCACAAAAGGCCGCACCTCGCCCCACCAGGACAACAGCGGCGGCAGGTATTTGGAGGGCGTTGCGCTCCAGCTGCCCGGGCCGCTGGGCGGCACGTAGTTGGCGCGGGTGCGGCGCAACGGACCCCAGGCTTCGTGGCCGCCGTCGGTGCGGGCCCAGGTCATG
>CAIOUR010000276.1 GCA_903861575.1 uncultured beta proteobacterium | reverse complement strand
GGTATTTCCGCGACCCGCGCATGCGCCAGTTGTTCGCCCGCTACGCCACCTACTGCGGCTCCTCGCCCTGGGAGGCACCTGCCACGTTGATGCGGATTGCGCAGGGCGAGATGGATGGCGTCTGGGCCATCCGGGGCGGCATGTACGCCTTGGTGCACAACCTGCAAACCCTGGCGCAGGCGCGCGGTGTGCAGTTCCATTTCAATACCCCGTGCGAATGCATCGAGGTGCAGGGCGGCGCTGTGCGTGCTGTGCAGTGCGGGAATGACCTGCGCTTGGAAACCGATGCAGTGGTGTTCAACGGCGACGTGGCTGCTTTGCGCACGGGCTTATTGGGCGGTGGCGTTCGTGATGCCGTGCCCGGCCCGCCGCGCACCCGTTCGCTTTCGGCGCTGACCTGGTCGGCCTGTATCCCGACAAGCGGCTTCGCCTTGGATCGGCACAACGTGTTTTTCCAGTCCGACTACCGCACGGAGTTCGACGACATCTTCCAAGCCCGTGCGCTGCCGCAGCGCCCCACCGTCTACATCTGCGCGCAGGACAGGGGCTTGGGCGCGGTTCCTGATGGCCCTGAGCGTCTGTTGTGCCTGGTCAACGCGCCGGCCGTGGGCGATACCGATTTGCTTCAAGCGGAAGATCTGCAGCTATGCCAAACACGAACCCAAGACCTTTTGCAGCAATGTGGCCTGACCTTGGATCTGGCGCAGCCGCCGGTGGTACGCACCAGTCCGGTGGAATTCAACCGGCTTTTCCCGGCCACGGGCGGGGCGCTGTATGGCCAGGCGACGCACGGCTGGGGCTCGGCCTTCCAGCGTTCCAACTCGGCCAGCCGGGTCGCGGGGCTGTACCTGGCGGGGGGCAGCGTGCACCCGGGGCCGGGGGTGCCCATGGCGGCCATGTCGGGCCAATTGGCGGCCGAAGCGCTGATGGCGCACCGCAATTCGACCAGGCGGTTCCACCCGGTGGCTACCTCTGGTGGTATGTCGACGCCCTGAGCGACGACGGGGCCTATGGCCTCTCCATCATCGCCTTTGTCGGCAGCGTGTTCTCACCCTATTACGCATGGGCCCGGGGTGCCAGCGGCGTGGCTGACCCCGAAAATTTTTGCACCCTGAACGTCGCGCTATACCGCACCCACGCGCCACCCCTGTCCGGCCGCTGGACCATGACCGAGCGTGGCGCGCGCCATTGCCACCGCGAGGCGCACCGCTACACCATAGGCCCCAGCCAGCTGCGTTGGGACGGACAGGCCTTGCACATAGCCATCGACGAAATCACCGTGCCGGTTCCGCGCCGCGTGAAAGGCACTGTGCGCATCGAACCGCAGGGCTTGTTCAACTTCAGCACTCCGCTGGACGCCATGGGCCGCCACCGCTGGGGCCCGCTGGCACCGCGTGCGCGGGTCGAGGTCAACTTGCAGCATCCGGTACAGCGCTGGTCGGGCAGCGGCTACCTCGACTCCAACGAAGGCGACGAACCCATAGACCGCCCGTTTCGCGAATGGGACTGGTCGCGCACGCAGCTGGCCGACGGCAGCGTGGCTGTGCTGTACGACGTTCAACACAAGACCGGCCCCGACAGCTTGTTGGCGCTGCGTTTTTGCCCCGACGGCCGGGTCGAGCCCTTCGACGCACCGCAGCGCCAATCCCTGCCGCTCACCGCCTGGCGCGTGGCCCGCCGCATGCGCAGCGAAGGCCCGGTTCAGGTCAGTGAACAACTGGAAGACACGCCTTTTTACCAACGCGCGGTGCTGCGCAGCACCTTGTTGGGCGAGTCGGTCACCAGCTTCCACGAAACCCTGGACTGCACCCGCCTGGTCTCGCCGGTGGTGCAGGCGATGCTGCCCTGGCGGATGCCGCGTAGGGGCTAACCCGGCCCGTAATGCATGGTCTGCCGCACCATGCTTTGCTGCCGCCGTTCCGTACTCAGACGCTCGAACAAATTGATCATCCACAAAATCCGCTCGGTGATGCTGCGGTTGGGGAAGCCCTGCGGTAGCGCGTGGGTCGGGCCTGCTGCGTGTTGGCACGCCTCAACGAGAAAGCGGATGCCTTCCAGCGGCGGCGGGCTGGTGGTGGATGGTTTGTCCCATACGGCTTGCAACTGCGCCTGCCCGATCAAAGTCATCTTGCGTGCGGAACCCACCACGGTGCGCTGGTCCACGGAGTTGAGGCCGCTGCGCACAAGCTGGTGGCCGATTTCGGCGTAAATCAAACGGGCGGCCTGGATGGCGGCGCGGCAGTCGCGCGGCAGGTCGGCAATGCCGGTGCTGGATTGCTGGTACAGCGCGTCGGCGTGCTCCAGCATGCGCGCCACAACGCGGCGTATGGCCGGGTGGTCGCTTGGGTTTTCCAGCCAAGCCTGCGGGTCCAGGCCCTCGGCGCGCACCCAATCCAGCGGCAGGTAGATGCGCCCGTTGCGGGCGTCTTCGCCGACGTCGCGGGCGATGTTGGTGAGTTGCATGGCCACACCCAATTCGCAGGCCCGAGCCAGCGTGCTGCTGGCGCGCGCGCCCATGATCCAGGCCATCATCGCGCCCACGGTACCGGCGACACGGGCGCAGTAGCCGTGCAGCGCTTCCATGCTGTCGTAGCGCGTGCCGAGCGCGTCCCAGCCAAAGCCGTCGAGCAGGCCGTCCAAGAGCGCGCGTGGCAGCTTGTGTTGATGTACGACCAGCGCCAGCGCGTGGTCCTCCAGGTGGTTTTCCGGATGTCCTTGGTAAATGGAGTCGAGGCGGCGTCGCAATTGGTGCAGCCCTTCTGCCGGATATTCGCCCTCGTCGACCACATCGTCGGCGACACGGCAAAAGGCGTACAGGGCAATCGATGCCGAGCGCACACGCGGCGGCAGCAGTTTGCTGGCCGCGAAGAAGCTTTTGGAGCCGCCGCGCATTAGCGCGACGCACGCGTCCAGGTCGTAGTGCGGCCCCAAGCCGTTGGATGTGTCGCTCTCGGCCAATGCCGCTGCGGGCTCATCGTGGAAGGACATGCGGTACCACCGTTTCAAGTGCTTTGGCTGACATCAATACGCCGGGAACGCCTGCGCCGGGGTGCGTAGCCGCGCCCACCATGTACAGGCCGTCTACGTCTTCGCTGCGGTTATGCGGGCGGAACCAGGCGCTTTGCAGCAGCAGCGGCTCCAGGCCGAAGCCCGCACCTTTGAACGACCACAAGCGGTCGTGAAAATCCTGCGGGGTGGTGACCTTGGAGGTCACGATATGGCTTTGTAGACCGGGCAATACGCTGGCTTCCAGCAGCGCGGCAATCGCCTGGCGGTACGGCTCGGCCTGCAAGGCCCAATCGGTCCCGCTGTCCAGATGCGGTACTGGCGCGAGCACATAAAACGTGTCGCAACCGGCAGGCGCCAGCGAGGGGTCGGTGGCGGTGGGGCGGTGCAGGTAGAGGCTGAAGTCGTCGGCCAGCTTGTGGCGCTTGAAGATGTCCGTGAGCAGCTCTTTGTAGCGCGGGCCCAGCACCATCATGTGGTGCGGCACGTCGTGGTACTGGCGCGAGGTGCCAAAGTACCAGACAAACAAGCCCATGGAATAGCGGCCGTTGTTGATCTTGCGGTCGGTCCAGACTTTGCGGTGTTGCAGCTCAATCAGGTGCTTGTAGGTCCAGGCCGAATCGGCATTAGAGACGACGATGTCGGCTGCCATGAACTCGCCGTTGGCCAGCTCCACGCCCGTGGCGCGCTTGCCCTCGACGCGGATTTTGACGACGGGCGCATTGCAGCGCACCGGCACGCCGCGCTCGGCCAGCAGCTTGACCATGCCGCGCACGATGGCCCCGGTGCCACCCATGGCCGAGTGCACGCCCCAGGTCCGCTCCAGCGCATTGATGAGTGCGTAGGCGCAGGTGACCGAGAACGGGTTGCCGCCGATCAGCAGCGGGTGAAAGCTCATCACCGTGCGTAGCTTCTCGTTTTGGAAATGCTTGGCGACCAGGCTGTAAATGCTGCGCCACGCGCCCATGCGGGCAAAGGCCGGAATGGCGCGGATCAGATCGCCCAGGCTGTCAAAAGCCACCGAGCCCAGGCCTTCGAAGCCCAGTTTTTTGCAGCGTTCAGCGTCTTCTAAAAAGCGCAGGTAGCCGGCCACGTCATCCGGCTCGAAGCGGGCAACTTCTTCCAGCATGGCGTCTGCGTCGCCGCTGTAGTCAAAGTGGGTCCCGTCATGGAAGCGGATGCGGTAGAACGGGTCCATGGGCCGCAGATCGATGTCGTCGCTGAAGGTGCGCCCACACAGCGCCCACAGTTCTTCCAGCAAAAAGGGCGCGGTGATGATGGTCGGGCCGGCATCGAAGGTGAAGCCGTCCTGGTAGTGCGTATAGGCGCGTCCACCGGGCGCGTCGAGCTTCTCCAGCACCTGTACCGCGTAGCCGCGCACGCTCAACCGAATGGCTGCGGCCAAGCCGCCAAATCCGCTGCCGATCACGACCGCCAGGGGTTGCCCGGGTTGGCGCGCCGGGGAATCAATCCCCAGGTCCACAGGCGATAAAAACTCGGGCGGCGTGGGTGCGTTCATTTGGTCTCCAGCGGCGCGGCGGCACTGAAGACGGCGACATGCTGGCGCTCTAGCGCCCATGCCCACACCCGCTCCAGCGGCACCGGAAGAATCATCAGTGCGTGTTCGACGATGGCCAGGCCGAGCAGCGAAGCCAACAAGACCCAACCGGTGGTGATCGGCTGCGAAGGCGACTGCGCCTGGATCAGCATCCATACCCACATGCAGCATGCGATACCGGTGCTGACGGCAAACCACAAACCGACCGGCTTTTCAACAAAGTAGCTGGCCAGGTATTTCAGGTGCTGGGGCAGGTAGTCTGCCCCGGTGCGCGGTACGCCGAAATACAAATTGAATTTGGCGCTCACCCGCATACACCACAGCAGCGCGAAGGTGCACACCGCCAGGTGGTTGGGTTGCCCGGATTGCATGGCCAGCAGGAGGCCGAAGTTGGCAATCAGCGCCAGCTCATGGTGCAGGATCACGGCAACAGCCTGGCGCAGCCGAACCCAGCCTCGGGCACCTTCGTCCAGCGGCGCGCGACGCGGACCGGTGACCGAGCCGGTCAAAAAGGCCAACTCGTGCCAGCCCCACATCACGATCACACTGCCAAAGCCGATGAAGGCGTTGCCAACCGAGTGCGAGGCCATGCTGACCTGAACCCCCCACAGGCTGATGAACAGCAAGCCAGTCCAACCGCCCAGACTCCAGCGGAAACTTTGCGCCGGCAGGCGGTTGAGCAACAAAATAATGCCCGTACCGAACCACCAGCACACCAGGGCAAACAGCACCGCCAATGCGGTGTCTGTCATGCCCAGCTGGAGGGCGTTATTCACCATGCAGGCACCATGCGCACGGTCTGTGGCAACTCGCTGGATTGAACGGGCATCAGGTACAGGCGGCCAAAAGTCAGCGCCGCGCGCACCGCGCACACCGCTTGCGTGAGCTTGCCGATCACACCGCCGCGCGCCTTGGCCAATTCATTGGCCTGCGAGATGGCAAACAGTTTCTCCAAGCCGGCGCGGAAATCGGGGTGGTCGGTATCCAGCGCGATCGGGAAGACCTGGCGCGAAATCTCCGTGGTGATGCGGAAGACGGTGTAGTCGTATTCGTCCGAATCCAGACCCATGGCGTGGTGCAGCATGGGGCGGGTGTGGTCGCGCACATACATGGTGGCGTAGACAGCCAGAATGAAAAAGCGGATCCACAGCTTGTTGACGCCGCGCAGCAGATGCGGGTTGGCACGCATGATGAGCGCGAACGACTCGCCGTGGCGGAACTCGTCGTTGCACCAGAGTTCGAACCAACGGAAGATGGGGTGGAAGCGCTTTTCAGGGTGCTTTTCCAGCTGGCGGAAGATGGTGATGTAGCGCGCGTAGCCAATCTTTTCCGACAGGTAGGTTGCGTAATAAATGTATTTGGGCTTGAAGAAGGTATAGGCCTTGGTGCGCTTGAGATCGCCCATGTCGATACCCAAACCGAAGTCCTTGAGCGACTGGTTGATAAAGCCCGCATGGCGCGATTCGTCGCGCGCCATATAGGTCATCAGCTGTTTGATATCGGGGTTCTCGATGTTTTTGCGGATCTCGTTGTACAAAATGCAGCCGGAGAATTCCGAGGTCAGCGAGCTGATCAGAAAGTCCAGAAATTCCTGCCGCATTTCGGGCGACAGCTTGGGCATGAGCTCGGCGACTTCTTCGGCAAACTTCTCATCGCGCTGGAAGTGGTCGTGGTTGTTATCGCCCTCGTACTCGCGCATCATGGCGTCCCACTCTGCGCGCACGCTGGATACATCAAGCCGGTCCATCGCCGCAAAGTCGGTGGTGTAGAAGCGCGGGCTCAGCATCGAGCTTTCCACAGCTTTCTGGTTGGCATCGCTGGCGGTAGCGATAGATTTGGTTGCGGCTGCGGTGGTGCTCATGGTGCGGCGCTTTCGTGGGTAGTCAAAAGGTCTTTATGGACCGATAAAGGGTGCAAACGAAGCAATATTTGTCGGGCCGAAGGAGCCTAAATCGAGTTGCTCTCCCGTGCTGCGGTCGCTGATGACCAGGCGTCCGTCGCGGTAGCGGGTGAGCTCAAAGGTTCCGTCCGGCCCCAGGCCGCGCTGCTTGCGGCTGCGGTTCAGCGCGCGCAGGATGCCGCGGATAAAGCCTTGCTCGCCCTGGACACGTGCCACCGCCTCGCCGGTCTTGGCATCGGTGATCAGGATGTCGCCGCCCGGCACATCGCGAAACAGCAGGCTGCGGCTGATCTGTACATCACTTAGCGCGGCCTCATGCGTGTTGTGCAGGCTCAGCCAGCCCACCACGACCAGCACCAGCGCCAGCGCCGCGAGTCCCCAGCTGATCGGGAGCCGGGTGGGGATGGATCGCATGGGCATGCTGGACGCAGCGGTATTCATGGTGGTGTTCCGGGTTTCAGGCCATCAGGCCGTGGTTGGGTGCCATGGCCGGTGCGGGGGCGGCTTCACCGGCCAGCATGCGCTCGCTGGGGTTTTCCAGACGCCAGGCCTGCAGCAGGATGCCGCTGACGGCCTCTGCGCCCGGGATGCTGCGCAAGGTGGGTTGCGGCGCTTTGAAATGCCAGGGGCGCGCATGGGGCCACAGGTGCAGGTAGGCGATGTGGCTATCCGGTTTGATCTGAATCGCCAGGTCACCGGTTCCGCGTGCCAGTGGCTTGAGCGATGCACCGGTGATTTGGCGGTAGGGCAGGTTGAGGGTCAGCCCCAACACCACCCCGATGCGCATCACCACGCGCCGGTTGGTCAGGGTGTAGAGCGTGGTGCTGGACACCAAGTAGATGAATCCAGCCAGCATGGCCCAGGCCAGCGTGGCACAGGCACCGCTGATACCCAGGTGTTTGGCCATCTCCCGTGCGCTGCTGCCCTGGTCCCACAAGTGGGCGAATTGCAGCAGCCACATCACAAGGAGGTACATGGCGACTGTGCGCAGCCCGAACGCCGAAACACCCAGGCTGCGCCACTCCGGCGCGCCCTGCCAGAGGATGTGTTCCCCGGCAGGCAGCTTCTCGGGCAGGCCCGGTGCGGCCTCGAATTCGTGCTCGTGCTGGCGGCTCATACCAGGGGTTCCTGGCGATCCGGATCCGCGTACAGCAGGCCTGCGCCGTAGTACGCCATGATTTTTTCTTCCTCGAGAAAGGTCACCTTCTCGGGCGAGCGGGTCTTGGGCACGTTGGCGAACTGGTCCGCGTACAGGGCATGCACATGCACGCCATCCGCCTTGATCACGCCAAAGTTGATCGGCAGCAGCACCGGCTGGCTGGAGCCGCGTGGCTGCAACTCGATGTAGCGGAACATCATTTCTGCGCGATCCACCCACATATCCAGCACCGTACCGGCTACATCGCCGGCGGCGTCCAACACGGGCAAGCCGCGCGGGTCGGTGTCGCGGCTGGCGATGCCGTGGTCGGAGGCGACACGCAGCGGCACGATTTTGACTTCGCCGTGGTGCGTCATATCAGGTACATCGGCGCGCGCAGCCCAGGCGCCGGGGCCGACACCGGCCAGCAGCGGGTCACCCACCGGCTCCAGCGGCGCACCGTTGAAGCGGTGTGCCGGCGCCGCGCTGTAGTCGCCGTCGGGGCGGTGCACATCGGGCGACAGGAAGACCTGCCCGTCGTGCATTTCAAAGCGCTTGGGCTCGGGTACCGGCGGCCAGCCTTCCTGAGTGGGACCAGGGTCGCGGCCGGCATCCATGGGATAACCCTCGCGGTGGTTTTCGCGCAAGAGGTAATAAATAAGGCCGGCAAAAAAGCCCCAGAAAACGTAGAGCACCAATTGCGCTACGTCAACATATTGGGTGATGGCACCCGTCTCGGTAAAAGTAGTTCCCATGCTCTCGCTCCTTCAGACAGAAACAAAACGACCTTGCTGCATACCGCTGCTGCGCCGTACCCGGCCCACCAGAGGCCCTAAGGCCACCAAGGTGGCAAAGACCAAATACATCTCGCAGTGAAAAACAAAGCTGTAGCCCGTGGCCACGGTGTCCATGACGTCGCCCATGGCGCCGTGTGCCGTCCACTGCCCGACCGCATCGCGCAGAAGGGCAGCCAGAATCGCCGCCACACCACCGGCGGTGGCATGCACCGCACCCCAGGCGCCCAGGCCCAGGCCGACAAATTCTTTGTCCTGGTAGGACATGGCGGTCACCAAAGTTCCTACTGAAAACAGGCCGGTGCCAAAGCCCAGCAGGCATGCGCCGCTTTGGAACAAGGCCACGGAATGCAGCGGCGCCGAGAAAATCAGAAATGCAAATGCCGGCAGTGCCAGCAACAGGCCGCAACCGGCCAGGCGGCACGCGTGTATGCCCTGGCGCAGCCACAGAGCGGCCAGCGCAAAGGCTACAAACGCCCCACCGGCGGACAAGGCGTTGAGTGAGCTGGTTGCGCCTACGCTCATGCCCAGAACCTGCCCGCCAAAAGGCTCAATCAGAATGTCTTGCATCGACAGCGCGCAGGTGCCCAGGGCCACGGTCCACAAAAAGCGCACCATCTGCGGTTGTGCCAGCAGGCGTTTGAGGCTGCGTGCAAAACCACCTTCGGCGCGCGGTGCGCGGCGCGCCTGCCGGGCTTCCTGTTTCCACAGTGACACCAGGTTGAACACCACCACCACCACGGCGCTGCCTTGGATCACCTGCACCAGCACTTTGGGCGAAAAATCTTTCAGTACAAAGCCGTAAATCAGGCTGCTGGCCACCATGCCCAGCAGCAGCATGCTGTGCAGCAGTGCGACGACGCTGGGGCGCTTTTCTTCGGTGGCCAGGTCGGTCGCCAGCGCCATACCGGCGGTCTGCGTGACTTGCAGACCCAGGCCGACGAGCATGAAGGTCAGCGTCATGCCCAGGCGTCCGATCCACAGCGTGTTGGGCGTGGGGTCCGACAACAGCAAGAGGGCAAAAGGCATGATGGCCAGGCCCCCAAACAGCAGCAGGGTGCCCGTCCACAAGTAGGGCAGGCGCTTGAGGCCCAGCACCGACGGGTGCGTGTCGCTGCGGTAACCCACCACCGTACGCAGGGGTGCGAGGATCAGCGGTGCGCCCACCGCGAACGCCACCCACCACGCCGGGATGCCCAGCTCCAGAATCATCACGCGGTTGAGCGTGCCCACCAGCAGCGTTGTCACCATGCCGATCACCGCCTGGAACAGCGACAGACGCAGCAGCCGCCCCATGGGCAGCTCGGGCGATGCGGCCTCGGCAAAGGGCATGAAACGCATGCCGTATGCCATCACCCACTGGGGCGGGCGCAGCACGCTTTGAACGCGCCGAACCAGCACAGCGGAGAAGGCGCGCAAGAGCGTCATGTGCGTGTCCACTCCCAGGCGTGGGATGTGTAAAAGCCGCTGCTGATGCGCTGCGAACGCCCCGCTTGCCAGCCGGTGGTGGCGATGGTGCGGCGAAAGCCGCACTTCAAATCCCATGTCAGAACCGGTTGCAAGGATGGCGAGCGATCACTGCGCGGGAACAAACGCCCCACGCTGTGCATCAGCCCCAGCCAGGGCGTGTGCGGCGCGAAGGTGAAAATGATGCTGCTGCGGGTGCGCTCGCTCAGGCGATTAACGGCTTTGACAATGTCTGGCGTGTCGTAATGGATTAGGGAATCCATACACACCACGTGATCAAAACTGCCCAGGCTGTCGGTCAGCATGTCACCGGCACCGAATTCAATCTGGCCGCCGCGCGCGCCCAGCGTGGGGTCCTGATGCAGTTCTTTGAGGTGGCGCTGGCGCGCCAGATCCACCAACGTGGGCGACAGGTCGATGGCGACGACTTGCGCGCCGCGCCGCATCGCCTCAGAGGCCAGCGCGCCCGTGCCGCAACCGGCGTCCAGCAGGCGCAGACCTTCCATGTTCTCGGGCAACCAGGACAGCAGCATGCCGCGCATGCGGTCGCGTCCGGCGCGCACCGTCGCCCGGATGCGCCCCACCGGCGCATTGGAGGTCAGTACCTCCCAGGCCTTGGCCGCGGTGCGGTCGAAATAGTGTTCGATCTCGCCGCGGCGCTCGACGTAGCTGCGGTGGTCCATCAATCAAATCCCAGGAGGTCAAAAATATCGCGGTCTTTCATGGGAACCGAGGGCAGGGGGTCGGTTCCTTCCCACAGGGCGGTGGCAAGGCGCATGTACTCGTCTTGCACGGCTTTGACTTCGGGCGTGGGGTCCAGCTCGAACAAGGTGCACTTCTTCAGTCGACTCTTGCGGATTTCGTCGAGCAGGGGGAAGTGCGCCATGGTCTTGAGACCGGTGGCAGCATTGAACTTGTCGACCTGGTCCGTCGCATCGCTGCGGTTGACGATGACCCCACCCAGGCGCACGTTGTAGTTTTTCGATTTGGCACCAATGGCCTGCACGATGCGGTTCATCGCGAAAATCGAATCGAAGTCATTGGCCGTGACGATCAGCGCGCGGTCGGCATGCTGCAGGGGTGCGGCAAATCCACCACAGACCACATCGCCCAGCACGTCGAAGATCACCACGTCGGTGTCCTCAAGCAAATGGTGTTCTTTGAGCAGCTTCACCGTCTGGCCGACCACATAGCCGCCGCAGCCCGTGCCTGCGGGCGGGCCGCCGGCTTCCACGCACATCACGCCGTTGTAGCCGGGGAAAACAAAGTCTTCCAGCCGCAGCTCTTCGGCATGGAAATCCACGGTTTCCAGCGCGTCGATCACCGTGGGATTGAGCTTTTTGGTCAGGGTGAAGGTGGAATCGTGCTTGGGGTCGCAGCCGATTTGCAGCACGCGTTTGCCCAGCTTGCTGAAGGCCGCCGACAGGTTGGAGGAGGTGGTGCTCTTGCCGATGCCGCCCTTGCCGTAAATGGCAAACACTTTGGCGGTACCGATTTTCACGCTGGGGTCCATCTGGACCTGCACGCTGCCTTCGCCATCGCCACGCGGTTTGCCCCCACGGGTGATCTGGGACGGGGCTATCAGGGTGGTTTCCATCATGCGGCTACTCCGGTTTGAACGCCTTCGAGGCGGTCTTCTAGCTCTTCGCCCGCTTGCTTCAAAGCTTCTAGCGTGGCAGCGTCAGGCTGCCAGTAGTTGCGCTCGGACGCTTCGATCAGGCGGTTGGCCATCCGCAACGAAGCGGTTGGGTTGAGTGCGGCCAGGCGCTCGCGCATGGCCGGATCGAGGACAAAGGCCTCGGTCAATTGCTTGTAAACCCAGGGCTGCACCTGGCCGGTGGTGGCCGACCAGCCCATGGTGTTGGTGACGTGCACCTCGATCTGGCGCACGCCTTCGTAGCCATGCTCCAGCATGCCCTCCAGCCATTTGGGGTTGAGCATGCGGGTGCGGGTTTCCAGCGCCACCTGCTCTTGCAGCGAGCGCACGGTGCCTGCGCTCTTGGTTTGGTCGCCGATGTACACCGGCGGCGTCTTGCCACCTTGGACCGAGCGCACGGCTTGGGTGATTCCACCCAGCGTGTCGAAATAGTTATCGACCGTGGTGACGCCGAGTTCCAGCGAGTCGAGGTTCTGGTAGGTGAGCTGCACATCGGCCAGCGCGGTTTGCAGCAGGGCGGTTTGTTGCTGGGCGACGCCGTTGCGCCCGAAGGCAAAGCCTTTGCGGCGGGTGTAGGTCTCGGTGATCTCGCTGTCGTTGTCCCAGCGGCTGCTCTCAATCAGGTTGTTGACGTTGGCGCCGTATGCGCCTTCGGCGTTACCGTAGACGCGCAGGGCGGCGGTCTCCAGGGTGCAGCCGTGTTCCTGCTGGTAGGCCAGCGAATGCTTGCGGATCCAGTTCATCTCCAGCGGCTCATCCGCGCAGGCGGCCATGTACGCAGCGTCCGCCAGCAGTTTGATTTGCAGTGGCAGCAGGTCGCGGAAGATGCCCGAGAGCGTGACGATCACGTCAATACGCGGGCGGCCCAGTTCTTCCAGCGGAATCAGCGTGGCACCGGCAATGCGGCCGTAGCTGTCAAAGCGCGGGCGCGCGCCCATCAGTGCCAGCACCTGGCAGATGGGCGAGCCTTCGTTTTTCAGATTGTCCGAGCCCCAAAGCACCATGGCGATCGACTCGGGCAGCGGATTGCCATCGGCCACATAGCGGTCGATCAGGCGTTGGGCCTGGCGGGCGCCGTCGCTCAACGCATAGGCGCTGGGAATCTTGAAGGGGTCAAAGCCGTGCACATTGCGCCCGGTGGGCAAAACGTCTCGGGTTTGCAGGATGTCGCCGCCCGGAGCGGGTGCGATGAAGCGGCCTTCCAGGGCGCGCAAGAGCGCGGTGACTTCGTGGTCGGTCGCCATCTTGATGTTGCTGTCCACCAAGTCAGCGATCATGGACAGGGTGGTCTCATCGCGCGGTAGTTTGCCTTTGGCGACCACGGTTGCCGCATCGTCACCGGCCACGATAGAGGCCAGGGCCGCGTCGCCCAGCTGGGTGTCAAAGGCGGCGCTGGCCATGGCCTTGAGCATCTCGCTGCGGGTGGCGGCGTCGGGAGCGCGTCCGGTCACATGCAAGCCGCTGGGGATCAGGGTGTATTCCAGCTCCAGCAAATCTTCTGACAGCTTTTGGATGCGCGCCTCCAGTGCCGCATCGACTGGCCAACCGGTTCCAGCATCGCGTAAATCCAGCGCTTCGGCCTGGGCCTGGATTTGGGCGATCAGCTCCAGGGTTTCCGGAGAAACCGCATGGGTTCCGGCCTTCTCCGACGACGTCAAGGGCGGCAGGCTGTTCCAGCGGTCCAGCGATACCTTGAGATCGTTCAAGCCTTTGTACAGGCCGGCATGGGTAACCGGCGGCGTCAGGTAGCTCACCAGGGTCGCGCCCGAGCGGCGTTTGGCTATGGCGCCCTCGGCGGGGTTGTTGCAGGCGTACAGGTAGATATTGGGCAGATCGTCAATCAGGCGGTCCGGCCAGCAGGAGCCGGACATGCCGCTTTGCTTGCCCGGCATGAATTCGAGCGCGCCGTGGGTGCCGAAATGCAGGACCGCGTGCGCCGCGAAGTCCTCGCGGATGTACCGGTAAAAAGCCGAAAAGGCGTGGGTGGGCGCCAGGCCTTTTTCGAACAGCAGGCGCATCGGGTCGCCTTCGTAGCCGAAAGAAGGCTGTACGCTGATCAGCACATTGCCAAACTGGCGGCCCAACACCATCAGGCCGTCGCCGGTGCTGAGTTGGCGACCCGGTGCCGGGCCCCATTGCGCTTCGATTTCCGGGAGCCAGCGCTCGCGCCGCACATGGTCGGCAGCGGGGATCACGGTATGGACATTGGCGTTGGCGCCGTAGCGCGCAGCATTGCCCTTGAGCACGCTGTCCCGCAACACATCCACGCTGGTGGGCATGTCCACGCTGTAGCCCTGCTCCTGCATGGCCGCCATGGTGTGGAAGAGGGACTCGAACACCGACAGGTAGGCGGCTGAACCGACATTGCCCGCATTGGGTGGGAAGTTGAAGATGACGATGGCGACTTTGCGCTGCGCGCGCGCGCTGCGGCGCAGGGCCACCAGCTTTGCCACGCGTGCAGCCAGCATCCAGGCGCGCTCAGGGCAGGTGTGCATGTCCTGGGCGCGGTCGCTGGCTTGGAAGGTGCACCGCTGGTCGCAGCCGGTGCAGGTCACGCCGGGTGCGCCGGGGCGGCCGCCGAAAACCATGGGGTTGGTCGAGCCGTCCAGCTCGGGGATGGAGACCATGATGGTGCTCTCAACCGGCATCAGGCCACGGTCGGAGCCACCCCATTGGTCCAGGGTTTGGAACTCCACCGGGTGTGCCGCGACATAAGGAACGTCGAGCTTCGCCAGGGTCTCTTGTGCTGCATTGGCATCGTTGTAAGCGGGCCCACCGACCAGCGAGAAGCCGGTGAGCGAGACAACCGCATCCACACAGGGTTGACCGTTCTCATAGAAAAACTGGTCGATCGCCGGGCGGCAGTCCAAGCCGGAGGCGAAGGCCGGAATCACCCGCATGCCTTTGGCTTCCAGGGCCGCAATCACGCCGTCGTAATGGCCGGCGTTATTGGACAGCAGGTAGGAGCGCAAGACCAGAATGCCCACGGTGCCCGACGGGGCGGTGCCTCCGGTCGGTGGCAGTGGCAGCTCGTGGGCGCGCTCGGAAAAGCGGCCCGGCATACGGGGGTGGTACACGCCCACTTCCGGGTAATCCACGGGTGCCTGCGCAACAATGCGTTCGCGCAGCACTTTGCGTGGACCGGCGGCACCGCGGGCTACGGCATGGCGCAGCATGTTGAGAACGTTCTCGTCCGATCCCCCCAACCAGTACTGCAATGTCAGGAAGTAGGCGCGCACATCCTGCGCGGTTCCTGGCACAAAGCGCAGCAGCTGCGGCAGGCGGCGCAGCATCTTCATCTGCGCTGCACCGGCGGGGACGGCTTTCTCTTTGGAGTTGCCGCCACGCAGTTTCTTGAGCAAGGCCATGGGGCCGCTGGCGGGCTTGCTCATGTCGAAGTTGCCCAGGCGCGTGAGTTTGACCACCTCAGACGCCGAGGCCATGCAAATCATGGCGTCGCATTCCAGGCGGCGCGCCTGCAGTACATCGAGCACCGGTAAAAAGTGGTCTTCCAGGAACAGCATGCCGGCGATCACGATGTCGGCGCTGGCCAGGTCGCTGCGGCAGCGCTCAAGTGCGGTCGGGTTGTTGGCGTATTCCGATGCGGCGTGGAGGGAAATCGTCAGCTGCGGTACTTCGCGCGCCAGGCGCAGACGCGCCCGCTCCACGCTGCTGGCCAGGTGTGTGTCCATGGTGACGATGACCAGCTTCAGCGCACTGGCGCTGCGCGGGTCAGCGGCTGAAGTGGGCTTTTGCATCGTAAAGTGTCTCCACGGTGATGTTCTGTATGCCCATTTCGGAGGCGAAGCGCTCCGTGTTGCGGCGGGCTTTGCCGCGCACAAAGAAGGGAATTTTTCCGAGTTCTTTTTCGGCGTCTTTGGACCAAAGGGCGATGCCTGGTGTGGTGTCCAAAGAAGGTGCTACCGGCGCTACAGGCGCGACGGCCGGAGCTTGGACGGCAGGGGCGGCATCCGCGTGCGCCGCCATGTCCACCATGGTTTCCTGCGCGGCTGCTGCCATGCCCTTGCCAGCGCCCAGGTGCGAGGAGCCGGCTCCGTCATGGAATTCAAAGTCCTCGCGGAACATGCCCAGCAGGTGTTCCTCCAGGCCCATCATCAGCGGATGGACCCAGGTATCAAACAGCACGTTCGCGCCTTCAAAGCCCATTTGCGGCGCGTAGCGGGCCGGGAAATCCTGCACGTGCACAGGGGCTGAAATCACCGCGCAGGGAATCGCATGGCGCTTGGCGATGTGGCGCTCCATTTGCGTGCCCAGAATCAACTCGGGCTGCAGCTGGGTGATTTGCGCCTCTACGGCCAGGTAGTCGTCGCTGATCAGCGCCTCCACGCCGTACAGCTTGGCGGCATCGCGCACATCGCGGGCGAATTCGCGGCTGTAGGTACCCATGCCGACGACTTCAAAACCCATTTCATCGCGGGCAAACCGTGCGGCGGCGATCACGTGGGTGGCGTCGCCGAACACATACACGCGCTTGGCCGTCAGGTAGGTGGAATCGACCGAGCGCGCATACCAGACCGAATGCGCATCGGCTTCGATGTCGGCGGGTACCGTGATACCGGCCAGCGTGGCGACTTCCTGCACAAACTCGCGGGTTGCGCTCATGCCGATGGGCACGGTTTTGGTAAAGGGCTGACCGAACTGGCGCTGCAACCACTGCGCGGTGGTCAAAGCGATTTCGGGATAGAGCACGACGTTGAAGTCGGCGTCGGGCAGGCTTTGCAAATCGGCCGCGCTGGCGCTCAAGGGGGCCACAACGGCCACATCCACACCCATGCGGATCAGCAGCTGGCGGATTTCTTTGACGTCATCGCGATGCCGGAAGCCCAGGGCGCTCGGGCCCAGAATGTTGCAACGCGGGCGGCGGGTGCCGTCCATCGGGCTTGCCACGTCGGACTTGCGCGCCAGGCGGCGCACCAGGTGGTAGAAGGTCTCGGAAGCGCCCCAGTTTTCCTTGCGCTGGTAGGCGGGCAGCTCGAGCGCGACCACCGGGATGGGCAGGTTCAGCGCCAGCGCCAGACCGCCCGGGTCGTCTTGAATCAACTC
>CAIOUR010000275.1 GCA_903861575.1 uncultured beta proteobacterium | reverse complement strand
CCGGCTTGGCCTGCGGATGGTCACCGCTCTGCACCCCGTCGCCGCTCAGGCACAGCATATTGCACACGCCCATGGCCGCGCCGCCCAGGATGTCACCCTGGATAGCAATACGATTTTTATCGCGGCAGGAGATTTGCATCACCGGCGCGTAGCCCACCCGGGTCAGCAGCGCGCACACCGCCAGGCTGGACATATGGCAGTTGGCACCGCTGCCGTCTGTGGCGTTGATGGCGTCCACATAGCCATCAAACACCTTCGCGCGGCGGTAGACCTCGCTGGGGTCGGCAGAGTCCGGCGGCTCCAACTCGGCAGTGATGGCAAAACCGCCGCTGCGCAATACCCGCTCCAAACGGCCAGGCGATGTATGGCCCGGCAGGATGGGCAGGGGGTAACCGGGTACCGGTTCGTCGTCGAACTTCATGCTGCTTTCTCCTGCACCGGCTTGGGCGCCTTGTCGCGCGCCACCTTCAACCAAGAGGACTTGCCTTTGAGGCGGACATCCACCGCAAACTGCACAACCTTGATCGCGTCCCGGCCCTCGCGCATACGCTGGCTCCCGGCAAATCCTTCAACCCATACGCAGCGCATCTCGGGCTTGACCTCGCAATTACCGTTGGCACGCACACCGCCGCAGGGGCCGTTGCGGATAGTTTTAGGGCAGTTCATGGAACATGACATGCCGGTGGAACTGAGCGCGCACTGGCCACACATCTGGCAATCAAACAAAAAGCCTTTGACCACTTTTTCTACGGCAGCAACCGGCTTTTCCAAACGCTCGTAACCGATGGCTTTCCACAAAGGATGCAGGGCCACAAACAACCGCTCAAAGCCGGCATAAAAAATTTCGAGCCCGCGCGCATGACGCACCGACCAGCGGCGTACGGCGTACATCAGGAGGCTCCGCCGTCACTTGCCGCGACCGCTGTCGGGGCAGGCAGAGTGTCGTCAATACCGTGGGCGCGGATGATGCGCAAAAGGTCATCGTCCGAATATGCGGCTTCAATGCGGGCTGCCTCGGCGTTGGCCTCGGCCTGCAAATCGTCGCCACAGGCACGTGGCTCACTGCGCTTCCAATCGGCCAGATAGTCGCCGGAGCTGGCTTTGCCCGCACGCATGGCGGCACGGTCTACCGCCTCTTGAAAACGGTGCGAAAGCTGCACCTTGGCGGTCTCGCGCCCTGCTTTGACCAGCACCTGGGCGGGTACATCGCGCCACGAAATTACGATCAGTTTTGCCATTGGATCACCTGTGTGTGCCCGGTGGCGGGCGGTCGAGAAAATGCCTGTTGGGCCTGGCCCAGGCTGGTAGCCAATTCACCGTAGCCGGTGAGCTTGATTTCGCACTGCAAGCCCAAACGGTCCGCAGCGTCTTGCGCTTGGGCGTAGGCCTCAGGCACGGGGGCTTGCGCCAGATACACGAGTTTGCGGTAATGGCCGAAATATTCCTGCAACAGCTGCGGATGGCGGTCTATGCCTAGGCCCCGGATAACCAGCCGATCAAAGTGACGTAGCAAAAAATCGGTCAGGTAAAAAGTGCCCAACTCCTGCTCAGCCATCTCAGCGAACGCAGCAGACCCAGCGTAGAACTCATAACAATGCGCGCCGGCAATGCGCTCCACGCCCTCGTCCTGCAATACTTTGTCCAGCAGCCCACCCGTTCCGCAATCGGCATAAGCCACAAAAATGTTCTCGTATCGCGCGCGCAAACTCCGGATCTTGGCTTGCACCGCACCCGGAATTTTTTCAGGCCGGTTATGCAGTTCGGCGGGCAAGCAAGTCACGTCCACATGGCTCCAACGGTTGGATTTAGTGATGGCAATCACTTCGCGGGCGATGGCCCCGCACGCAATCACCAAGGTAGATGCGGCGGCGGTCATGGGTGCGTGTGCGCGGACTGCCGGGCGCGCCCGGGCCTATCAGGCGTGCGCTGCGGCGCGGCGCGCAGCGATCAGGGTCTTGGCGGTTTCCACCGCCACACCTGCGTCACGGCAGTACGCGTCTGCGCCAACGGCTTTACCGAACTCTTCATTAAGAGGCGCACCGCCCACCAGGACGATGTAGTCATCGCGCAAGCCCTTTTCTTTGAGCGTGTCAATGACCACTTTCATGTAAGGCATGGTGGTGGTCAACAGCGCGGACATACCGAGAATGTCGGGCTTGTGTTCTTCGAGTGCGGCCAGGTATTTTTCGACCGGGTTGTTGATGCCCAGATCGATGACCTCAAAACCCGCGCCTTCCATCATCATGCCAACCAGGTTCTTGCCGATGTCATGGATGTCACCCTTGACGGTGCCGATGACCATTTTTCCGATGGGCTCGACGCCCGTTTCGGCCAGCAGAGGGCGCAGAATTTCCATTCCGCCCTTCATGGCGTTAGCCGCCAGCAGCACCTCCGGAACAAACAAAATGCCGTCGCGGAAGTCAACGCCTACGATGCGCATTCCCTCAACCAAAGCGTCGTCTAGCACCCGACTGGCGGACCAGCCCCGGCCCAGCAGAATATTGGTCGCTTCGATTACCTCGTCACGCAAACCGTTGTACAAATCGTCGTGGACCTGCTCGGTAAGCTCTTCGTCGTTCAGCGAGTTAAGGTCCAAATCGTCAAATTCTTCAGCCAAAGCAGACTCCTAAATGGTGCGCCGCAGGGTGGCGGTTGGCAGGATGGGAAAAATAGTACGGTTCGCACTGCAAAACACCTTGCAGTTTAGCGACGTGCGATTGTCGCGATACGACAGCACTCTGAGGGGGACTCAATGCGAGCAATTGTCTGGTCGACCTCACAGCGAGCACGCCGGTCCCTAGCCTTCAGATTCCGATCGCGGCATAGCGCCTTCCAAAATCTGGCGGCGGCTGTTCTTGCGTTCCGCGCTGGGCGTATGCCCGAAAAGGTCCCGGTAGCACTTGGAAAAGTGCGGCGGGGACTGAAAACCACAGGCCACGGCAATTTCCATGATCGACATACCGGTCTGCAACAACAAACTGCGGGCGCGGCGCAGGCGCATATCGAGGTAGTACTTGGTAGGCACTTCGCCCACGTAGCGTTTGAACAAACGCTCAATTTGCCGGCGCGACACGCCCACCAGCGATGCGATTTCATCCAACGACAGCGGCTCTTCCAGGTTGGCCTCCATCAGCGCGGCCGCCTCGATCAGATTTTCATGGAACAGGCCCACACGCGACATCAATGGCACATGTTGGCGGTCCTGGTCGTTGCGGATGCGCTCCAAAATGAACTGGTCGGAGATCATGGGCGCAATGTTTTTACCAAGATGGCCTTTGATGATGTGCAACATCAAATCCAGGGGCGCCACGCCGCCGGTGCAGGTGTAGCGGTCACGGTCGATGGCGAACAACTGGCGGGAAAAAATGACTTTGGGAAATTTTTCTTCCAGCGCGGTCATGTTTTCCCAATGCACCACGGCTTTGTACTTGTCCAGCAATCCAGCCTTAGCCAAGGCATAGCCGCCCGTACACAAAGACCCTAACGCCATGTCGCGCTGGCCAATTTTGCGCAGCGCAGCCACCACAGGCGGGGTGCAAGCAGCTTCAATTTCAATGCCGCCGCACACAAACACAATGTCCGCCTGGCCGATGGCGTCCAGCGCCACGGTTGGCGACAAAGTGAGGCCATTGCTGGCCGGCACCGACTGACCGCCCAAGCTGGCCAGCGTCCAGGTATAGACGTTTTGTTGACTGATGCGGTTGGCCATGCGCAAGGCCTCCACCGCGCTGGACAAAGCAATCATCGAATACTGCGGCAGGGTCAAGAAGACGTAGTGGTAAGCAGCGCGGGCGGACGCGTTTTCAACGATTTTCATGTCGCAATTAGAACGCATGTGCAGGCTTGCCTGAGGCCCTTTGCATCGAACCTTGGCTGACCAGGGGTTGGTGCCTGGTGGGGCAAAATAGTCCGGGGCCGTCGATTTTCTGCTCGGGCCATCCCCAACACGTCAGACTCAGCCATGAACCAGCCAACCAGTGTCCGTCCGAAAATTTGTGTCCTCGCGGACCTGGAACAAGCGCTTCCGCGGTTGGCAGACTGGAGCGCCATCCACGCGTTGGCCGATGTGGAATTTATCAACCATCCGCCAGCGGGCGAGAGCTTGCTTGCGCGCGTTAAAGACGCAGACGTCCTGGTTCTGCTGCGTGACCGGGTGCCTTTGAACGCCGCCATGATTGGAGCGTTGCCCCAACTGCGCTACGTCGTTTTCACCGGTACCCGTAACACCACGCTGGATGTGGCGGCGCTGCAGGCGCGCGGTATTCCCGTCAGCCACACCGAATGGGGCCCATCCAAAGACAGCACCTGCGAAATGACCTGGGCCCTGATTCTGGGCGCCTTGCGGCAAATGGAACAGGAAACCGCGCGACTGCGCGCCGGCCAATGGCGTCCGGTAGAGCCACTCCCACTGGGCGGGGTTTTGCATGGCCAAACCCTGGGCTTGATCGGGCTGGGTGAAATCGGCAGCCGGGTCGCCCGCGTGGGTCAGGCCTTCGGCATGCAGGTGCTGACCTGGAGCCCGAACATGACCCCCGAGCGCGCAGCCGCCCATGGCGCGCAGGCGGTGAGCCTGGAAACACTGCTGTCGCAATCGAAAATTGTCAGCCTACATTTGGTGCCCTCGCCCGCAACCCGCGGGCTACTGAACGCCGAGCGCTTGGCCACGATGCGGGACGACGCCATTCTGGTGAATTCGTCCCGCTCTGCGCTGATTAACCACCAAGCCCTGTGCGCCGCACTCCGGCGGGGCCGACCCGCATTTGCCGCCCTGGACGTTTTTGACGTTGAGCCCTTGCCCGCTGACGACCCACTTCGCACCCTGCCTAACGCCTTGTTAACACCTCACCTGGGCTTCGTCACGGAGCCGGTTTTTGCGCGTTTCGCACAGGGCGTGGTTGAGGGTTTACACGCCTGGTTACGCGGAGATGAGCCGCCGAGAATGCTAAGCTGAATCTTTTCGCCACACCCCGTCAAACTGGAGGACTTCGTATGCGCAAGTTGTTTTATTCGATTACCTGCGGCTCCATGGCGCTTGCAGCGCTCGCTACCCCTGGCCTGGGCCAAGCGCAGACATGGCCGACAAAGCAAGCGATCCGGCTCGTCGCGGTATTTCCGCCAGGTGGCTCGGTTGACCAGGTGGCTCGTATCTTGGGACCCGCCTTGCAGCAGCAGTTGGGGCAATCGGTAATCGTAGAAAACAAGGGCGGCGCCTCGGGTGCAATCGGTACTGCGGCAGTCGCCAACAGTGCGCCGGACGGCTACACATTTGCGGTGGTCTTTGACTCGCATGGCGTCAATCCGAGCCTGATGCCCAATCTGCCGTATGACACCAAAAAAGACCTTTTCCCGGTCATTCTGGTCGGTACCGCGCCGATGGTTCTGGCGACTAATGCGAACACCGAATTCAAAACCTTTGCGGATGTGGTGGCCGCAGCGAAGAAGAAGCCGGGCCCCAGCTACGGCAGTATCGGTTCGGGCAGCTTAGGGCATGTCGCCATGGAGTTGATTAGTAAAAACAACGGTTTGGACTTCACACACATCCCCTACAAAGGCGGCGGCCCGCTCATGAACGATGCGGTTGCGGGGCATGTCCCCTTGGCCATCGGTTCGATTTTTCTGATCAAGCCGCACGTGGACAGCAAGACCATGCGTGCGTTGGCTGTGACGACTGGCAAACGCTCGCCTGATTTGCCCGCTGTACCCACCATGGCAGAAAGCGGGTTTTCAGGGTTTGAAGCCCCCGCGTGGTGGGCCGTTCTGGCACCTGCCAAAACTCCGCCGGACATTCTCAAGCGCATGAATGAAGAACTCAACAAAGTCCTGCAGAACGCGGACATCAAGAAGCGCCTGGATTCACAGGGCATCGATATCGTGGGAGGAACTTCGGACGCGGCGCGGGTATTTATTGACCGTCAGATTGATACATGGGCCAAGGTCATCAAAGACAACAACATCAAGGCCGATTGAGCGAGAGAAGAGATGGTGCGGCTGGCAGGAATTGAACCCACGACCCCTTGGTTCGTAGCCAAGTACTCTATCCAACTGAGCTACAGCCGCACTGGGAGCGATTGTAGCATCGGGGTGGTGCAGCCCCGCGCTTAAGCACAGCACTCAATTGCGACCATGCCATTCACACCTGCACCCACCCACCTATTCATGGAGAACCCGCAATGGATCGACGTCATTTTTTTGAGAGCAGCGCTGTCGCGTCAACAGGCGCGCTGGTCGGCATGAGCGGCCAAAGCGCTGCCGCGCAAACCGTCCGGACGCCGTTTGAGGTTGCGGCTACTTATATCCCCGTGGTGGGCTCCGATGAATTCTTTCCGGTGCGACGGATTTACTGCATAGGACGCAACTACGCGGCCCATTCCCGCGAAATGGGATCGGATCCCAGCCGGGAGCCGCCCTTCTTTTTCCAGAAACCAACGGACGCCGTGCAGTTCGTACCGCCCGGCACAGTTGCCGAGCACCCCTACCCCACCCTGACCAAGAACTACCATTACGAGGCTGAACTGGTAGCGGCCTTGCACAAAGGCGGGCGCAATATTGCCGTTGCCGATGCCCTGAACCATGTATACGGCTACACCTTGGGCCTGGACATGACGCGGCGGGATTTGCAGCGCGCCCTGGGAGACGAGAAAAAGCCATGGGAAATTGGCAAAAGCTTTGACCACTCTGCCCCCTTGGGCCCGATCCACAAGGTGGGGCAAGTCGGCCACTTTGCCCAAGGGGCGATTTGGCTCAAAGTGAATGGGCAGGTGAAACAAAACGCCAACCTGAACCAGATGATCTGGTCCGTAGCCGAACAAATCAGCAAACTCTCCGAAGCGTTTGAGCTCTATCCGGGGGATATCATTTTCTCCGGAACCCCTGAAAACGTCGGGCCGGTAGTGCGCGGAGACGTGATCGAGATGCACATCGACGGCCTGCCCGACCTGAGCGTCAAAATCATTTGACGCTTACGCCCTCGCGCGGCGGCAGTTAAACCGCGCCTTGCGGATGTGTGGGGTCTACCCACAAAACAGTTTGTGGCCGCTCGGCGGGCTCAATATCCAGATTGACCGCGACGGCCTGGCCATCGCTGCGGCATAAAACGCATTCCAGCATCTCATCGGGGCTGGCGTTAATTTCTTGGTGCGGCACCCAAGGCGGCACATAAATAAAGTCACCCGGGCCGGCCTCAGCCACAAACTCCAAATTGTTGCCCCACCGCATACGGGCGCGGCCCTTGATGACGTAAATCACGCTCTCTAAAGGTCCGTGGTGGTGCGCGCCGGTTTTGGCGTCTGGGTGGATATGCACCGTTCCCGCCCACAGCTTCTGCGCGCCCACGCGGGCGAAGTTGATCGCCGCTTTGCGGTCCATGCCCGGCGTGGACGGAACGTTGCCATCGAGCTGGTTACCTGGCACCACGCGCACCCCGTCGTGTTTCCAATCGGTTGAATGGCTATGGCCTGTTTCATCGGTCATTGCGAACTCCGTCTGCGTGCAACAAAAGGGCATCGTATCGCAAGCAATGTCGCCCGTGCTTTTGAGGCTGTGGCGATTGAGGTACAACTGCCCGTGTCGCGTAAAGAGTCCACTGGTACAGGAACCCTCCACATGCCCCCACTTTTTTCACATCCAGCCCGCCACCAGCTCGCGCTCTTGGCCCTTTTACTGCTGGGCTTTCTACAAACTGCAACAGCCATGAGCATTCGCGAGTTGCGTGCATTGGAACGCACCAATCCCAAACAGGGCGCCGATTTTGTTGTTTATTACCTGGTGGGAGCAATGGAAGCCACGGTACAAGCCGACGCGGCAGCCGTGCGCGCCGGCGTTTCCCCGCGCATTTGCCTCAACGGTCGCCGTCTGGAGCCGTCGATGGCCCTGCCGCTGTACCGCACCGAGTTGCGCCGCAACGCGGAACTGTACGAGGCGGATATGCCGGTTCCGTTGGTGATGCGCAATGCCTTAGAAACGGTGTACCCGTGCTAGCGACGCATCACGTGAAGTCCTAGCCGCCGCTGACTGCACACAGTGTTTGGCCTCTTTAATCAGGATGCCGACCCCATTAGAGGCTGGCGGCCAACCCAGGCCTCACCCATCAAGCCCCACGTACCGGTGTCTCAGGTCCGGAAATATTGAAATGTCTCATTTTGGAACTTTGTTACATGTTGATACAAAGCAACCGACGACCCATTCGTGGAACCTCTAGGACGCCTCACCAAAAAGCAAGGGTTTTCCCTATTTGGCATGCCAATTGCGGAACGAAATGCAGGAACGTCATGAGCAGCCAAAAGTTCCTGGATGAATGCGAGCTTGCGTTTTCTGCTGAGGATCTCAACACATGACGCCAGCGAGTGATCGAGATGCTTCATCCAATCGCGCGAACAAGGTAACCCAAGGAGATCTCATATGAGTGTTGAATTTCAAATTAACGGCAAGTCCGTTGCGTCCAAGTCTGAGGGCGATACGCCGCTGCTGTGGGTCATCCGCGACGAGCTGGGGATGACCGGCACCAAATTCGGCTGCGGCGCGGCCCTGT
>CAIOUR010000274.1 GCA_903861575.1 uncultured beta proteobacterium | reverse complement strand
TTGCCGACGCGATGATTGCCGATTTTGATGAAGTGTCGGTGGATAACGGTTCGGTAGTCTTATCCGATTCGTTTACCGATACCGGCACATGGAAACTGCGCGGTTCGATCAATGGCGATTTGGGAACGATTACGCCTGGGACACCCTTTGCGAGCAATTATTTGAATTTCACCTTGAAGCAGAAGGGCGGCTGGAATGGAGCGGTACTTCCGGAAATCGGGGACAAAATATATATGAGTCCCACTTCCACGCGAAGCTACAAGGGACTTTCCGGAACCGGAGCTTCAGCTATTACCACAAGTGATGCCAATACGGTGTATGAAAATGTTGATTTCGAATGGAACCCGACAGCAAGTAACTATACGGTGACCGGAAGCGCCACTGGCGCGATGGGAACAGCTACGCCGGGAAGCGCCTATACCGCAACCGGCGGAAAAATCAGCCTCACCATTCCGTCCGGAGCGCCCACGGCGACGAAATTTGGCAATCGAATGCTCCTCTTGCAGGATAATTTGCGTCGTAATAATGGTTCTTGGATTGGTAATAATGGCATGGGGAGCGCGGTCTTGGTGTGGCCGTCCTATACCCTGACATCCAGTGCCATTGCCACGCGCTACAACATTGAAGGGCAAAGCGGGACGGCGACGGCTCGCCAACGCGGCACGATTGATTTTTGGTTCAAGACAAACTATACCGGCGCACCTTCGTACACGACCAATCCCAAAGGCATGTATCTTTTGGATCAGGCGAACCAGGGCAATACCGACCGACTCTTTGTTCGGCATACGCCGGATGGCTATTTGGAGGCGGCTATTTTCGCGGCCGGCGTGCAAAACACGCTTCTTCGGAAAAGTTTTTCACCCACTGCCGGAGACTGGCATCATTTTCGCTTGGCATGGAACGACAGCGACTCCGGTTCCATAGCCAACAAGAAGAAAGCGTGGCTCGATGGGGCGGTCTTCACGGCCGGTGAGGGTCAGGATACCGTCATCGGTAACCGCGGAACCAATGCGGGTATCATAAGAATCGGCAACGACTGGACATATGACGCGCCGTTTGATGGAGACATTGATGAGTTCAATATTTTTGATGATGCGATTGACACGTCGGTTGCGTGTGATTGGGGTGCATTCACTCCGCCTACCTCGGTGTGGACGGGCGGAGCGGCTGTCGGCTGTGATGATGCGGATAGCGATCAGGGTACCAATATTTTTCGCGCGAGCTTCGATCAGGCGATGAATCCGCAGGAAGGTTCCATTATGGCGGACTACGCCTTTGGCATGCCGTCAATGATTTTTACCAACGGGGCGGACACGGGCAATGAGAGAATCAGGGTGATCACCTATCCGGCAAGAACGAGGGTTTGGGTAGACAATACCGGAGAAAAATATACGCCGTCGGCGCGAATAAAATTCGGATCGGGCTTTCAGGAAAATGCGACACTTGCAACGCTTGCGGGCTGGAGTCACAACTTTACCTATCCTCACAAAGCGGCTCGGCAGTCAACGACGAGCCCGACCTATTCGCCGGTTTTGAATTTGAAACGAAGTACGCATATTTGGTCGGTGGAACCGATCACGCAAGCCGGAGCGACGATGGGCGCGCCGATCAATGCGGGTATGGGATTTGGCAATGGAACGATCGGTCTTTCGGGTCTCGGAACCATCAACTTTTCCGATGTTTCCATGGAAAACCAATATAGTAATTTTTCCATCCTTACGAACTCGTATACGGCGGCAACCA
>CAIOUR010000273.1 GCA_903861575.1 uncultured beta proteobacterium | reverse complement strand
GCTGCTGGCGCTTCAGGCATCGGGCGCGATTCCGTGTTTGAGCTTGGTGGCTTTGATCGCCGCTTGGACCGCCATCAGGCAGTCGTCGCGGTAGCGTTCCCAGTCGGCGATGCTGCGTCCGGCCAGTTGTTCTTCGCTGCCTTCGGCCACGGCGTCGAGCAGGGAGTCGGTGAGCTCGGGGGCTTCCAGCTTGGTCCAGGGCAATTTCAGCGCCGGGCCGAACTGGGCCATGAAGTGGCGCATACCCGCGTCGCCTCCGGCCAGGGTGTAAATCAAAAAGCTGCCCATGAAAGACCAGCGCATGCCCGCGCCGAAGCGGATCGCGTCGTCAATCTCGCCGGTGGTGGCCACGCCGTCGTTGACCAGGTGCAGCGACTCGCGCCACATGGCCTCCAGCAGCCGGTCGGCGATGAAGCCGGGCACTTCTTTGCGCACATGCAGCGGGCGCATGCCCAAGAATCGGTAGACCTGCATGGCCGCTTGCACCGCCTCGGGCGCGGTGTTCACACCGCCCACCACTTCGACCAGCGGCAGCAAATACACGGGGTTGAACGGGTGGCCGACCACGCAGCGCTCAGGGTGTTTGGCATGGGCATAAAAGTCGGTGGGCAATAGGCCGGAGGTGCTGGAGCCGATCAGCACATTCGGGCGCGCCGCTGCGGTGATTTGGGCGTGCAGCGACAGTTTGAGGTCCTCGCGCTCCGGCGCGCTTTCCTGGATGAAGTCGGCATGCGCCACGCATTCCTCGACGGTGGCCACAAACTTCAAGCGGTCTTGCGATGCGCCGGGTGCCAGCCCTTGCGCGGTCAGCGCGCCCCAGGCTTTGGCTGTGCGCGCGCGCAGCGCGGCTTCGGCGCCAGGAGCCGGGTCCCAGGCGATCACGTCCAGGCCGTGGGCCAGCGCGCGCGCCACCCAGCCGCTGCCGATGACGCCGGTGCCCAAGGCTGCGAAGGTTTTGATTTCAGTGACAAAAGACATAGCGCTCCTCAATTTATCTTGGTTACCCGCGTTTCTTCAAGCCCATGGCCACGCGGCCTTCGGCGGGGGTCATGGGTTTGGCGCCCAGGCGGGTGATGATCTCTACCGCCCGTTGCGTGAGCGAGCCGTTGCTGGCCGGCACGCCTTTGTCCAGCCAGAGGTTGTCTTCCAAGCCTACGCGCACGTTGCCGCCCAGAACGACCGACTGCGCCAGCATCGGCATTTGCGAACGACCAATGCCGAAGGCCGACCAGACCACGCCCGGCGGCAGGTTGTCGACCATGGCTTTCATGGTGGTGGTGTCGGCCGGTGCGCCCCAGGGAATGCCCAGGCACAGCTGGAACAGCGGGTTTTCCAGCAGGCCTTCCTTGATCATTTGTTTGGCAAACCAGAGGTGGCCGGTATCGAAAATTTCCAGCTCGGCTTTCACGCCCAGCTCGGTGATGCGCTTGGCCCCGGCGCGCAGCGCGGTGGGGGTGGAGACATAAATCGTGTCGCCGTCGCCAAAGTTCAGCGTGCCGCAGTCCAGCGTGCAGATTTCGGGCAGCAATTGCTCGACGTGGATGAGGCGGGCCATGGGGCCGATCAGGTCGGTGTTGGGGCCGAACTTTGTCGGCGTTTCGCCGGGGCCGATTTCCAGGTCGCCGCCCATACCGGCGGTGAGGTTGACGATGATGTCCACGCCGGATTCGCGGATGCGGTCCATCACCTCGGCGTAGAGCGCCGGGTCGCGGCTGAACTTTCCGGTCTCAGGGTTGCGCACATGGCAGTGGACCACTGTGGCCCCAGCTTTGGCGGCTTCCACCGCAGCGGCGGCGATTTGTGTCGGCGTGACGGGAATGGCCGGATGGCGGCCTACGGTGTCGCCCGCTCCGGTCAGGGCACAGGTGATGATGACGTTGGGGTTCACAACTCTCTCCTTGGTGGTGGGTGACCGGGCCCGCGCCTGCTGCGCGCCCAAGCGCGGACAAGTGTAGCCCTGCGCTGTCGTACCGCATCGCGCGCAGGTCGCTGGATGCACAGGCTGCGTCGCATCTGCGTGGCAATATCGCCGGCTTGTAATTCCATCACCAGGCACTTTTTTGACTCCCTTGTTCTGGCCTTTGGCTTCCCTGTTCAGCGGCGTGGCGATGCTGGTGGTAGGCATCGCCTTGCTGAGCGTGGCCATCAGCTCGCAGGCGAGTACCGCGCAGTTCTCCGGCCTGGTTACCGGCATGGTGATGTCGGCCTATTTCGCCGGTTTTGTGTATGGCACCTACGCCTGTCCGCGCCTGATCAAGCGGGTTGGCTACATCCGCGCTTTCGCCGTGCTGGCCTCGGTGGCGTCGGC
>CAIOUR010000272.1 GCA_903861575.1 uncultured beta proteobacterium | reverse complement strand
GTGGAGCAGCTTTCTTAGCTGGAGCAGCTTTCTTAGCTGGAGCAGCTTTCTTGGCTGGAGCAGCTTTCTTGGCTGGAGCAGCTTTCTTGGCTGGAGCAGCTTTCTTGGCTGGAGCAGCTTTCTTGGCCGGTGCGGCCTTCGGTGCTGCTGCAGCTTTCTTCGCTGGTGCAGCCTTTTTCGCAGTTGCCATCTCTATCTCCTTGGTCAAATAACAAAGGGCACTTCCTGGCAGAAACACGCAGGATGTGATTCAAGATGCTGGGCAAAGCGTCCCATCACCATGAACTCAGGGTTACCACACCCCTTGCGCCGTAGACGCATGGGATGGGGAAAAATGGAAAAACATGAAGAGAGGGTCAATCCCAGGACAGGGCACCGCCTGATTGGTATTCGATGACGCGGGTCTCGAAGAAGTTACGCTCTTTCTTGAGATCAATCATCTCGCTCATCCACGGGAATGGGTTCTCTTCGTGCGGGTAGAGAGGCTCCAAACCGATCTGGGTCGCACGCCGGTTGGCGATGTAGCGCAAATAGCCTTTGAACATAGAGGCGTTCATGCCTAAAACGCCGCGCGGCATCGTGTCCTCCGCGTAGCGATATTCCAGTTCGACGGCTTGCTCAAATAGACCGCGTATCTCTGCTTTGAAAGCCGAGGTCCATAAACCGGGGTTTTCCAGCTTGAGCTGGTTAATGAGGTCGATGCCGAAATTGCAGTGCATCGACTCGTCACGCAGAATGTACTGGTACTGCTCGGCAGCACCGGTCATCTTGTTCTGACGCCCCAGGGCAAGAATCTGGGTGAAGCCCACGTAGAAAAACAGCCCTTCCATCAGGCAGGCAAACACGATGAGCGACTTCAGCAAGGTCTGATCTGCCTCATGGGTGCCTGTGTGGAAATGCGGATCCATGATGGCGGAAATAAAGGGAATTAGAAACTCGTCCTTATCGCGGATGGATTTCACCTCGTTGTAGGCATTGAAAATTTCAGCCTCGTCCAGACCCAGAGACTCAACGATGTACTGGTAGGCGTGGGTATGGATCGCTTCTTCAAAAGCCTGGCGCAACAAGAACTGACGGCACTCGGGCGCGGTAATGTGGCGGTAGGTGCCCAGGACGATGTTATTGGCAGCCAAAGAATCCGCCGTGACAAAGAAACCCAGGTTGCGCTTGATGATGCGGCGCTCGTCCTCAGTCAATCCATTGGGGTCTTTCCACAAGGCTATATCGCGGGTCATATTGACCTCTTGCGGCATCCAGTGGTTGGCGCAAGTCGCGAGGTATTTTTCCCAAGCCCATTTGTATTTAAACGGCACCAGTTGGTTGACGTCGGTCTGCCCGTTGATGATGCGCTTATCGGAGGCACGTACCCGCCGCGGGGCCGTGGGCACCGCAGCGGATGGGCTGTCGTCGCTATCCAATTGGGTAGGAAACGTTGGTGGTACGGCCACGGTTGAAGTGTCTTGTTCCCAGGTCAGCATATGTTTTTTATCGTCCTTTGTTACGTATCATCGGGTATAGATTGCGCAGCTCTGGCGCTTACTGGCAGGCCTCACACGTCGGGTCGTCTACACCACAAAATCGAATATCGGTTGCCGCGTTGGATGACAAGGCCATTTGCGACTGCGCCGCCAACGCCGCAGCCTGCAGAAGATCGGAGGCCGGCTGGGCCGCAGGTTGGGCTGCGCTCACACCGCCAGAGCCACTGGAAACAGCATTGAGCCTTCCGGCAGTCACGGTGGATTTTTCGGCGTGGGTGGCCGACATGGTGCGCAGGTAATACGTGGTTTTGAGGCCGCGCAACCAGGCCAGCTTGTAGGTCTCATCCAGCTCCTTACCGGAAGCGCCCGCCATGTAGATATTGAGCGACTGGGCCTGATCAATCCATTTTTGCCGCCGCGCAGCCGCTTCGACCAGCCACTGGGTCTCCACTTCAAAAGCGGTGGCATACAGCTGCTTGATTTCCTGCGGAATCCGGTCGATGGCACTGAGCGAACCGTCAAAGTGTTTCAAATCCATCACCATGACGTCGTCCCACAGGCCGAGCTGCTTCAGGTCGCGCACCAGGTAGCTGTTGATGACCGTGAATTCGCCCGACAAATTGGATTTGACGGACAAGTTACCAAAGCACGGCTCAATCGACGCGTCCACACCAATGATGTTGGAAATCGTCGCGGTAGGCGCAATCGCCACGCAATTGGAATTGCGCATGCCGTCGGTGGCAATTTTGGCGCGCAAGGCTTCCCAGTCCAACGCGTGGCTGCGATCGACTTCCACGTAGCCACCGCGCGCGGTTTTGAGCAGCTCCAGGGTGTCCAAAGGCAATACGCCTTGGTCCCAGAGCGAGCCGCGGTAGCTGGAGTAACGTCCGCGCTCACGCGCCAGCTCGGTCGAGGCCAAATAGGCGTAATAGCAAACCGCTTCCATCGACGTGTCCGCGAACTGCACAGCTGCATCGCTGGCGTAGGGCACACGCATTTCGTACAGACTGTCTTGGAAGGCCATGATGCCCAAACCAACCGGACGGTGGCGCAAATTGGAATCGCGCGCTTTTTTAACGGCGTAGTAATTGATGTCAATCACGTTATCCAGCATGCGCATGGCGACTTTGATGGTGCGCTTGAGCTTGTCGTGGTCCAGCTCTTTGCCATGGGGGCCGTCTTTCAGATGGCGCACCAGGTTCACCGAACCGAGGTTGCAAACAGCGGTCTCGGTGTCCGAGGTATTCAGCGTGATTTCCGTGCACAAATTAGAGGAATGGACAACGCCGGCATGCTGCTGCGGCGAGCGCACGTTGCATGCGTCTTTGAAGGTGATCCAGGGGTGCCCGGTCTCAAACAGCATCGTGAGCATCTTGCGCCACAAATCGGTAGCCTCGACGGTGCGGGACGGCTTGATTTCACCGCGCGCGGCCTTGGCTTCGTAAGCCACATAGGCAGTTTCGAAATCCAGACCGAACTTGTCGTGTAAATCGGGCACGTTGGAAGGAGAAAACAGGGTCCAGCTGCCTTTCTCCATGACCCGGCGCATGAACAAATCGGGAATCCAGTTCGCGGTGTTCATGTCATGGGTACGGCGGCGGTCATCACCGGTGTTTTTGCGCAACTCCAGAAACTCTTCGATGTCGAGATGCCATGTTTCCAAGTAGGTACAGACCGCGCCTTTGCGCTTGCCGCCTTGGTTAACCGCGACGGCCGTATCGTTGACTACTTTGAGGAAAGGTACAACCCCTTGTGACTCGCCGTTGGTGCCCTTGATGCGAGAGCCCAAGGCGCGCACACGGGTCCAGTCATTGCCCAGTCCACCGGCAAACTTGGACAACAAGGCGTTTTCCTTGATGGATTCGTAGATCCCATCTAAATCATCGGGAACCGTGGTCAGGTAGCACGACGAGAGCTGCGAGCGCAAAGTACCGCTGTTGAACAGCGTGGGCGTGGAGGACATGAAATCAAATGAGGACAAAACCTCATAAAACTCAATCGCCCGCGCTTCGCGGTCAATCTCGTTGAGCGAAAGACCCATCGCCACACGCATAAAGAAAGCCTGCGGCAGCTCGATACGCTGCTTATTGGCATGCAAGAAATAACGGTCGTACAGGGTTTGCAAACCGAGGTAATCGAACTGCAAATCGCGCTCCGCCTTCAACGCCGCCGCCAAACGGGGCAAGTCGAACTGCAGCATCTTGTCGTCCAGCAGCTCATGCTCCACACCTTTTTTGATAAAGCCGGGGAAGTAGTCGACATAGGCTTCCTGCATCTGGGCCTTGGCGACATCGCGGCCCAGCACCTCGCGCGAAATGGTGTGGAACAGCAAGCGCGCGGTTGCATAGGTATACGAGGGGTCTTTTTCGATCAAGGTACGCGCCGCAAGAATGGATGCTTTGAGCACTTCTTCCATCGGCACACCGTCGTACAAATTGCGCATGGTCTCAGCCACGATCGGCTCGGCGTGCACATCGGCACCCAAACCCTCACACGCGGTGCGAATGCGTGTACTTAGCTCGTCCATATCCAGCACTTTGCGCTGTCCGCCATCAATCACATGCAAAACCGGGTGCGCTGGGGCCCCCGGCGCGCTTTGTCGCGCCCGCTCCTGGGTCCTTTGCTCCCGGTAGAGCACATACGCGCGAGCAATCTCATGGTGACCACCACGCATCAGGCCAAGTTCTACATGGTCTTGCACATCTTCAATATGGAAGGTGCCGCCACTGGGGCGCGAGCGCATCAGTGCACGGGTAACCTGGTGGGTCAATGCCTCAACCGTCTCACGCACGCTGGCAGACGCAGCGCCTTGGGTTCCATGAACCGCAAGAAAGGCCTTCATCAGCGCAACAGCGATCTTGTTGGGCTCAAAAGGAACAACGGCGCCATTGCGGCGAATGATCTGGTAGTGCGCCAATGAGCTCTCGGGAGTTGCAGCGGTTGACTGCAAGGCAGGCGGGAAAGACGGGGACGGGCTGCTAGGGCTAACGGACACAGGGGATGCAGCAAACATAAAGCGCGGTTCCTTTGTTATTTTGAAATTTCATCGGGCGAGACGGAAAGCGATCTGCATGGCGGGCATCCACATAAAACACCCTGATTACGCAGTTCCAAACGAAAGCCGATCTCGCAAGGCCTACACTATATATGGGGTCAGAGCAGCATGCAAGCCACTACCGGTAGTGTTTTTACGTAGAAGCAAGTTCAAAAAGGTTGCTGCCTATAGAGACAGGTGCCTGACCACCGACAATCTTTTTTATCTTCAGCGAAAAATTGTCTGGTGCGGAAATTGCATTCCCTCAAAAGCCGACGATTTTTGCAATACAAACCAGTCAAATCCGGCACCCGGATCTGCTTTGCGGGCCGGCGCAATGTGCTCATGGCCTGCAACATAGCGCAACGGGTATCGGGCTCGGATAGCCTGCGTCAGCGATAGCAAGCATTGGTACTGCTCCGCTTCAAATAGGCCACCCTCTAACCCTTCGAGTTCCACACCAATCGAGTCGTCGTTGCAGTTCTCGCGTCCTCGATAGCGGGACACACCGGCATGCCAAGCACGGCAATCACAATCAACAAATTGCCACAGGTGCCCGCTACGCTCAATAAAAAAATGCGCAGAGACCTGCACGCCTTGCAGTTGGACGAAATAGGGATGGGCACCGATGTCGAGGCGGTTCAAAAATAAATCGCGCACCCGCCCAGTTCCGAACACGCCGGGAGGCAAGCTGATGGAGTGCAGCACCAGCAAATCCACCGCAGCGCCAAATGGGCGAGCGCCAAAATTCGCAGAGGGCTCCCGCTGCGCTTGGCGGTACCAGCCATCCTCCCAAACGTCAACAGGCTCACTCACCGTACGCATTGGCGTTTAAACACCAGAAGCCTTCTGATGGGCTGCGCTGCAAAAGTAGGCTCCATGCGCAGTCAGGGCTTGCAACACCGGCAAATGAACGCCGCAATGGGCGCAAGCCACCATCTCGATCGTCTGCGGCTGCTCTGGCCTCAGCGGCGGCGACCCACGCGCCGCCTGTGCTTCGCGCCATCGCCACAGTACGTAGGCTGCCAGCATCAAGAGCAGCAAATACTTCACGCACCATGCTCCAAAATCACTTCCAGAACAAAACGCGAACCGGCGTAGGCGAGCAGTAAAAACCCGGATCCGACGTAAAGCATCTGGATTGCCCTGGCTCCGCGCCATCCCAGCACCCTGCGGCCGATTACCAGCACCGCGAAGACCGCCCACGCCAGAACCGATAGCAGTATCTTGTGGTCCCAGCGCAGCGGCACATCACTCCACAAATGACCGAAAAAATAACCGCCCAGCAGGGTTGCGCTCAAGAGCACAAAGCCCGCAGTGACCAACCGGTAGGTCAAGCGCTCCAGCGTCAGCAAGGGCAAACCCTCAGGCGCCTGCGCGGCCATGCGGATTTGCGCCTCGGCGCGCCGCGTCGCCCAGGCATGGATCAAGGCCACACCAAACAGTCCGTAGCTGGCCACGCCCATAGCCAGGTGCATGGCCAACAAAACCGAACCCCGCTCCGGCAGCGCGTGACCCGGGAACATCGCGGCCACTAACAAAAACACCGCGCCCGCAGCGCCCAGGCCCCAGCGCGTGGGCAGTTGCGGGTACAGCCAGGTTTCGACCCCATAGATGCCCAACACCAGCCAGGCTGTCATCGACATCGCCGGACCGAAACCAAAATGCGCGGGATCTCCGCCCAGGCCGAAGCCCAGAGCCAGCACGGCGGCGTGGCACAGCCAGGCCGCAAACATACCGAGCCGGGCCGCGCGCTGCGACACCAGTTTGCGGCGCAGCGCCGCCCACAGGTACATGGCCGCTGTCAGCAGGGCCAAGAGCGTGGCGGCAGACAAATCGCTGGCTAAAATCATCTGCGCAGTTTAGCCGCCGACCCCCGCGTTGTCAGCAGCGGCACCGGTTTTTCATTGGGAACCCTATGGCCTCCGCCCTCACCGACAAACTCTCCCGGATCGTCAAAGGCCTGCGCGGCCAGTCGCGCATCACCGAATCCAATGTGGCCGACATGCTGCGCGAGGTGCGCATGGCCTTGCTCGAAGCCGACGTGGCCCTGGCCGTGGTGCGCGATTTCATCGCCCGGGTCAAAGATAAAGCGCTGGGGCAGGAAGTGCTGGGTTCGCTGCAACCGGGCCAATTGCTGGTTTCCATCGTGCACCGCGAGCTGGTGGCCACCATGGGCGAGGGCGTCAGCGACATCGATCTGGCAGCCCAGCCACCGGCGGTCATCCTGATGGCCGGCTTGCAAGGTGCAGGCAAAACAACGACCACCGCCAAACTGGCCAAACATTTGATTGAGCGGCGCAAAAAGAAGGTGCTTACCGTATCCGGCGACGTCTACCGCCCTGCCGCCATCGAGCAGCTCAAAACCGTCACCGCGCAGGCCGGTGCCGAGTGGTTCCCCAGCAGCGCCGACCAGAAGCCCGTAGACATTGCCTTGGCCGCACTCGACTACGCGCGCAAGCACTACTTCGATGTGCTGCTGGTGGACACCGCCGGCCGTTTGGCAATTGACGCGGTGCTGATGCAGGAAATCCAAAACCTGCACGCCGCGCTCAAGCCAGTCGAGACCCTGTTCGTGGTGGACGCGATGCAGGGCCAGGACGCGATCAACACTGCGCGCGCCTTCAAAGAGGCGCTGCCGCTGACCGGCATCATCCTGACCAAAACCGATGGCGACTCACGCGGCGGCGCCGCACTCTCGGTGCGCCAGGTGACGGGTGCGCCCATCAAGTTTGCGGGCACCAGCGAAAAAATCGACGGCCTGGAAGTTTTTGACGCCGAACGCCACGCCGGGCGCATCCTGGGCATGGGCGACATCGTCGCGCTGGTGGAGCAGGTCACGGCGGGTGTGAATGTGGAGGCGGCGCAAAAGCTGGCCGCCAAAGTCAAAAGCGGGGCGGGCTTCGACCTGAACGATTTTTTGTCCCAGATTCAGCAAATGAAACAAATGGGCGGGCTATCCAGCCTGATGGACAAGCTACCCGCTGCGATGGCGGCCAAGGCGGGTCAGGTGGACATGGACCGCGCCGAGAAAGACATACGCCGCAAGGAAGGCATCATCCACAGCATGACGCCGCTGGAGCGGCGCAAGCCCGAGCTGATCAAAGCCACCCGCAAGCGCCGCATCGCCATGGGCGCCGGCGTTCAGGTGCAAGAAGTCAACCGCATGCTCAAAGAGTTTGAGCAGATGCAGGACATGATGAAAAAAATGAGCGGCGGCGGCATGATGAAAATGATGAAGCGCCTGGGCGGCATGAAAGGCATGCCCAAAATGCCGTTCTAAGGCGGCAAGTGCTTCAGGCCGCGCCTTCGTCCTGCGCCACCAACGCCTCGCCGCGCAGCGTGAAGGTGCGGGTCTCGGTGATGCGTACGTCGATCAACTGCCCCACCAGCCGCGGGTGGCCTATGAAGTTCACCACGCGGTTGCATTCGGTGCGGCCCATTAACTCGGTGGTGTCGCGTTTAGACGTACCTTCCACCAGAATGCGCTGCACCGAGCCCACGCGGGCGCGGCTGATCGCCAGGATGTTGTCGTTGATGACTTTTTGCAGGTGCTGCAAGCGGCGCAATTTGACCTCGTGCGGCGTCTCATCCAGCAGATTCGCCGCCGGGGTACCGGGGCGGGGGCTGAAGATGAAGCTGAACGAGTTATCGAAACCAATCTCGTCGATCAGGCGCATCAGCTTGTCAAAGTCGGCCTCGGTCTCGCCGGGAAAGCCGACGATGAAGTCGCTGCTCATGGCCATGTCGGGGCGGATGGCGCGCAGCTTGCGCACCGTGCTCTTGTATTCCACGGCGGTGTAGCCGCGCTTCATCGCCATCAAAATCCGGTCCGATCCGTGCTGGACCGGCAGGTGCAAATGGCTCACCAGCTTGGGCAGACGGTCGTACGCGGCAATCAGGCGCGGCGTGAACTCGTTGGGGTGGCTGGTGGTGTAGCGCAGGCGTTCAATACCCGGGATATCGGACACATATTCCAGCAGCGTGGCAAAGTCCGCCACCTCGGCGCTGCCACCCATGGGCGCACGGTAGGCGTTGACGTTTTGACCCAAGAGCGTGATTTCTTTGACGCCCTGCGCGGCCAGTCCCGCCACCTCCACCAAAACATCTTCAAACGGGCGGTGGATTTCCTCGCCCCGCGTGTAGGGCACCACGCAGTAGCTGCAGTATTTGGAGCAGCCCTCCATCACGCTCACAAAAGCGGAAGCGCCTTCCACCTTGGCCGGCGGCAAATGGTCGAATTTCTCAATCTCGGGGAAGCTGATGTCCACCTGCGGCCGGTTCTGCAGACGTCGCTGGTTGAGCATGTCAGGCAAGCGGTGCAGGGTTTGCGGGCCGAAGACCACATCCACATAGGGCGCGCGCGCGATGATGGCCGCACCCTCCTGGCTGGCCACACAGCCACCCACGCCGATTTGCACGCCCTTTTTGGCCAAGTGCCGCACGCGCCCCAGGTCGGAGAAAACTTTTTCCTGCGCTTTCTCACGCACCGAGCAGGTGTTGAACAAGATCAGATCGGCGTCTTCAACGACGTCGGTTTTTTCATAGCCTTGCGCAGCGCCCAGTACATCCACCATCTTGTCCGAGTCGTACTCGTTCATCTGGCAGCCGAAGGTTTTGATGAAGACTTTTTTGGCCATAGTGCAGCGGTTCGTGGTGTGTATCCAGAGGCTGGGGGGGGGTCTAAGAGCAAAAAAGGCACTGGTTTGACAGTGCCTTTTCGCGAATCTGGTGGTGATAGGTGGATTTGAACCACCGACATCAGCATTATGAATGCTGCGCTCTAACCAACTGAGCTATATCACCGTCGGGGCGCGATTATAGCCAGCCCTATTACGGCGGGTACAGGCAGATACGAGGCGGGTAGCGCGCCTCAGTTGTTGCTGAATTGGGCCGGGCGCTTGTTGACGAAAGCGTCCATACCCTCTTTCTGGTCGGCGGTGGCAAACAACGCGTGGAACAGGCGGCGCTCGAAGTGCACTCCGTCAGCCAGGCTGCCCTCAAATGCACGGTTGACGCTTTCCTTAGCGGCCATGGTGGCGATCTGCGAATACGAACACACCATCAGCGCGGCGGCCAGGGCCTCGTCCATCAGCTTGTCCAAGGGCACCACGCGGCTGACCAAGCCCGCGCGCTCGGCCTCGGCGGCGTCCATCATGCGGCCCGTCAGCACCATGTCCATGGCCTTGGCTTTGCCCACGGCGCGCGGCAGGCGCTGCGTACCGCCCGCGCCGGGAATCACGCCCAGCTTGATCTCGGGCTGGCCGAATTTGACGTTGTCGGCGGCGATGATGAAGTCACACAACATGGCCAGTTCGCAACCGCCGCCCAAGGCGAAACCGGATACGGCAGCGATCACCGGCTTGCGGATGCTGCGAAGCGTCTCCCAATTGCGGCTGATGTAGTCGCTCTTGTACACATCGGTGAAGCTGTAGCTGGCCATGCCGCCGATATCGGCCCCGGCGGCAAACGCTTTTTCGCTGCCGGTGATGACCAGGCAACCCAGCGCCGGATCGGCGTCAAAAGCTTGCAGCGCGTGACCCAGCTCGTCCATCAGCTGGTCGTTCAGGGCGTTGAGTTGCTTGGGACGGTTCAGGGTGACGATGCAGACTTTCTCGGCTTCGGTACGGATTTGGATGAATTCGTAATGCATGGGGCAATCCGGTGTGGGTGATAAATGATGGGGCGATGATTCAGGCGGGCCAGGCGGTTGGTGCACGGCTACCCGCCGCCAAACGCCACGTGGTCACGCGGGTCGGCAGGGTCAGCGGCAGTCGCAGCAGCTGTTTGTCGCGGCTGACCAGCGCGACGCAGCGGCGCGCCGGGCCCAGGATGGCGCCGAGCTCGTCGAGCTTATGGATGCGCCAGCCGCCCGATGGCAACTCCACGCCCAACCACTCGTCTCCAGCGCACAAGCCGGCGCTTTGCGCTGCGCTGCCATGGAGCACGGTTTTGATGCGCAACACACCCGCCGTCTCGGTCACACGTAGACCAAGGCGCTGCGCAGGCTGCGCCGGGTCTTCATGGACGAAGACGTCTTGCGACTCCAGCAGGGGGCGCAGTGGCAATTCGCCAGTTCCATGCACCCACGCCTTGATTTCTTTCGCCCAGGAACGACAGGTTAAGTCACGCAATACCGCCAGCACATCGGCCTCCTGCATGGGACCACCCTGGCAGCGCTGCCACAGCGCGCGCATCACGTCGTCCAGCGTGGCCTTGCCTTCGCGGCGCAGGGTCAGGTCGATACACAAAGCCACCAGCGCGCCTTTTTGGTAGTAGCTGATGGTGGCGTTGGGCGTGTTCTCATCCTGGCGGTAGTACTTGACCCAGGCGTCAAAACTGGCTTGGGCCACGCTTTGCACTTTGCGCCCCGGGGCCTGCAGCACCTGGTTGATCGTCTTATTGAGCAGGCGAACGTACACCGCGTCGTCGATGAGCGCGGCGCGGCGCAGCAACAGGTCGTCGTAATAGCTGGTGAAGCCCTCAAAAAACCACAGCAGATCGGTGTAATTTTCACGGGTGTAGTCATAGCGGGCGAACGCGGCAGGGCGCAGGCGTTTGACATTCCACGTGTGGAAGTATTCGTGGCTGATCAATCCCAGCAGCGTGGTGTAACCCTCGCTGGTTTTCGCTTCACCCAGCCGCGGCAAGTCGCGCCGCGCGGCAATCAGCGCGGTACTGTTGCGGTGCTCCAGACCGCCGTAGTTGTCGTCCACGGCGTTGAGCAAAAAGGTGTACGACGCAAAGGGCACATCGGCCGCACGGGCTGCCGCGCCATGCCAAAAGCGGATCGCTGTTTCGCAGATTTTTTGCGTATCGCGCAGCAGGCGCTCTCCGTCAAAGGAGGGCAGCGCACCGGCGACCACGAAGCGATGCACCACGCCACAGGCCGCGAACTCCCCGCTCCAAAAATCGCCCATCTCTACCGGGCAATCGGCCAGCTCGTCGTAATCGGCCGCGCGGTACACACCAAAGCCGCGCCGGTCCACGCGCTGCGCAGGCAAACCGGTCGCGAGCTGCCAGGACGGATGCGCGGGTGCGGGCAGCACTTCCAGCAGATGCGGACCGTCCTCGAAGCCCTGCGCCATCAGACACAGGCTGGTGGCGTTGAAAAATCCACGCGCGTCATCCAACCAGGCGGTTCGCACCGAGTTGTCCAGGGCGTACACGGTGTAGCGCACCTCTAAGGCCTGATCCGGATCGGCCTGTACATCCCAGGTGGCTTTATCGACTTGGGTCAGAGGGCACAGGCGTTTGGCCTGGCGGCATTCGATGTCTTGCAGGTGTTTGGAAAACTCGCGCACCATGTAGCTGCCCGGAATCCATACGGGCAATTGCAAACGCTGCATCGCGGCTGGGCGGGCCAGCGTGAGCACCACGTGCCAGTGGTGCGCATGCACATCGACCGGAGTGATGCGGTAATGCACCGGTGCGTGGGCAGTTGCGGGCGCGCGGGGCATGCGGTGTCAGAGCTTGGTGGTGTCGGCCAGCGCCTGCTCTACCCGCGCGTTGTCCACCGCGCCAGGAATGCGCGCGCCGTTGACAAACAGCAAAGTCGGCGTGCCGGTGATTTTGTATTTGCGGCCGAGCTCCACGTTGCGGGCTATGGCTGCGGTATCGCAACCGGCACTGGCAGCGCCTGCGGCTTGCTCACGCAGCATCCAGTCCTGCCATGCCACGGCGCGGTCTTTGGCGCACCAAATGTCAT
The DNA here is from genome assembly GCA_903861575.1 of uncultured beta proteobacterium. Classification (GTDB taxonomy): domain Bacteria; phylum Pseudomonadota; class Gammaproteobacteria; order Burkholderiales; family Burkholderiaceae_C; genus Allorhodoferax. Next base: position 5,368 of record CAIOUR010000272.1, on the reverse strand, counting down.
GCGATTTTTTGAGCGAATCAGGCCCGAGCACCGGGTATAAAAACAGATAAACGGTGACGTTATCGACCTTTTGCAAATCCCGCTCAAACCGCTTGCAGTAGCCGCAGTTGGGATCCTCAAACACCGCCATCTTGCGTTGGCCGTTGCCGCGCACCAGCGTGAACGCGTCTTTGATGGGCAGGCTGTCGAACGGGATGGCAGTCAATTTGGCAATGCGGTCTTCGGTGATATTGCGCCGGGTTTTGGTCTCAATGATCTGTCCGTCGATTAGGAAATCGCCTTTGGCGTCGGTGTAATAAATCTCGCTGCCGTTGACCCGCACCTCAAATAGACCGCTAACCCCCGCAGGCTTGATCTCGTCAATGCCTTTGAGTTGCGGCAGGCGCTGGGCCAGAGCCTGGCGGATGGCGGCCTCTTGCGCCCCCACCGCTGCTGTCAGGCACATCAAGAAAACTGCGCCCGCGCGGCGTATCAAACGGTTCAAAGTCATGGCAATCAATAGAGCGTAAAAATTCAGGAAAGGCCCATGGCCTGGCGGGTGATCCAGTGCTTCAGTCCCGCGCTGCGGTCAAAACCGCGCAAACCCCAGTTGCGGGCCTGCGCCACCAGGGTGTTCGGATGGTCAAACAGGCGCTGCAGCGCATCCGTCGTGTTGCCAACAAGGGCGAACGCCGTCTTGCGCTCGCGCTCATACGCGCGCAAGACCTTGGCGTCACTCAAGGGGCGCCAATATGCGCGTTCGTCCAGCGCGCGGGTCAAGGCCTCTACATCGCCCAAGCCCAGGTTCAAACCCTGCCCGGCCAGGGGGTGCACGGTGTGGGCGGCGTCGCCGGCCAAGACCCAGGCCGCGCCCGGAGGGCCGTCGGCAGCCGGCATCGCGCCACTCCAGTTCTGCGCCAGCGCAAATTGCAGGGGCCAGGTTTGCCGCTCGGCAGTGGTCTCTAGGGCGCCCAAAGCACCGTGGCTGGCGGCGTGCAAAGCTGCGTCGAATTCAGTGGCTTCCATCCCGCGCAAGGCCTGCGCCCGCTGCGGACTGACCGACCACACCACGGCGCAGGCCGAGCCCAAGGGGCCGTCCAGCGGCAAGAGCGCCAGCACTTCGGTGGCATCGCCCTCGCGGTTGAACCACTGGCGGGCGATTTCGCCATGGGGACGCTCGGTGCGCACACGCGTCGCCAGGGCATGCTGGCCGTAGGGTTTCTGGTCGTAAACCAAACCCCAGCCGGCGCGGCTGGCACTGGCGCGCCCTTCGCATACCACCGTCAACGGGGCGGGACGGGGCGAGTCGACCCGCTCAATCAGGCCCTGGAATTCGACCGCCTGCGCCAGTCGGGTCTCCAAGGCGGGCACATCCACCATCCAGTTCAAAGCTGCAACGCTTTGCTCCGCTGCCGCAAAATGCAGCAAGCCGCCGTTGTCGCCCAGCACCTCCATGGTCTTGACCGGCGTGGCGAACGCCGCGTCGGGCCAGCAGCGCAACGATTCGAGCAGGGAACGGGACGCGGGGCTGAGTGCGTAGGCGCGCACATCGCTGTGGCCGGGAGCCGGTTCGGGCTGCGCATCCACCAGCGCAACGCGCAGCCGTTTGGATGCCAGCTGCAAGGCCATGGCGCGCCCCACGATGCCGGCACCGCGCACGCAAATATCAAAAGGACGGGACATCAAAGCATTGTAGGAGCCGGGCCCCAGCCACAGTGGGCATTGGGGGCAATCCCCTCTCTACAATATGTGGCTCTTCTGAAGGAACACCCCCATGAGTTTGAAGTGCGGCATCGTTGGCTTGCCCAATGTCGGCAAGTCCACCCTGTTCAATGCCCTGACCAAGGCGGGGATCGCCGCAGAAAACTATCCCTTCTGCACGATCGAGCCCAACGTGGGCGTAGTGGAAGTACCCGATCCGCGGATGGCGCAGTTAGCGGCGATCGTGGAGCCGGAGCGGGTGGTGCCGGCGATTGTGGAATTTGTCGATATCGCCGGGCTGGTCGCCGGAGCCAGCACCGGTGAAGGCTTGGGCAACAAATTTTTGGCGCACATTCGCGAAACCGACGCCACCATCAATGTGGTGCGCTGCTTTGAAGACGATAACGTCATCCACGTGGCGGGCAAGGTCGACCCGATTGCGGATATCGAGGTGATCCAGACCGAGCTCTGCCTTGCCGATCTGGGCGCGGTCGAAAAAGCCCTGCACCGCGTCACCAAAACCGCGCGCTCGGGTGATAAAGAGTCCATCAAACTGGTGGCGATTCTGGAGAAATGCCAGGCCGCGCTGAACCAGGCCCAGCCGGTGCGCAGTCTGGACTTCAGCAAAGAAGAGTTGCCGCTGCTCAAGCAATTCTTCTTGATCACCGCGAAACCGGCCATGTTTGTGGCCAACGTAGCAGAGGACGGCTTTGAGAACAACCCGCTTTTGGAGCGGCTGAAGGCTTTCGCAGCGGCGCAAAAAGCCCCGGTTGTCGCCATTTGCGCCAAGATGGAAGCAGAAATGAGCGAAATGAGCGATGAAGACCGCTTGATGTTTTTGGAGGAGCTGGGCCAGAGCGAGCCCGGCTTGAACCGCCTGATCCGCTCGGCGTACAGCCTTTTGGGCCTGCAGACCTATTTCACGGCGGGTGTCAAAGAGGTGCGCGCCTGGACAATTCATGTCGGCGACACCGGTCCGCAGGCGGCGGGGGTGATCCATACCGACTTCGAAAAAGGCTATATCCGGGCGCAAACTATTGCGTTTGAAGATTTTATTGCCTACCGTGGCGAGCAAGGAGCCAAAGATGCTGGCAAGATGCGCGCAGAGGGCAAGGAATACGTGGTCAAGGATGGCGACGTGATGAATTTCTTGTTCAGTTCCTGAAGCCCTACCGTTCACCTTCCCAGGAGACATCTATGCCCGCATTGCTTCCCCATATTGACCCAGACGGACTCTTGGAATTCTCCGTGGTCTACACCGACCGCGCGCTCAACCATATGTCGCAGCGCTTCCAAGGCGTCATGCGCGACATCTCCGGCATGCTCAAAACTGTGTACCACGCGCATTCCACCGTGCTGGTGCCCGGCAGCGGCACCTTCGGCATGGAATCGGTCGCACGCCAATTTGCCGCGGGCAAGCATGTGTTGGTGGTCCGCAACGGCTGGTTCAGCTACCGCTGGACGCAGATTTTTGACATGGGCAACATCCCCGCCAGCAGCACCGTGCTCAAAGCCCGGCGCACCAGCCAGGACAGCCAGGCCTCCTGGGTGCCCTGCCCCATTGATGAAGTCGTCGCCACCATCCTCGCCGAGAAGCCGGCGGTAGTGTTTGCGCCGCACGTGGAGACCTCGGCGGGAATGATCCTGCCTGACGGCTACATGCGCGCTGTCGCCGACGCGGTGCACCAGGTCGGCGGCCTGTTTGTGCTGGATTGCATTGCCTCCGGCACGATCTGGGTGGACATGCAAGCCACCGGTGTTGACGTTCTGGTGACCGCGCCGCAAAAAGGCTGGAGCGGCTCGCCCTGCTGCGCCATGGTCATGCTCAGCGAGCGCGCCCGCACCGCCATCGACGGTACCACCAGCAGCAGCTTTGCCTGCGACCTCAAAAAATGGCTGCAGGTCATGGAAGCCTATGAAAACGGCACCCACATGTACCACACCACCATGCCCACGGACGCGCTGACGCGCCTGCAAGAGGTGATGCACGAGACGCAGAACTACGGCTTCGATAAGGTCTGCGCGGAACAATGGGAGCTCGGCACCAAAGTGCGCGCCCTGATGGAGAGCCGCGGCATCCGCAGCGTGGCAGCTCCCGGCTTCCAGGCACCCGGTGTGGTGGTCAGCTACACCACCGACCCCGGAATGCAAAGCAGCAAGAAGTTCCTGGCGCTGGGCCTGCAAACTGCCGCCGGTGTACCGCTGCAATGCGATGAGCCCGCCGACTTCATGACCTTCCGCATCGGGCTGTTTGGGCTGGACAAGCTGCACAACACGGACCGCAGCGTGGGGCAATTGGCGGTTGCGTTGGATGAGATGGGGTTTGGGTTGGCGAAGGCGGCTTAAAGACCTCCAAAGCGCTTAGCAGAGGCCACACGCCCGGTACGCGGGCTGATAAGGGGCGTACGCCCTTATGCAACGCCAAGTTGCCAATTAAACGCGCGCTGTCGCGGCCTAGGGACGGTCTAGTCGCCTAAAAACCGCCAACTTCGATGGCATAGAACCTGCTTGCTGCAAGTCTTGAATCCGCAGCGGCAAATTTATGCCGCAAGGCTCACCTATTGCAACAGGCTCCATATTCCAACGTTAACGCCATGGGAAATGCATTGAAACTCCAAGCGCCGGGTCGAAAGACTGTGCCGGCGCTCGTACGGAATTCAGACACCCAGCAGGACGAGCGGCAGTTGCATTCACTCAGCATCCCACAACTGTTTGCAATCGCTGAAGGTTTGCAGCGTGAAGGCAAGCCAGGGCATGCGGTTGTTGCATACCAAACCTGGCTACAAGAAACTCGAGTAGCCATGCGGCAGTACGTATTGTTCAACCTGGGAGCACTGCTGCAGTCGCTGGGCAAACTCCCAGACGCCAAGCTTGCGTATGAACAGGCGTTGGAAATTGACCGCCACTTCAGCAAAGCCCGTGTCAACCTTGGGCTGCTGCATGAGCGACTGGGTGAAGAACAGCTTGCTCTGGGTTGCTGGTCCGAGGTCATCGCAAGCCAACACTTAGACCCTAATTGGGATCCGCTGGACGGTACAGCAGCGCTCAACCATATCGGGCGGCTGCAGGAGCAGCTAAAAAAATACGCACTGGCCGAGTCGGCGCTGGAACACAGCCTGCGGATCAACCCCAACCAGCCTGCGGTGATTCAACACTGGGTCCACATCCGGCAAAAGGCCTGCCGCTGGCCTGTCTACAAAGACTTGCCCGGCATCAGCGCCAACCGCATGCTGATGTGCACCTCACCATTGGCCCAGCTGGCGATGGATGACGACCCTGCTAAGCAACTCCTCATCGCATCCTCCTTTGTGGAGCGAACCTATTCCTTCAAGCAAGAGCATTTGTCAAAAGGCCGACGCTACAACCACCAGCGCTTGCGCCTGGGCTACATCTCGGGCGACCTGTGCGTCCATGCGGTGGGGCTTTTGCTGGCCGAATTTCTGGAAGCGCATAACAAGTCCCAATTCGTGCTCTACGGCTACGACTACAGTGTGGAAGACCATACCGCCCACCGCGCCAGGCTGCGCACGGCGTTTGAGGTATTCCGGCAGGTTGCACCCCTATCCGACCGCGATATCGCTACGCTGATATTGGAAGATGAAATCGATATCCTGGTGGACTTGCATGGCCTGAGTTCAGGCGCTCGCCCGGGCATATTAGCCCTGAATCCCGCTGTTTTGCAGGGGAC
>CAIOUR010000271.1 GCA_903861575.1 uncultured beta proteobacterium | reverse complement strand
TTGATTGACCTGCTCGACCCCGCGTGGCTGCGCCCCCGGTGGCCTGCGCCTGCCTCTGTGCGGGCGGTCTGCACCAGCCGTGGTGGTGGCCTCAGCCGGGCACCTTATGGCAGTTTCAACCTGGGTGATCGAGTGGGCGACGATCCGCAGTGCGTCGCGGCCCACCGCAGGCAGTTGGGCGCAGTCTTGGGCGCGCGGCCGGTTTTTCTGCACCAGGTCCATGGCTTTGACGTCATTGAAGCGCGCGCTGATACGCCCGATGGCATGCAGGCCGACGGTGTCCATACCCGTGCCACCGGTGTAGCTTGCACCGCGCAGGTGGCCGATTGCCTGCCGATTTTGTTGTGTGACCGGGCCGGTGAACAGGTGGCGGCCCTGCACGCCGGCTGGCGTGGGTTGGTGGGTGCAGGGGGGGTGGGCGTGGTGGAGCGGGGCATAGCAGCCATGGACGCCGCGCCTGGACAGCTCCTGGCATGGTTGGGCCCGTGCATCGGCCCGCAGGCATTTGAGGTGGGTGAGGATGTGCGGCAGGTTTTTATGGCGCAGGATCCCTCTGCGGCAGCGTGTTTCAGCGCCTTGCGTCCCGGTAAGTGGCTGGCAGACTTGCCTGCACTGGCACGCAAGCGCTTGCAGGCTGCTGGCGTGCGGGCTATTTACGGCAACGACGGCTCGTCCGCCTGGTGCACCGTTTCACACGCGGTGCGATTTTTCTCCTTCCGCCGCGACGGGGTTTGCGGGCGTATGGCTGCTGCCATCGCTTTGGTTTGAGTCCACCGGCGTCGCGTTTGTACCGTCTTGCGCCCGCTCGGCTTGCTGGTTGGCGCGCCGACGCGCCGGAGAACCCATGAAGTACAAAATGAGCCCCACGGGGAGCAAGCCGTAAAGCAAAAACGTGACTCCGGCACCCAAAAGTGTGCCAATCGGGCTCGTAGCCTCGGCTACAGCCATCATGAAAGCGACGTATAACCAAACGACTGGAACGATATACATAGGCAAATATGTCCGGGAATTGGTTGCAACACGCCGCATCCGTAAGGAAAGGCCATCCTCACCCTGAGATACTCGGGGCAAACCCGAGGAGTATGCATGCCTGTTGATTCCCAACCCTCTCAGCCCTTGGAGGCACTATTTTCCGGTTGGCGGCAGCTTGTTGACCACATGCCACCGATGCACATGGAGCCGGCCAAGTTGGCGGCGGTGCAAGCGGACTTCCAGGAGCAGATCACGGCTTTGATGGCCATGGGACCGCAGGCCACCGGTATCAGCGGCGATCGGCGGTTTGCCGACGCCGCTTGGGCGCACAACCCACTCGCCTCGCATGCGGCGGCGGCGCATCTCATCCAGACGCGGGCGTTGAGCGGCTTGGTGGACGCCGTGCAGGCAGACGCAAAGACCTTGGCGCGTCTGCGTTTCGCGGTAGACCAGTGGGCGGCGGCCAGCGCGCCCAGCAATTTTCTGGCCTTCAATGCCAAAGCCCAGAAGCTGGCGATAGAGACCCAAGGCCAGAGCATTGCCAAGGGTCTGCAAAACCTGATCCACGATCTGGGCCAGGGCCATGTGTCCATGACCGACGAAAGCGTGTTCACGGTCGGGCAGAACGTTGCGACGACTGAAGGCGCGGTGGTTTTTGAAAATGATCTTTTTCAGCTGATCGAGTACAAGCCCCTCACCGCGCAGGTGTTTGAGAAGCCTTTTCTCATCGTGCCACCCTGCATCAACAAGTTTTACATCCTGGACCTGCAGCCTGAGAACTCGCTCATCCGCTATGCGGTTGCGCAAGGTCATCGCACCTTTGTGGTCAGTTGGCGCAACCCGGATGAATCGGTAGCCCAAAAAACCTGGGATGACTATATGGAGCATGCGGTTATCCGCGCCATCGAAGTCACCCGCACTATCGGCTCTAAGTCCAAAGGCGATGGTGCGATCAATGCGCTGGGCTTTTGTGTGGGCGGCACCATGTTGGGAACGGCCTTGGCCGTTTTGGCGGCGCGCGGCGAAAAGCCGGTGGCCAGCGCCACGTTTTTGACCACGCTGCTGGATTTTTCCAACACGGGTGTGCTCGATGTGTTCATTGATGAATCATTCGTGGATTACCGCGAGCGCGAACTGGGGCAGGGTGGTTTGATGAAGGGCCGCGACCTGGCCACCACCTTTAGCTTTTTGCGCCCCAACGAGTTGGTGTGGAATTACGTGGTCGGCAACTATCTGCAGGGCGAATCGCCGCCGCCGTTCGATTTGCTGTACTGGAATTCAGATGCCACCAATCTGCCGGGCCCGTTCTACGCCTGGTACTTGCGCAACACCTATCTTGAAAATAAGCTGGTCGAACCCGGCGCGGTGACCGTTTGCGGCGAAGCGGTGGATTTGGGTGCAATCGATATTCCCGTATACCTGTACGCCTCACGCGAAGACCATATCGTGCCCGCTGACGGCGCATACGCCTCTACCCAGGTTTTGGGTGGGCCGATTCGTTTTGTGATGGGTGCCTCAGGCCATATTGCTGGAGTCATCAACCCGCCGGCAAAGAAAAAGCGCAGCCACTGGATCCGTGCCGACGGGCACCTGCCCGCCAGCCATGCCGCCTGGGTGGAAGGCGCTACGGAGCACCCGGGTAGCTGGTGGACCGACTGGTCTAACTGGTTAGCCAGCCATGGGGGCAAACGCACTCCCGCACCCAAGACCTATGGCAAAGCCGGCTTCAAGCCGCTGATGCCCGCGCCCGGTACCTACGTGCTGGCAAAAGCCTGAGTTTTTTCTATAACTATTTTTAGGAGTACACACCATGGAAGATATCGTCATCGTCGCCGCCACCCGTACCGCAGTCGGCAAATTCGGCGGCAGCCTGGCCAAAGTGGCTGCACCCGAATTGGGTGCCACCGTTATCAAAAATCTGCTGGAGCGCACCGGCGTGGGCGCGGACCAGATTGGCGAAGTCATCATGGGTCAGGTGCTGGCGGCGGGTGCTGGGCAAAACCCGGCGCGCCAGTCGCTGATGAAAAGCGGAGTCGCCAAAGAGACTCCGGCTCTGACCATCAATGCCGTGTGTGGCTCGGGCCTGAAAGCCGTGATGCTGGCTGCGCAGGCCGTGGCCTGGGGCGATAGCGAGATCGTGATTGCCGGTGGCCAAGAGAATATGAGTGCGTCGCCCCACGTGTTGATGGGCAGTCGCGACGGCCAGCGCATGGGTAACTGGAACATGGTCGACTCCATGATTGTGGACGGCCTGTGGGACGTTTACAACCAGTACCACATGGGTATTACGGCCGAGAACGTGGCCAAAGCCCACAGCATCAGCCGCGACATGCAAGACGCGCTCGCGCTGGCCAGCCAGCAAAAAGCCGCAGCAGCGCAAGACGCCGGCAAGTTTGTCGATGAGATCGTGCCGGTCAGCATTCCCCAGCGCAAAGGTGATCCCATCGTTTTTGCAGCGGATGAGTTCATCAACCGCAAAACCGACGCGACAGCCCTGGCCGGTCTGCGTCCCGCGTTTGACAAGGCCGGTGGTGTGACCGCGGGTAACGCGTCGGGGATCAACGATGGCGCGGCTGCCGTGATGGTGATGACGGCCAAAAAGGCTGCCGCCTTGGGCCTGACGCCGCTGGGCCGCATCGCCAGCTTTGCCACCAGCGGCCTGGATCCGGCCATGATGGGCATGGGCCCGGTTAGCGCCTCGCAAAAGGCGCTGGCGCGCGCCGGCTGGAAACCGCAGGACCTGGATCTTCTGGAAATCAATGAAGCCTTTGCCGCGCAGGCCTGCGCGGTGAACCAGGCCATGGGCTGGGATACATCCAAGGTCAATGTCAATGGTGGGGCGATTGCTATCGGTCACCCGATTGGCGCGTCCGGCTGCCGCATTCTGGTGACCTTGTTGCATGAGATGGGTCGCCGTGGCGCCAAAAGGGGCATTGCCAGTTTGTGCATCGGTGGCGGCATGGGCGTGGCGCTCACCATCGAGCGTTGATTTTTTGCCGAGGTTTTATTTAAAAAGGAGACAGTGATGAGTCAAAAAGTTGCTTACGTTACCGGGGGTATGGGTGGTATCGGTACCGCCATTTGCCAGCGCTTGCACAAAGAGGGCTTCAAAGTGATCGCGGGTTGCGGTCCTACCCGTGACCATGCGAAGTGGCTGGCGGAGCAGGCTGCCTTGGGCTACACGTTTTACGCCTCCGTGGGTAATGTGGGCGACTGGGACTCCACCGTCGCCGCTTTCACCCAGACGAAGTCCGAGCATGGTGTGATCGATGTGCTGGTAAATAACGCCGGTATCACCCGCGACCGGATGTTCCTCAAAATGAGCCGCGAGGATTGGGACATGGTGATCGAGACCAACCTCAATTCCATGTTCAATGTGACCAAGCAAGTGGTTGCCGACATGGTCGAAAAAGGCTGGGGTCGCATCATCAACATTTCGTCAGTCAACGGCGAAAAAGGCCAAGCCGGACAAACCAACTACTCGGCCGCCAAAGCCGGCATGCATGGTTTCTCGATGGCGCTAGCCCAAGAGCTGGCCACCAAAGGCGTGACCGTCAACACCGTGAGCCCTGGCTACATCGGCACCGACATGGTCAAAGCCATTCGCGAAGATGTGCTGGCCAAGATCGTCGCTACCGTGCCGGTCAAACGCCTGGGTGAACCCAGTGAGATCGCGTCCATCATCGCCTGGCTGGCGTCGGAAGAAGGTGGCTACGCCACCGGCGCTGACTTCTCGGTCAATGGCGGGTTGCACATGGGCTAAGTCCCAGCGTGTGCGCTGATAAAAAACCCGCTTCGGCGGGTTTTTTTATTCGCCTGACAGGCCTTTGTGCAGCATGTAGGCGCATAAGCTGTAGAGCAGGAACGCAAAAATCCGGCGTAAGGCGATCACGGGTAAACGGTGCGCCATTTTTGCACCCAGTGGTGCGGTCCATATGCTGCATGAGGCGGCTACCAATAGCCCTGGCAGCCAGATGTAGCCCAGCGACCACGGCGGCAGGTTGGTAGCACCCCAGCCTCCAGCGATGTAGCCAACGCTATTGATCAAGGCGATGGGGAATCCCAAAGCGGCACTGGTGCTGACCGCGTTAATCATGGTCACATTGTGTGCCAGCATGTAGGGCACGCTGACAAAGCCACCGCCCGCGCCGACCAGGCCTGACATAAAACCGATCGCAGCCCCTGCCGCGCCTTTCCCCATCGCTCCGGGGAGTTGGCGGCTCGCACGTGGTTGTTTGTTGAGCAGCATTTGGGTTGCTGAAAACCCAACGAAGGTGGCGAACACCAGCGATAAGGTGTGACCCTTAAGTACAGCGAACAAGCCCGCGCTGGCGAGTGCCCCGCCCAGCGCGATGCCCGGTGCCAAAGATTTGACGATATCCCAGCGCACCGTGCCGCGTTGGTGGTGCACGCGAAGGCTCGACAAACTGGTGAAAACGATCATGGCCATGGATGTGGCAATGGCGAGCTTGACGCCTGCGTCGGTCCCTACCCCGCGATGCGCCAGGATGATGGTCATGAAGGGTGCGATCAGCATACCGCCGCCTATGCCGAGCAGGCCGGCCATGAATCCCGAGCACAACCCCAGGGTGGCGAGTTCAGCAATCAGTTGCAAGTCAAACATGGCGGCGGGAGGGTTTTAAGAGAGGTGTGCTGAGCAAGAAAAGTGTCTGCGGAAACCACCGGGCCGGCATCCTAAACCGCAGTTTAGGTGGGCGAGGTCAGCACCCCATCGGGTTCATCTGACGCGAGATGATCGCGCTAGGGGGTCGATATTCCAAGCCCTGGCTCAATGAGCATTGGTAAAGGAAATCAAAAGCCCAACAGTTCCGCAGACCTGTCCATTGTAGGTTGGTGCAGCCTGTGCCTAAAACAGCTTGCCATCGTCGCCAAGGACTTTGTCCAGCCGGCGCAGCAGTGGCTCCAACACCACATCGCTTTGCCGACGATTCAGGGTAAGCGGCATCGGGTCCGCCATGGTCGGGACCGCGTCGCTTACGCTGTCGTTGACATCAAAAGCAAGGTTCAGGGCGGCGAGAACGGCGATCCGGTCACGGGCTTTTATTTTTCCGCTGTCCCGGATCTTGCACATCGCTGCGTCCACCCGGTTGACTGCGGCCATGAGTTTGGCTTCGCCACCCTCGGGGCACCCCAGCAAGTAGCCGTGGCCCATGATTTGAACTTCTAGTTGTTTCATCCGGTGCGATGCGGGTCGGTGGAAGCAAGAGGTGCCGGCGCGGGCGCAGCCTCAGGAAGCCGGTCCAGCAAGGCCTCGATACGCCCCCGCGCTGCGCCCAATCGTGAACGCAGCGAGTCGCGCTCTTGCGTCAAGGTCTGCACCTGCCCGGTCAGCAATGCATTGGTGCGCTGGAGCTCTTCGTAGCGCACCAGGAGCCGCTCGACGCGCTCGGCGATTTGTTCGACGGTGGACTCGGGGTGCATAGCGTTGCATTGTAGGTCGCATCCGTAACACGACGGCTCAGGGTCGAGCCTACAATCTTCGCGTTGGTGCTCGCGCCGTGGTTCGCACGGCGCAGTTCAACGGGAAGCAGGAGGGAAGGCGGTACACCGCCAACCTAACCTGCGCTGCCCCCGCAACGGTAAGTGGACGAACCGACCCCGGTTCCGGCCCCATCATGGTCACTGAGCGTCTTGAACACGCGCTTGGGAAGGCGATGGAGTTTGTTCCACCAGCCCGGATACCGGCCAACACGGTGGTTGTGTGCGCGTCGCACAGCCGTGACGTCCATGCGCTGTCGGGGAAGACGGCGAGGGCTCCTGTTAGTGGTTCAACTTTTCATGAAAACTCGATTTTTCCGTGTGCGCTTTGGCGTGGCCTTGTTGCTTGGTGCGCTCATTTCTAACGGTTCCGCTTCGGCGCAAGATGCCGCTGAAACCTTGTTACTGCCAGAGGTGGTGGTGACAGGCAGCCGTTTTGCCCGCCCCATCAAAGAGGTACTTGCGGATGTGACGGTGATTGACCGGCAGCAGATTGAAGAGAGTGGGGCAACCACGGTTTTGCAACTGCTGGAGGCGCAGCCGGGATTGCAAGTCAACTTCAGCGACAACAAGACCGGTAACGTCTACATCCGAGGCGCTGAGTCGCGAATGACCGGCTTGCTCATCGATGGGGTGCGGATGGGCGGGCAGGATGGCGTATTCCGCATTGGCGGCGGCGTTCCGTGGGAGACGATACCGCTGAGCGATATCGATCGAATTGAGATCGTGCGGGGGCCTTCCAGCGTGTCATATGGCTCAGATGCCATGGCCGGTGCTGTGCAAATCGTGACCCGCAAAGGCGAGGCGGGCGTGCACCCCTTTGTGACCATGGGCTTTGGCAGCTACAACACGCAGACCCTGACAGCCGGGGTTCGCGGGGCGCAAGGTTCCTGGGATTACGCCATTCACGCCGGTGCCACCCGGAGCGACGGGTTCAACACCCGACCCGACGTTAGCCATTCACCAGACACGGAAAGTTCTAAGAACAGCGAAAGCGGGCTGTCCTTGGGTTACCAGTTGGACCAAGCCAATCGGCTGGAGTTGAAAGCATCACAAAGCCGCAGCCAGGCGCGGTTTGTCGACGCTTACGGTTTGACCTACCCTACTGACGCGACTGCCAACACGTCGATGTCTGCCCTTGCTTTTGCTTGGGAAAGCCGCTGGAATGACACGTTCAGTACCTCCACGAAAGTGACCCGCTCGCATAGCGACTACGTAGACGACGACGCCAATTCCAACTACACCACAGTGCTCAACGGCCTAAGCCTAGACGGCAAATGGAAGGCACTTGGCGGCACGGTATCCGGGTATCTTGAGCGCAAGACTGACAACCTCAACAGCATTGCCGATAACTGGGGCAACACTTATATCGATGCGAACCGCAGCAACAATTCGCAAGGTTTGGGTTACGGTACGCAATGGGGAGCGCACGAATGGCAGGTAAACCTGCGCAACGATAACGACAGCGTCTTTGGTGCGAGCAACGTCGGTGCAGTCTCGTACGCGTACCAAATTGCGCCTGCCTGGCGGGCTTCCACCTCCGCAGGAAATTCGTTCCGTGCACCCACCTTGGAGCAGTTGTACGGGGTTTATGGGAACGCTTCGTTGGCACCCGAACGGGGTCACAGCCTGGACGCGAGCCTGGCTTTTTCGAAGGCCGGGCAGGAGTTCAAATTGGTTGTGTACCGAAATGCGTTTGATAACCTCATTTCCAGCGGAAGCGATTACTACTATTACAACGTCGCGCGCGCTTCCGTTGAAGGCGCGACCCTTTCTGGCAGCAAAAGGTTCACTGGTTTCAGGCTGCATGGCTCCTTGGACCAAATCAACCCGCGTTATGAGGCGGGAACGTACGCCGGCAATTACCTGACCATGCGTGCGCGTCAAGGTGTCAACGTCGGTGTGGAGACAACGCTGGGCGAGTGGACATTGGGTGCCGACGTGCGCGACGTCGGTCAAACCTACGATGACGCTGCCAACACGGCTAGCAAGATCAATCCTGCCTACACCGTGTTGAATTTGCGCGCGCAGACCGAGGTTGCCAAAGATTGGACCTGGTCCTTGCGCATCAACAACGCCACCGACCAGTCGTACAAGCAAAGTTACACCGGCGCCACGTACAGCCCGGGCTGCAACTTCTTCACTACCCTGCAATGGGCCCCCAAGTAATCCTTGCCGGATACTGCGCCCCATGAGCCTCGCCCCTCAACGCATCGTCTGCCTCACCGAGGAAACCACCGAATGGTTGTACCTCTTGGGGCAGGAGGCGCGGATTGTGGGGATTTCGGGCTACACCGTGCGCCCGGCGCAGGCCCGTCGGGACAAGCCCAAGGTCAGCGCATTTTTGAGTGCCAAGATTGACAAAATTCTGGCGCTCCAACCTGACTGTGTGTTCGGATTTTCCGATTTGCAAGCCGACATCGCCGCTGCGCTGATCCGCCATGGGGTGCAGGTGACGGTATTTAACCAGCGCAGCGTGGACGAAATTTTTTCCATGCTTTACCAGGTTGCGGCGATGGTGGGCGAGGCACAGCAGGGGCTGGATCGCATTGCAGCATGGCGCGCCGAGCTGGACGCCGTGCGCAGTCGTGTGCAGGCCCTGCAAGCGCAGGGCGCGCGCCGGCCACGGGTGTACTTCGAGGAATGGGATACGCCACAGATCAGCGCGATCCGTTGGGTATCCGAGCTCATGGGCATTGCCGGGGGGGACGATATTTTTCCTGAATTGGCCCTCGAGCCGCTGGGCAAGAACCGCATCCTGGCCGATGGCGACGCCGTCTTGCGCCATGCGCCCGACATCATCATCGGCTCCTGGTGCGGCAAAAAATTCCGTCCGGAGACCGTTGCCGCGCGGCCCGGTTGGGACGCTCTGCCTGCCGTGCGCAACCGCGACCTCTATGAGATCAAGTCGCCGCTCATCCTGCAGCCTGGCCCAGCCGCCCTGACCGATGGGCTGACTGCTTTGCACCGCATTTGCGCTGGCTGGATGGAGCGGTCCATAGCCCCGGTCCGGGTGAGTGCATGAACTGGGCCCGTCTGCTTATTCCGGCAGTTCTAAGCCTGGCAGGCATTACGGCCAACGCGTGGGAACTGCGCGATGACGGTGGTCAGACCGTGCGCTTTGATACGGCACCGCAGCGCATCGTCAGCCTCTTGCCCTCGCTCACCGAGACGGTGTGCGCTTTGGGTCAATGCGCCAAATTGGTCGGGGTGGATCGGTATTCCAATTTTCCGCAGAGCGTTCGCGCGTTGCCGCAGGTAGGCGGCGGACTGGACCCGCAGATTGAGGCCATCGTGGCCCTCAAGCCCGATCTGGTGCTGGTCTCCCATTCCGCACCCGGCGCGCAGCGCATGCGCGGCCTGGGCCTGAAGCTGCTAGCGCTGGAGCCGCGTAATTTTGCGGATGCCACGCGCGTGGTGCGCGTCCTGGCACAGGTTCTGGCGGTCGATACCGCGCCAGCCGTGGTGCAGGTTATGGAGCGCGACATGCGCGCCGCCGTGCAGGCCGTGCCCGCATCCGCCCGGGGCAAAAGCGTGTACTTTGAAGTCAATCCCGGCCCTTATGCCGCCAGCGAGTCATCATTTATCGGAGAGACTTTGGCGCAGCTGGGCCTGAAAAACATCGTGCCCGCCGGCCTCGGCGCGTTCCCCAAAATCAACCCAGAGATGGTGGTGCGGGCCCAGCCGGATCTGATTTTGGTCGGCGACAACGAGGTTGACGATTTGTCCAAACGCCCCGGCTGGTCGTCGCTGGCGGCCATACGGGCGCAGCGCATCTGTGTTTTTGACAAGCAGGACTCGGACACGCTGGTGCGTCCCGGACCGCGCATGGCCACGGGCGCGATGCGGGTGGCCCAATGCTTACAACGTTTGTACCCGGCCACGCCATGACGCAGCCCGCGCGCCGCGCTCCAAGGGTTCTCGTTTTGGGTCTGGCTGCGCTTGCAGTGGTTTTGTTGATGCTGGGTGTTTGCATTGGCAGCACCGGCTGGCAAGCCTGGGGCGATATGACCCGCGACCCGGTGGCATGGCATATCGTGTGGGACATCCGCCTGCCGCGCAGCGCCGGGGCCTGGGGCGCGGGCGCGCTGCTGGGTTTGAGCGGCGCGGTGGCGCAGGGCTTGTTCCGCAACCCGCTGGCTGATCCCTATTTGCTGGGGAGTGCTGCGGGCGCGTCCTTGGGTGTGTGCGTGGCGCTGGCGCTCTTGGGCGCGTCACCGGCCTCGCTGGAGTGGCTGGCCCAGATTGGCTTGACGGGCGCGGCGTTTGTGGGTGCGACCGGCGCGGTGTTCTTGACCCTGGTGCTGGCGCGCGGCGTGCAACACACGCTGCGCCTGCTGCTGGCCGGGGTCGTGGTGGGTGTGGTGCTGGGTGCGGCCAGTTCGCTGATTTTGCTGATGCAGCCGCAGCTCTTGCAGGCGATGCAGGGCTTTTTGCTGGGCAGCACAGCCTTTTTGGGCTGGGGCGCGTGTCTGCTGATGCTGGCGGTGTGGTGTCTGTGCTCGCTGGCGGCGTGGTTATTCAGCCCGGTGCTGGACGGTTTGGCTTTGGGCGAATCCACGGCGCTAAGTCTGGGCTTACCCCTGGCGCCCATGCGCTTAGGGCTGATCCTGGTCTTAGCCCTGGCCAGCGGGACCGCTGTAGCGCAGACCGGCCTGATCGCGTTTGTGGGGCTGGCAGCGCCGCACCTGGTGCGCAGCCTGGTGCGCGCGGCCCATGCCTGGCTCTTGCTACTGTCCAGCTTGATGGGCGGTGTTCTGTTGATGGCGGCGGACTTGCTAGCCCGCGGGCTGATTGCGCCGCAGGAACTGCCGGTGGGTGTATTGACAGCGGTGCTGGGTGGCGGCTATCTGTTGTGGTTGATGCACCGGCAAAGCACCGCGCTGGCTGGGGATGCGCCATGAGCCGCAGCCCGCTGGTGTTGCGCGCCCAGGGCGTCAGCGCCCGTTTGGGTGGCGTGCAGGTTTTGCATCCGCTGGACCTGCAGCTAGAGCCGGGCCGCTGGACCAGCATCGTCGGCCCCAACGGCGCGGGCAAATCCACTTTGCTCAAAGTATTGGCCGGTTTGTTGCCGCATCAGGGCAGCGTGTCGCTGGGCGCGCGGGCGTTGTCGCAATGGCCGGCGCGCGAGCGGGCCCGTGCCGTGGCCTGGCTGGGGCAGGGTGAGTCGGTGGTGGATGACTTGAGCGTCTTGGATATGGTGATGCTGGGGCGCTTGCCGCACCAGCCCTGGCTGGCCAAACCGGATGCGCACGATCTGGCTATGGTGGAGAAATACCTGCGCCTCACGCAAGCCTGGGAATGGCGGCACCGCAGCGTGGGCGCGCTGTCCGGCGGCGAGCGGCAACGGGTGCTGCTGGCGCGCGCGCTCAGTGTCGAGGCTGACATCCTCCTCATGGACGAGCCGCTGGCCAACTTGGATCCGCCGCACCAGGCCGACTGGCTAAAGATCGTGCGCGGCCTCCGGGCGCGAGGCACTACCGTGGTCAGCGTGCTGCATGAAATCTCCATGGCCCTGCAAGCCGATGGGCTGGTGGTCATGGCGCAGGGGCGCATCACCCACCACGGCGCATGCGTGGACCCGCAAAGCCACCGCGCACTGGAGCAGGTGTTTGACCAGCGCATTCGCATCCACGCCGTGCAAGACCAGTGGGTGGCTATTCCGACGCCGTCCAACATTCCCGCTCATTTATGAGGGCTGTGATGCCGAGCCATTTACCCACCATCACCGACCTGCGCGACCCCGCGCTGACCCACGCGTTGCGCGCTGCATTGGATAACAAAACCAAACCGCTTGGATCGCTAGGCCTTTTGGAATCTCTGGCCCTGCAGCTGGGTGAAATTCTGGGTAGCCAAACCCCCGTTTTGGAGCAGCCGCAAATGGTGGTTTTTGCGGGTGACCACGGCATCACTGCGCAAGGCGTTTCGGCCTTTCCCAGCGAGGTGAGCTGGCAGATGGTGGAGAACTTTCTGGCCGGTGGCGCAGCGGTCAGCGTACTGGCCCGCCAGCATGGGCTGGCGCTGACCGTAGTGGACTGCGGCGTGAAACACGATTTTCTGGCCGGGCTGCCTGCCGGCGCCCCGCGCCCGGGCTTGCAGGTGCGCAAGGCCGATGGCGCGCACCTGGGCACGGCGGATTCTTCGCAACAGCCTGCCATGACGGTGGGGCAGTGCGCGCAGGCCCTACGCCACGGCATTGAGTTGGTGCAAGGCTTGCCTGGCAATGCGCTGCTGCTGGGCGAGATGGGCATCGGCAATACCTCGGCCGCCGCGCTGCTGCTGGCGCGCCTGGCCGGTTTGGATATTGCGCAGTGCACCGGCGCAGGCACCGGGCTGGACGCCGACGCGGTGGCCCACAAGACCCGAGTGCTGCGGGGTGTGCTCGAGCGCCATGCGGATGCGCACGCGCCCATGGATGCCCTGGCCGCTCTGGGTGGTTTTGAGATTGCCACTATGGTCGGCGCGGTCTTGCAGGCGGCTTCTGAACGGCGTGTGATCGTGGTCGATGGGTTTATTGCCAGCGCGGCGGTGCTGGTGGCGCAGGCATTGGAGCCGCTGGTTTTGCAGCGCTGCGTGTTCGCCCACCGCTCCGGCGAGCGCGGCCATTCGGCGATGTTGCAGCACCTCGGCGTGGAGCCTTTGCTGGATTTGGGTTTGCGTCTGGGCGAAGGTTCGGGCGCGGCACTTGCCTGGCCGCTGTTGCAGTCGGCTTGCGCCATCCTGCGTGAGATGGCCAGCTTCGCCGCCGCCGGTGTATCCGAGAAGAGCGCTACGCCTTTGCCATGAGCCACCTGCTTCGGTTTATCCGGCATTTTTTGCTGGCCATTCAGTTTTTCACGCGGATTCCGGTGGACGGTCGCCTGGCGCAGTGGGTGGGTTACAGCCCGGCCATGCTGCGTGCCAGCGCCGCGCACTTTCCGGCAGTCGGCGTGATCGTGGGTGCTTTGGTGGCGTCTTTGACTGCCGCGCTGTTACATGCGGTGCCCGGTATTTTTGCGCCGATGGTTGCGGCGGTTATGGGCACCGCGTGGAGCGTCTGGATGACCGGTGCTTTCCATGAAGACGGTTTGGCCGATGTGGCCGACGGCTTAGGCGGCAGTTACGACCGCGGGCGGGCACTCACCATCATGAAAGACTCCCGCGTCGGAGCCTTCGGTGCGATCGCGGTAGCGCTCGCGCTGCTGGCCAAAGTGGCACTGCTCGCCGTTATCGGGTCGGTGGGCGCGGTGTGGATGTGCGCGGCCATCATGGGTGCGCACGTGGTCTCGCGTACCTGGCCGCTGTTGCTCATTCGCCTGCTGCCCCACGTGGGCGATGCGGATGGCTCGAAATCTAAGCCGCTGGCCGATCAAATCACACTGCCCAGCCTGGCGGTGGCGTTGGCCTGGTGTGGGGGCGCGTTGGTTCTGACCTTGCAGGTGCAAGCGGCGCTGCAGCCTGACGCGCGCCTGCCACTGGCTTGGGGTAGTGGACTGCTGGGGTCTGCGTTGGCGTTCTGGCGGGCACACGCGCTGTTTGCGCGCCGCCTGCAAGGCTTTACCGGAGACTGCCTGGGTACCACGCAGCAGGTCTGTGAACTGGCTTTTTACCTCGGCTTGGCCCTGGGCCTGGGCGCGGCTGCGCACGCATAAGCTGCAATGGCTTTGTGGATCGTGCGCCATGCCCGTCCGCTTATTGCTGCGGGGATTTGCTACGGCGTGATGGACGTTCAAGCCGATGAGGCTGCAACCGACCATGCCGCGCGCGCATTGGCGGAGGTCTTGCCAGCGGGCGCGGTTCTGCGCGTCTCGCCGCTGATGCGCTGTCAGCAACTGGCACGATCACTCTGTGCCTCGCGTGCCGACCTGCCGGTACGTACCGACCCGCGTTTGCGCGAGATGGACTTTGGCACCTGGGAGGGCGTAGCGTGGAATGCGATTCCGCAAGTGGCGCTACAAGCCTGGACTGATGATTTTGGTAACCACCGCTTTGGCGGTGCAGAAAGTGCCAACGAGGTGTTAGTGCGCGTAGCCCTTGTCTGGGATGAAGACCATGGTGCCCACGATACGGTTTGGATCACGCACGCCGGCGTTGCGCGCGCTGCGAACCTGCTCGCGGGTGGTGTGCGTGCGCTGACGCGCGCCGATCAGTGGCCTCTGGATGCACCGTCCTATGGCCAATGGCGGTTATTCGATGCAATAAATCAGGAATTTCCCCCAGCCGGGGGATGTTCATCTTCTTCCCCCAAAGCAAAAATTTAGCCGGATTGTGATGACCAGGCCTCTACCGGGCATCTGGATCGCATCAACCGAGGGGTGGGAAGCCATGTCAATTGAACAAAAACTCAACCGCGCCATCAGCGCGATACTAGATGCCAAAGCGGATTTGGCGTGCGTTGCCAAAGAGTCTGGCGCGACTTTGGAGATCCGTCGCGCGGTCAATGAACTCGACGTGGCCGAGTTGGATATTGAGAACGCCATCCGGGAGTTATCCGGCCAGCTCTGCTGATTCAATCAGCGGGGCGGTCATCTGTTCAAGTGCCCCGCGCTCCCTCCTGTTGCAAGACCACATCGCTGGTCGCAAAGGCCACGCAGGGCAGCACGTAGCCTTCTTCCATCTCTTCTGTGCTCAAACCCGGCCATTCGATTTCATAGCGCACGCTGCCCTGTAGCAACTGGCACACGCAGGTACGGCAAGTGCCATTGCGGCAGGAGCTGGGCATCTCAATACGCCCCGCCTCGAAGGCTTGCAGCAAAGTCATGCCTTCTTCTACGTCGCATGGCAGGTTGGCGGGTAGTACGCGAGCAGTGAACATGGGCTAGGCGGGAATATGGGTGTCATGGATACGGGTGAGGTCAATCGAAGACCTCCCGCCATGTGCATCTTCGTTGAACATGTCACTGAAACGGTATCCCCATTGGATATCCGACTGCCGGTACGCGTAGTTGGCGTGCACGGTCTGGGATATCGTTTCGTCCAAACCCTTAATGGTGGCAACCAGCGCGAAATCAGCATGCTTCAATGATTCAGCAGTGTGCCCAAAAAACGGACTACCTTCGCGGATGGGGTGGAAGATCAACCACGTCAGGGACAAGAGCGGCGTGTGACTCCTCACCAGGGGCAAATCGTAAATGCGCCGGATGCTCAACCCCTCACGGGTGGTTTCACGCATGAACATGCACAGTTCAACCTCCGCTCCAATGATGTGGTTGTTGCGCTCGTTCGCCACCCGAAACATCAGGGTGGGTACGCCATCAAAATCTGCAATGACTGCAACGTTGCTGAAAATGATGCGCGCGCGTGGGATGGACAGCCTTGCGAAGGCGATTGCCGCAAACAACCCCAGGCCGAGCAAACCGACCATGGCCTCCAGAGTGACCAAAATGTCGGCATACATCGTCTGCGGGAACTTGCTGCCATAGCCAATCGTGGCCAGCGTCTGCACACTGAAAAAGAAATACTCCCAATATGACGAACTCCGCAGCCCGCCAATAGAGGATTCGCCCACGTAATACAGACATCCAAACGCGGCATTGATAATCAGAAACGCACCGACAAAAACACCCAAGTAGCCCAGCCAACTCATGGCGACAACCGAATGGTAAAAATCCACACGGGCATTTGATGAGACCTCGACGGTCGATCCCCGGATGGGGCTGGCTTTGGTTTTTGTCGTGGGGTACATCATGGCATTCAATCAACGCTGCATCAACACTTGAGAGTACTCCGCCGCACCATCTGCGGCGACTTTTTCCGGGTGCTCCGCGCAGTAGGCGTCCACAAAGCCCACGGCACTGCCGGATGCCCGGAGGTCCATGGTGTAGGCGTCTCGTTTTTCTTTTTGAAGCGTTTTGAACGTCAGGCTGAGTGGTGCCAAGAATGAATCCACCCAATTTTTTTTCACCGGCGTTTCCATGGTCTCCCATTGAACGCAGGTATGGTCGCCTAGCAAACTGCCGGCACCGGCGCAATGCGGCAATACTGCGAGTGCGCCAGCAAGCCAAATGGTTCGCCATCGCAGGGGCGCTGTAGGGCTCACGGAGTACAGAAGGGGTGTAGAAACATAGCGTGGTTATTCTAGTGAGCCACTCATCTGTTCAAGCGGGTCCCGATATGAATCCTCTAAAGCTCCGTTTTACGCAATGCCTGCGCCGTTTCACGGGCCTTGCCCTGGCGACGACCGTCGTCTTCGCCCACGCGCAGACCTTCGAGTTCGTCGCGTTGGGCGACCTGCCTTACGGCGACCCCGCCAAAGTTGGTGCACCGTACCGCGCACTCATCGGCGGCATCAACCGCTTGCAGCCGGCTTTCTCTATCCACATCGGCGACTTCAAGTCGGGCTCCACGCGTTGCAGCAACGAAGAGTTCCAGACCCAACTCCAACACTTCGGTTTGTTTACATCGGCATTGGTCTACACACCCGGCGACAACGAATGGACCGACTGCCACCGCGCCAACAACGGCTCCTATGACCCGCTGGAGCGGCTCGCCCTGTTGCGCACCATGTTCTTCCCCGCCGGTCAGTCGCTGGGCCAGTCGCCGCTGGCGGTGCAAAGCCAGGCCACGCTGGACCCCACCCACGCCAAGTTTGTTGAAAACCTCCGCTGGCAGCACCAGGGCGTGCTGTTTGCCACGCTGCATATCGTGGGCAGCAACAACAACTTCGAGGTACGCGATGCCCGCGCTGTCGCCGAGTTCATGGAACGCGACCGCGCTAACGTGGCCTGGATTCAAGGCGCCTTCGCCCACGCGCAACAAAGCGGCGCCAAGGCGCTGGTGTTCGCCATGCAGGCCGATGTGTTCGACTCCAAGTCCATCTGGGAAGACTTTCCCCCGCATTCCGGTTTTCGCACCAGCATCGCCGAGACCTTTTTGCCCCTGGCCGCCGCTGCCCGCATTCCCGTGCTGCTGATCCACGGCGACAGCCATGTGTTCCGCTTTGACCAGCCCTTCAGCCTGAACAAGGCCCCCATCACCAACCTGACCCGCCTGGAGGTGCCTGGTGCCAATGACATGCGCGCCGTGCAGGTCAGCGTGGATACCCGTGCCGCGCAACCTTGGGGTGTGCGGCTGGTGGAGGCGGGGCGCTAGAAGCGCCTAAACCTCCGGCGTATCCGTATCCACCTGTCCGCTGCGCAGGCGGGTGCGGGCTACCTCGGCCAAGCCTTGGTATTTGCGTTTAAAGGCTTCCAGGTTTTCCTGCTCCAGTTCTTCCAGGTCGAGCAGGGCGTTGTGCGCGCCGTTGGTGGCGCGGATGAGTTCGTCGAGTTTGAGTTGGATGGCTTCGGTGTCGCGGTTCTGGGTGTTTTGGATCAGGAACACCATGAGAAAGGTGATGATGGTGGTGCCGGTGTTGATGACCAGCTGCCAGGTGTCGCTGAAGCCAAAGAATGGCCCGGTGACCAGCCAGACCAGGATGATGCCGACCGCGCCCGAGAAAACAAACGATTTGCCGCAGACGTGCGCGGTCTTTTTGGCTACCCGCGCATACCAGTTTCTGTGTTCCATGAAGAGACTGCCTTAAATGTGTTCATTGTGGAGCAAGCTGGGCGTGAAGGCTTGCCACTTCGCTGCGCAAGTGGTGGATCTCAATCAAATATTCCATGAAGATTGCCGCAGCGCAGAGGTCCAAATCGAAGTCCCTGGCTTTGCGGCAGGCCGTTTGGACGGGCTCAATGTAGATGCGTGAAAAGCATATTTGCGCGTCGGCGAGTGGGTCGGCGGGTAGCACGCCGTAGTCCAGCAATTCCTGAAATTCGTCTTCGCTTAACCCACAAATACCCGCGAATTCGCTTTTGGATAAATGGTCTGCCGTGCTCAGCAGAACGTGACCGGAATACGAGGTTTGCATGGGTTGTGGGTTGGCAAAAGGGTGAACGGGCGGAATGCCTGCCAATGGTATGGGCGAGGTCGCGCACGTTGGCTTGACATACATCAATAGATAGCCTGGAGGTGGCCGGGTAAAGCTTGATGCATGTCAAAACGCCACGTACCGCTGCGGCCTACATTGGTTCACCGGGTTTCCGGAATGACTACTTAAGAGGTGATGTATGTACCAAAGAATCATGGTGGCGACCGATGGCTCGCCCTTGTCGCAAAAGGCAGTGGATTCGGCGCTGGAGTTGGCTGCGGCGTTCAAGGCGCAGGTGACTGCCGTGTCGGTGGTGCAAGCCTATACGTATGACTATTTTGAAGGCGCTTATCCCTTGAGCAAGGAGGACGTGAAATCTGTGGAATCCTTTTGGGTCGAGAAAGCGCAGAAGCTGCTAGACGCTGCTACCTTCAGTGCCGCCGCCAAGGGTGTACCCATCAAAACACAGGTCTTAACCGCGAATGACGTGGCTGACGCCCTGGTGACCGCGGCGCACACGATAGACGCGGACTTGATCGTGATGGCCTCGCATGGCCGCCGGGGCTTTGACCGTTTGCTGCACGGAAGCGAGACGCAAGAGGTGCTGAACCACTGCAAGGTACCGGTATTGGTCCTGCGCTGAGCACATGAGACGCTGACCGCAAGGCTTTAGGTGCTGCCTTTTTGGGGGAAACCCATGCTCTGAAGTTTGTCCAGAACTGCCTGACGCATAGCCGGCTCGGCGTTCAGGCTAACCATCTGCATTTCATGGTCTACCGATACGTCGGTGACTCCGTACAGAGCACTTAGGCCTTTGACCACGGTCTTTCCGCAACCACCGCATTTCAGGTTCTCGATTTCGAAATGCATATCTTGCGCGCTCATAAGGCGGTCTCCATGCCCTGGTGGCGCAGCAGCGCGTCCAAGCGCGGCTCGCGGCCACGGAAGGCTTTGAACGACTCCATCGCCGGGCGGCTGCCGCCTTTTTCCAGAATCGCTTGGCGGTAACGGCGTCCGGTTTCGGGGTTGGCCTCACCCCCGGGCAGGGCGGTTTCTTCAAAGGCGGCGTAGGCGTCGGCGCTCAGCACTTCGGCCCATTTGTAGCTGTAGTACCCGGCCGCGTAGCCCCCGGCAAAGATGTGGCTGAAGCTGTGTGCGGTGCGGTTCCAAGCCGGGGGTTGGAGTACGGCAACCTCTTGGCGCACCTCAGCGAGCACACGCATGAAGTCGGCGCCCGCTGCGGGCTCGCTGTGCAGGCGCATGTCAAACAGGGCGAACTCAATTTGGCGCAGGGTTTGCAGTCCGCTTTGGAAGTTTTTGGCGGCCAGCATCTTGTCGAATAGGCCGCGCGGCAGGGGCTCGCCGGTGTCCACGTGCGCGGTCATGTGGCGCAGCACGCTCCACTCCCAGCAGAAGTTTTCCATGAACTGGCTGGGCAGCTCCACCGCGTCCCACTCCACGCCGCTGATACCGGCGATGTCGCGCTCGTTGACCTGCGTGAGCATGTGGTGCAGGCCGTGGCCGCACTCATGGAAGAGGGTGATCACGTCGTCGTGCGTGAGCAGCGGCGGCTTGCCACCCACGCCTTCGGCAAAGTTGCACACCAGATGCGCGACCGGCGTTTGCAGGGAGGCACTATCCGGGCGCAGCCAGCGGGTGCGCACATCGTCCATCCAGGCCCCGCCGCGCTTGCCTGCGCGGGCACCGGGGTCGAGATAGAACTGACCGAGCAAGACGCCTGCGCGCTCGATGCGGTAGAACTCCACCGCCGGGTGCCACACCGGCGCGGTGTCGCGGCGGATGCTGACCTCAAACAGGGTTTCCACAATCTTGAACAGGCCGGCCAGTACCTGCGGCGCAGGAAAATAGTTTTTGACTTCCTGTTCGCTGAAGGCGTAGCGCGCTTCTTTGAGCTTTTCGCCGACAAAGGGCCAGTCCCAGGCTTGGGGGTCCGGCAGGTTCAGATGCTCGGCGGCGAAGGCGCGCATCTCAGTCACGTCTTTGTCAGCAAAGGGGCGGGCACGGGCCGCCAGGTCGCGCAGAAAGCCGGTGACCTCTTCGCTGGACTGCGCCATTTTGGCGGCCAATGACACGGCGGCGAAGTGCGGGTAGCCCAGCAGAGCGGATTCTTCCTGGCGCAGCGCCAGAATCTCTTGCACCAATGTGCTGTTGTCTTGGGACGCGTTGGCCGCCTGGTCGGAGGCGCGTGTGACATAAGCGCGGTAGACCTGCTGCCGCAGCGCGCTGCTGTGCGCAAACTGCATGACAGGCAGGTAGCAGGGCATCTTCAGGCTGAGTTTGTGGCCTTCTGCGCCATCGGCTTGGGCAGCGGTACGGGTCGCATCCAGCACGTCTTGCGGAACCCCTGCAAGCTCTTCGGCACTGACCAAAAGCGACCATTGGTCGGTAGCGTCCAACACGTTCTCGCTGAATTTCTGGCTCAACTCGGCTTGGCGTTCCTGGATCGCGGCAAAGCGTTCTTTGGCTTCGCCCGTCAGCTCTGCGCCGGATAGCACGAAGTTACGCAGGGCCAGCGTGCGGGCGCGCTGCTGCTCGGGGTTCAGCGTCGATGGGTCAATGGCTTTGTATTGGGCGTAAAGCTTTTCGTCCGCGCCCAGACGGGTCCAGAACTCGGTGACGCGCGGCAAGGCTGCGTTGTATGCGGCCCGCAATTCGGGCGTGTCGGCCACTGCGTTCAAGTGGCTAACGGCTCCCCAGGCGCAGCCCAGTCTTTCACCGGCCACATCCAGTACCCGCGCAATCCCGGCCCAGTCAGCCGGAAAGCCGCTGACAGTCACCGTTTCCAGCGCACGCTCGGCATCGGCCAGCAAGGCGTCGAGTGCCGGGGCTACATTGGTGGGCGTGATGCGGTCAAAGGCCGGCAGGTGGGCCTGGGCGAGCAGGGGATTCGTAGATGGCGGTGCGGCAGACATGGGCGACTTAAGCGGCCGCGCGCTCGGCTGATTCAAGGGTGTTGACCAGCAACATGGTGATCGTCATGGGGCCCACGCCGCCGGGTACCGGGGTGATATGGCCCGCCACCTGCGATACACCTGCGTAATCCACGTCGCCGCAGAGCTTGCCCTCATCGTTACGGTTCATGCCCACGTCGAGCACCACCGCGCCGGGCTTGACCATATCGGCGGTGAGCACCTTGCGCTTGCCTACTGCGGCAACGATGACGTCAGCTTGCAGTGTCATGGCTTTGAGATCTTTGGTGGCGCTGTGGCAGATGGTGACGGTAGCGTTTTTCTGGAGCAGCATCATCGCCATGGGTTTTCCGACGATATTGCTGCGGCCTATCACCACGGCATGTTTACCGCGCAAGTCGTACCCAATGCTCTCCAGCATCTTCATGCAGCCGTACGGCGTGCAAGGCCAGAAACCGGGCTGGCCGACCATGAGCGCGCCGGCGCTGGCGATGTGGAATCCATCCACGTCTTTGGCGGGGCTGATGAATTCGATGACTTTGTTGGCATCGATGTGCGCGGGTAGCGGCAGCTGCACCAGGATGCCGTGGATGCTGGCGTCATGGTTCAAGGCATCGATTCGGGCCAGCAGATCAGCCTCGCTCATCGACGCGTCGTAGCGCTCCAACACCGAGTGCATACCGGCTTCGGTGCAGCTCTTGACCTTGTTGCGCACATACACCTGCGAGGCCGCGTTTTCGCCCACCAAAATAACTGCGAGTCCGGGGGTGATGCCTTTCGCTTTGAGTGCGGCGACGCGGCGCGCTACGTCGGTGCGCAGTTGGGCGGAGAGGGCGTTGCCGTCAATGATTTTTGCGGTATGTGTGCTCATGGTGGTTTTCCAGAAAAAAGCGACCGCGCCGATG
The DNA here is from genome assembly GCA_903861575.1 of uncultured beta proteobacterium. GTDB lineage: Bacteria > Pseudomonadota > Gammaproteobacteria > Burkholderiales > Burkholderiaceae_C > Allorhodoferax. The sequence continues at coordinate 7,902 of CAIOUR010000271.1, read as the reverse complement.
TACGCGGTCGGGTAACAGGGATTTCAATTGGGGTTTGAACCTGCGCTTTTGCCAGGGCTTTGGGCCAGGGCAATGCGTAGCAGGTCGGCGACCGTTTTGGCGCCGAGCTTTTCCATGATGTTGGCACGATGGGCTTCCACCGTTTTGATGCTGATGTTCAGATCGTCTGCAATTTGCTTATTCAACCGACCCGCAACAATGCGCTCCAATACTTGGGCTTCCCGCGTGGTGAGTTTTGCCAAAAGCGATTCGCGGTTCAAGGTGGTCTGGTACTCGGCAAAGTTTTCGCGCGCCATGGCTAGCATCTTCTCGACCAGGCGGACCAACTCTTCTTCACGAAATGGCTTTTGAACGAAATCAATCGCACCCTTTTTCATGGTTTCAACCGCCATGGGCACATCACCATGGCCTGTAATGAACACAATCGGCAGCGGGGAGCGCAAGTCAACCAACCGGCTTTGCAAATCGATACCCGACATACCGTCCATGCGGATGTCGACGATCAGGCACGCCAGTTCGCGGGGGTCGTATCGGCTGAGGAAGGATTCTGCGGAGTCAAAGCAACGCACCCGGTAGTCTTTCCCTTCGAGTAACCACTGCAGGGAATCGCGCACAGCCTCGTCGTCATCCACCACAAAAACGGTTCCTTTTTTGGGGATCAGGCTCATGGCTGCAACTCAGTGTTAAACAGAGGATCGGACGCGCTCGACGCCGGGTAGGGTCATGTCCAGCGGGATCCAGAAAGCAAACCGGCACCCCAGAACAGTCGAACCATTGTAGATGTTCTCTGCCTGGATACGACCCCGATGCGATTCGATGATGGACCGACACAAGCTCAAGCCCATGCCCATGCCATCGGACTTGGTGGTGTAGAACGCCTCATACAGCCGCTCCATGACCCCTTGGGTGATGCCAACGCCGGTATCGCTGACTGCGAATTGGACGACGGTTTGCTCTTCTATTTGTTGAAGACCCACGCGCAGATCCACGTTGCGTTGATGGGGTGGTCGACCTGCAGACTCGATGGACTCTGCCGCATTGCGTAACAAATTCAGCAGTACTTGCTGGATCAAAATGGGGTCGACCCGAAGTGGCGGCAGGTTGGGGGCGGTGTAGTGATTCAGGCGCACATTGAAGCGGCGGGTTTCTATCTCGGCCAACTCCAGCGTTTCCTCCACCATCTGGTTGACCGACGAGGCAGCCAGGTTCGGCTCGCTGCGTTTAACGAATTCGCGGATGCGTTGGATGATCTGGCCAGCACGCTGGGCCTGGCGTGTGGTCTTTTCAAGCGCAACCAGCAATTCTTCCTGGCTGATTTGCTGCGCTTTGATGCGCGAGACCATCCCCAAGCAGTAGTTGTTGATCGCGGTGAGCGGTTGGTTCAGCTCGTGGGCGACACTGGATGCCATTTCGCCCATCGTGATCATGCGGCTGGCGGATTGAGCGCGTTCGGCCTGAAGCGCTGCTTGCTCCTCGGCCATGCGGCGGGCGGTGATATCGGTGGCGATCACCATCTGTGCCAGTCTGCCGTCGACCCAGCTCAAGTAGCGCGTACGAACCTCCAGCCACTTGCCCAAGGCGGGCATAAAGATCTCCGCATTTTCGGTTTCATGTTCGGTGACGGTTGACACCGGTAAACCGGCCAATGAGTCCACGGCATCGCTGGATTCGTCATTGCTACGTCCGGGCGCGACACCTGCTTCGGCCGCCAGTTGCAGATGCCCCGCCGCTTTCGCATGAAACCATTGCCGGTAGGTCCTGTTGGCGAACAGCAGCTCATCGCTGCCCAGTGGAGCCACTGAAATCGAGGCTTCGAGCGCTTCCAGCACAGTGGTGAAGCGGCGGTGGGCGCGCGAGAGTTCTTCCCGGATGCGGTTGGGCTCGGTGATGTCAGTCATCGACGTCACCCATCCAGTTTGGGTGCCAAACGCGTCGATTAGCGGTGCGACATACAGGCGTGCATCGAATACGTGGCCGTCGCGGCGCTTGACCCGCACCTGTACACCGCCTGCTTGGGTCTGTCCGCTGAGTTCTTTGGCCAGTATTTCGTGTAAGTCGGCGCGGTCCTCCTCAGGCCAGTAGGGGAATGGCGCGCTTTTGCCGATCAAGTCGACGTCGCTCCAGCCGGTCATTTGACAGAAGGCGGCGTTTACAAAGGTGATTCGGCCGTGCAAATCCATGGCGCGCATGCCGGTGAGCATGGAGTTTTCCATTGCCCTTCGGAAATTGGTTTCCGCCACCAGTGCCTGCTGGGTCTGCAAGCGCCTGCGGGTGTGGCGCCAGTTGGCAACCAGCATCCAGCCCGTCAGCAAGCTCAGGGCTCCGACCAGCCAGAAGAGGCCGCTGCCGACGACGCCGAGCGAGGCACGGTAGGCTTGCGCCCGGATGGTCAAATCGGTGCCCAGCGGTGTGACATGCAGGGCAAAGCTGTTGGGGTGGTTGATCCATTCTGGCAAGCGGTTACTGAGTTTTTTGGTGTCGGGGCGCGCGCCGGCCAGAATCTGACCCTTGGCGTCCGTGATGGAGATCGCGTAGCGCGCCGTTATTTCGGACGGGATGGCGTACCGGTACAAGGCGTCGACCGAGTACTCGGCCATCAAAGCGCCGCTGAAGCGACCCGGCTCATACAGCGGAATCACCAACTGCAGCATTGGGGTGTAGCTGTCTTTGCGCAGGGCCTGGTAATAGAAAGCGTTGCGCGTGGTTCGTGCCCGCAGGAAGAGCGCGTCGTGGTCCGGGTTGCTGCTCAATGGCGTTGCAGCCTGGGGTTTGGGGTTCCAAACCGATGCGGATCCGGCGGCCGCGCGGACGCGGCGGTTTTCATCCACCCATGCCAGTCCTTGGACTTCCGGATAACGGTTAAGCACCACGTTGATTCGCATGCGCACTTCCTCGGCGCCGGCTTCCCGGTTGGTGATTTCACGGCCCAGCCGGTTGAGTTGTTCTTGCCTTTCGGTCAGGCGTTGGCGCAAGGTCTGCTGGGCGTACTCCACATCGCGTTCGATGGCTTCTTGTTCCCGGTTCATCTCTTCGACACGCAGGTAGGTCAGCGCCGCGACGATGGCCAAAAAGAAAATCAAAACAGAGGCCAGCGGCGCCAGCATGGCGAGGCGATCTTGCCGCGTCGGATTGAGGTCGCGCCACCATTTGCGCAGGCCTTCGACCCCAGGGAACTTCAAGTTGGTCTGCATGGCGGATGCGAGTGGCGCGACATGGTTGAAGTGTAGGTGAGGGCGCAATCGGTACACAGCCGGGCACCCAATAGCGTTTCACATAATGAAATTTATTCGCACTATTTGAAACGTGTTTTGTTTGTGCGACACTCGGCCTACCCATACAACCATCAGCAGAGGAGACTGTGATGTCCGATTCGAGTTCTGGCACCGCGCAACACATTCCGTTCCAAGTTGGCTCGGACATCGACGCCCAGGAGACGCGAGAGTGGATGGATGCCCTTTCTGCGGTCATCGAGGCGGAGGGCCCCGAGCGCGCCCACTTCCTGCTGGAACAACTGCTGGAGCATGCCCGCCAAAAGAGCATCGATATGCCTTTTTCGGCTACCACGGGCTACGTCAACACCATCGAACCGGAACGCGAGGAGCGCGCGCCCGGTAATTTGGAAATGGAAGAGCGCTTGCGCGCCTACATGCGCTGGAACGCCATGGCGATGGTTGTTAAAGCGAACCGGCACGACCCGGTTGACGGCGGTGACTTGGGCGGACACATCGGCTCCTTTGCCTCATTGGCCAGTTTGTTCGGCGCGGGCTTCAACCATTTCTGGCATGCCGAGAGCGAGAACCACGGCGGCGATTGCCTCTACATCCAAGGCCACGTGGCACCCGGCGTCTATGCCCGCGCGTACCTGGAGGGACGTCTGAGCGAGGAGCAACTGCTGCACTTCCGTCAGGAGGTCGATGGCAAGGGTTTGTCCAGCTACCCGCACCCCAAGCTAATGCCCGAGTTCTGGCAGTTCCCTACGGTCTCGATGGGCTTGGGGCCGCTGATGGCGATCTACCAGGCGCGCTTTTTAAAGTACCTCCACGCCCGTGGCATTGCCAATACCGAGAACCGCAAGGTCTGGGTGTTCTGCGGCGACGGCGAAATGGATGAGGTCGAATCGCTGGGCGCCATCGGCCTGGCGGCGCGCGAAAAACTGGACAACTTGATTTTTGTTATCAACTGCAACTTGCAGCGTCTGGACGGGCCGGTACGCGGCAACGGAAAAATCATCCAGGAGCTTGAGGGCGAATTCCGGGGTGCGGGTTGGAACGTGATTAAGCTCATCTGGGGCAGCAGCTGGGACCCGCTGCTGGCGCGCGACAAGGATGGCGCGTTGCGCAAAATCATGATGGACACGGTGGACGGCGACTACCAGGCTATGAAGGCCAACGACGGCGCTTATGTACGCAAGCATTTCTTCGGCAAGCACCCCAGCACGGCCAAGATGGTCGAGCACATGAGCGACGAAGAGATTTTTGAGTTGCGCCGTGGCGGCCACGACTCCAAAAAGGTCTACGCTGCCTACCACCAGGCCGTGAACCACAAAGGTGAGCCGACGGTGTTGTTAATCAAAACCATCAAGGGTTTTGGTATGGGAAAAAGCGGCGAGGGCAAGAACAACGTCCACCAGACCAAGAAGCTCACCGACGAGGACATCAAAGCCTTCCGCGACCGCTTCAATATCCCGATTCCTGACAGCGAACTCTCCAAGCTGCCCTTCTACAAGCCAGCCGATGACACGCCGGAAATGCAATACCTGCACGAGCGGCGCAAGGCGTTGGGCGGCTACCTGCCGCACCGGCGCATGAAGGCCGACGAGCAGTTCACCGTGCCTTCGCTGGACACTTTCAAAGCCGTGATTGAGCCGACCGCTGAAGGCCGCGAAATCTCCACCACGCAAGCTTATGTGCGCTTCTTAACTACGCTGCTGCGTGACAAGGCCTTGGGCCCGCGTGTTGTGCCGATTCTGGTGGACGAGGCGCGCACCTTTGGTATGGAAGGCTTGTTCCGCCAGATCGGTATTTACAACCCCGACGGCCAGCAATACACCCCGGTCGACAAGGACCAGGTCATGTATTACAAGGAAGACAAGCAGGGCCAGATTCTGCAAGAAGGCATCAACGAAGCCGGCGGTATGAGCAGCTGGATTGCGGCAGCCACCAGCTACAGCACCAGCAACCGGATCATGATTCCGTTCTACGTGTACTACTCGATGTTCGGCTTCCAGCGCATTGGCGATCTGGCCTGGGCGGCCGGTGATATGCAGGCACGCGGCTTTTTGCTCGGTGGCACCTCCGGGCGGACCACGCTCAACGGCGAAGGCTTGCAGCACGAAGACGGCCACAGCCACATCCTGGCCGGCACCATCCCCAACTGTGTGAGCTACGACCCTACCTTCGCGCACGAGGTCGGCGTCATCCTGCACCATGGCTTGAAGCGCATGGTGGAAAAGCAGGACAACGTCTACTACTACCTGACGCTGTTGAACGAAAACTACGCCATGCCCGGCCTCACCCCCGGCACGGAGGAGCAAATCATCAAAGGCATGTACCTGTGCAAACCGGGTGCCGCCGAGACCAAGGCCAACAAGGGCACAGCCCGGGTGCAGCTTTTGGGCTCGGGCACCATCCTGCGCGAATCGATTGCCGCGCAGGCTTTGCTGGCACAAGACTGGGGCGTGCAGGCTGACGTGTGGAGCTGCCCCAGCTTCAATGAACTCACGCGCGACGGCCAGGATTGCGAGCGCTTCAATATGCTGCATCCCCTGGAGACACCGCGTCTGTCCTTTGTGGCGCAGCAACTCAGCGCGCACAGCGGCCCGGTGGTGGCATCCACCGACTACATCAAGGCCTACGCCGAGCAGATCCGCCCCTTCATTCCCAAAGGCCGCAGCTACAAAGTGCTGGGTACCGACGGCTATGGCCGCAGCGACTTCCGCAGCAAGCTGCGCGAACACTTTGAAGTCAACCGCCACTACATCGTGGTGGCCGCGCTCAAAGCTTTGCAGGAAGACGGCGTGGTTACCGGCGAGACGGTTGCCAAAGCCATCACCCAATACGGCATCAAGACCGACAAGATCAACCCCTTGTACGCATAACGCAGCGGGAGACAGCATATGGCCAGCATAGATATTCAGGTTCCCGATATTGGTGACTTTGACGAAGTCACCGTGATTGAACTGATGGTCGCGGTGGGTGACACCATTCGCGCCGAACAGAGCCTGATCACCGTCGAGTCCGACAAAGCGTCAATGGAAATCCCGTCCTCTGCGGCCGGTGTGGTCACCGCGATCAAGGTCGCTGTGGGCGACAAGGTGAAGCACGGTTCTTTGGTGCTGACGGTGGAAGCTGCGGCTGGTGCAGCGGCACCCGCTGCCGCGCCCACCCCGGCTCCAGCGGCGCCCGTGGCGGCTGCACTCGCACCGGTGGCAGCACCTGTCCCTGCGCCTGTTGCAGCGCCAGCTGCTGCGGCAGCAGCCGTGGCGCTTGCAGCCCCGGCACACACACCGGGTGCGTCCACGCTGGGCATGCCGCATGCCTCGCCTTCGGTGCGCAAATTCGCGCGTGAGCTGGGCGTGCCGCTGGCCGAAGTCAAGGGCGCTGGCCCCAAGGGTCGCATCACCTTGGAAGACGTGCAAGGCTTTACCCGCGCCGTCATGAGCGGTGCGGCCCAAACCCAGGCGCAAGCTGCTAAGGCCCCTGCGGGTGCTGGTGATGGCGCGGGCCTAGGCTTGATTCCCTGGCCCAAAATCGACTTCGCCAAGTTCGGCCCCATCGAGCGCAAAGAGATGGGCCGTATCAAGAAAATCAGCGGCGCCAACCTCTTGCGCAACGCCATCATGATTCCGGCCGTCACCAACCATGACGATGCAGACATCACCGACCTCGAAGCCTTCCGCGTCGCCACCAACAAAGAGAACGAGAAGAGCGGCATCAAGGTCACCATGCTGGCCTTTTTGATCAAAGCCTGCGTGGCTGCGCTCAAGAAATTCCCCGACTTCAACAGCAGCCTGGATGGCGACGCGCTGGTCTACAAAAACTACTGGCACATCGGCTTTGCTGCCGACACGCCCAACGGCCTCATGGTTCCGGTCCTGAAAGACGCCGATAAAAAAGGCGTGTTGCAAATCAGCCAGGAGATGGGTGAGCTGGCCAAGAAAGCGCGTGAGGGCAAGTTAAGCCCGGCTGAAATGACCGGTGCAACCTTCACCATCTCCAGCCTGGGCGGTATTGGCGGGCGCTATTTCACGCCCATCATCAACGCGCCCGAAGTCGCGATTCTGGGCGTGTGCAAAAGCCAGATGGAGCCGGTCTGGAACGGCAAAGAGTTTGTGCCGCGCCTGATGCTGCCGCTCTCGCTGACCTGGGACCACCGCGTGATTGACGGCGCATCGGCTGCACGCTTCAACGTGTATCTGGGCCAAATCCTTAGCGACTTCCGTCGCGTCCTTTTGTAAGCCCGGGGAGCGGATATGGCACACATCGATATTCTGGTTCCCGATATTGGCGACTTCGACGAAGTCACGGTCATCGAACTGCTGGTCCAGGCGGGCGACACGGTCAAAGCTGAGCAAAGCCTGATCACCGTTGAGTCCGACAAAGCGTCCATGGAAATTCCTTCCAGCCATGCCGGCGTGGTGAAGGAACTCAAGGTCAAGTTGGGCGACAAGGTCAAGCAAGGTTCTATCGTGCTGGTGTTGGAAGGCGAGGGCGCGGCGACGGCTGCGGCACCTGTTCCGGCTGCTGCCCCAACGGCATCGGTACCCTCACTCGCCAAGGCCGCTGCACCCGTTGCCGATGCGCCTGCGCCTGCAGCCTCTGGCTACACCGGCGCGGTGGACATGGATTGCGACCTGCTCGTGTTGGGCGCGGGTCCCGGCGGTTATTCAGCAGCCTTCCGCGC
>CAIOUR010000270.1 GCA_903861575.1 uncultured beta proteobacterium | reverse complement strand
CGCGATTGTTTGCCAGCTCGCGCATGCACATTGGCGTGGTCATTGCGCTCGTGGGCGCGGGCTTGGTCTGGGTGTTTTTGTTCCGCACGCGGGCGGGTTTTGCCCAGCAGGTGGGCGGCATCGCCCCGGCCGCCGCGCGCTACGCCGGTTTCTCGTCGCGCAGTGCGCTGTGGACGGCGATGCTGGTATCCGGCGGCTTTGCGGGTTTGGCCGGTGCTTTGGAGGTGGCCGGCCCCATCGGGCAACTGACGCCCTACGTGCCCGCAGGGTACGGATTTGCCGCCATCATCGTGGCCTTTGTCGGGCGCTTGCATCCGGGCGGCTTGATTTTGTCCAGCCTGTTGATGAGTATGTTTTATATCGGCGGCGAGCTGGCGCAATCGCGTCTGGGCTTGCCCAAGTCGCTCACGGGCGTTTTCCAGGGCTTGCTGCTGTTTTCACTTTTGGCCTGTGACACGCTCATTCATTACCGCGTGGTGCGCAGCAAGACGCGTACGACTTTGGCAAACCTTGCAGGAGGCAACTGATGGACGCCGTCACCTTGCAGTCGTATGCGCTATTGATTGCGGCCACGCTGAACGCGGGGACCGTCCTTGGTTTGGCTGCGTTGGGCCTGTTGATCAACGAGCGCGCTGGTATCGTCAATCTCGGGGCCGAGGGCATGATGCTGTGTGCTGCGCTAGCCGGGTTCGCCACGGTGGTCCACAGCGGCAGCGATACGGCGGGTTTCTTGGCGGGAGCGCTGGCCGGTGGCGTGATGGCGGCAGTCTTTGGGGTGTTGGTGATCTGGCTCAATACCAATCAGCATGCCACCGGTTTGGCGCTCAGTCTGTTTGGTGCGGGATTTTCTGCTTTTGCCGGAACCGCGTATGTGCAGCAAAAAATGCCGGAGCGGGGGAGTTTCGCCATTCCCTATTTGTCGGATATCCCATTCTTCGGCTCGGCCTTGTTCCAGCAGCATCCGCTGGTTTACGCAACCCTGGCTTTCACCGCCGCGCTTGCCTGGTTTTTGTGGCGCACCCGTGCAGGTTTGGTTTTGCGCAGTGTCGGCGAGAGCCCTGAGTCAGCGCACGCGCTGGGTTATCCGGTGCGCCGTATCCGGTTTGCCGCCGTCGTAGTCGGGGGTGTGTTGTGCGGGCTGGCCGGCGCGTACATCAGCATCGTCTACACCCCTCTGTGGGTCGAGGGCATGGTGGCTGGCAAGGGTTGGATTGCTTTGGCCTTGACCACTTTTGCCAGTTGGCGGCCTGTGCGGGTGATGCTCGGCGCGTGCTTATTTGTCGGTGTCACCATGTTGCAGTTCCATTTGCAAGGCGCGGGCGTGGAGGTTCCCAGCCAGCTGCTGAGCATGTTGCCCTACCTGGCAACAATCGTTGTTTTGGTGCTGATTTCCCGGAATCCGGCGTGGATTCGGATTAACATGCCGGCTTCGCTCGGAAAGCCCTTTCAGCCTTAGGCTGGACAAGCCCACAAATTCCCCGTTGTTTTTTCAAAGGACTTGACATGACAGATTTGCAATTGCGTTCCCTGCTCAAGCTGGCAGTGGTAGGTGCCGCCGCATCGGTGGCCCTGGTCGGCTGCGGCAAAAAAGAGGAGCCACCAGCGGCAGCCGCACCTGCAGCCGCAGCACCCGCGGCCAAGCCTGAGCCCCTCAAAATCGCATTCGCCTACGTTGGCCCGGTGGGCGACGGCGGTTGGACCTTCGCCCACGACAACGCGCGCAAGGCCTTGGAAAAAGAATTCGGCGACAAAATCGCCACCAGCTTTGTCGAGAACGTCCCCGAGTCTGCTGACGCCGAGCGCGTGATCCGCGACATGGCCAGCCAGGGCAATAAAGTGATTTTCGGCACCACCTTCGGCTACATGGAAACCATGATGAAGCTGGCGCCCGAGTTCAAAGACGTCAAGTTCGAACACGCTACCGGCTATAAAACGGCCGAGAACATGCGTACCTATGACAGCCGTACATACGAGGGCGCGTACATGAACGGCGTAATTGCCGGTTCCATGACCAAGAGCAACGTGATCGGCGTGGTGGCATCCGTGCCAATTCCCGAGGTGATCCGCAACATCAACAGCTTTACGCTGGGCGCGCAATCGGTGAACCCCAAGATCAAGACCAAAGTGGTGTGGGTCAACGAGTGGTTTAACCCACCAAAAGAAACCGAAGCGGCCACCAGCCTGATCAACGCCGGCGCTGACGTGCTGATGCAAAACACCGATTCGCCTGCCGTTCTCAAGACGGCGGAAGAAAAAGGCAAGCGGGCCTTCGGTTGGGATTCGGACATGACGGCTTACGGCCCCAAAGCCCACCTCGCCTCCGCAGTGATCAACTGGGCTCCTTACTACATCAAGGCGACCAAAGACGCCCTGGAAGGCACTTGGACCACCGGCAGCGTCTGGTGGGGCGTGAAAGAAGGCGCGATTGATGTGGTTTCCATCGCTGAAGATGTGCCGGCCGATACCAAGGCCAAAGTCGACGCCATCAAAGCTGGTTTGAAAGACGGCAGCTTCTCCATCTGGAAAGGCCCGCTGGTTGACAACACCGGCAAAACCATCCTCAAGAAGGATGAAGTCGCCGACGACAAGTTCCTCAGCGGCGTGCACTTCTACGTCAAGGGCGTGGACGGAAAAGTACCGAAGTAAGCTGCGGCTTCTTTCTGAAAAGGCCGCTTTTGAGCGGCCTTTTTTGTGCCTTGCCTTGCTTGCGTCCAAAATACGCCCCTTTGTGCTGTCCGCCCATGTCTGATCCGCTTCTCTTCACGCCCTCGTTTTTGCAGGAACTTGCCCACCAGGATGTGGCGCGCGCGCTCCTGGAGGACGTGGGTGCGGGTGATCTGACTGCTGCGCTGGTCGACCCGGCGCGTCGGGCCCGGGCCCGCGTTCTGGTGCGGGAAGCGGCGGTGATTGCCGGCAGCGATTGGGTGGCTGAAGCCTTTACCGCGCTGGACCCCGACGCTGAGTTGCGCTGGCAGGTGCCCGAGGGTGGTCAGGCGCAGCCCGATACGGTGGTGCTGGAAGTGCAGGCCCATGCCCGCGCCTTGCTCACCGCCGAGCGTACCGCCTTGAATTTCTTGCAATTGCTCAGCGCCGTTGCGACCCGCACCGCGCAATTTGTTGCCGCCGTGGCCGAGGTTCCCGGCAACCGCGCCCACATTGTGGACACGCGCAAAACCCTGCCTGGCTTGCGCATGGCGCAAAAGTACGCGGTCCATGCAGGTGGCGGTACCAACCACCGCATCGGCCTTTTCGACGCGGTACTGATTAAAGAAAACCATATTGCCGCTGCGGGCGGTGTGACCGCGGCATTACGGCTGGCCCAAGCCCGAGCCGCCCAAGCCTCGTTTGTTGAGATCGAAGTCGAAACGCTGGACCAGTTGCGCGAAGCGCTGGATGCCGATGCGCGCATGGTCTTGCTCGACAACATGGACTTGGCCACGCTGCGCGAAGCGGTTTTTATCAACGCCGGTCGTGCCGTCTTGGAAGTCTCGGGTGGCGTCAATATGGACACCGTGCGGGCCATTGCCGCCACCGGTGTAGACCGTATCTCGATTGGCGCGCTGACCAAGGACATCCGCGCCGTCGATTTTTCCATGCGCCTGGAGGAATTGCCATGACCGTGATTGATGTGGAGTACGAGCAACCCGCCTGCAGCACCCGCCACGCCTGGGCCCGCGTGCCCGTGGAGCCCTCGCAGTCTGAGCGGATGCACCTGAAAGAAAAAATCACCCGGTTGTTGAAGGAAAAGAACGCGGTCATGGTGTCGCATTTCTACGTACACCCGGATTTGCAGGACCTGGCCGAGGCCACTGGCGGGCTGGTGAGTGACTCGCTGGAGATGGCGCGTTTCGGGCGTGACCATGTCGCCCAGACGCTGGTCGTTTCCGGCGTGCGCTTCATGGGTGAAACCGCCAAAATTCTGAGCCCCGAAAAGCGTGTGCTCATGCCGGATCTGGACGCCACCTGTTCGCTGGATTTGGGATGCCCGATTACCGAGTTCAGCGCCTTTTGCGACGCCCATCCCGACCGCACCGTGGTGGTGTACGCCAACACCAGCGCCGCCGTGAAGGCCCGCGCCGATTGGGTCGTGACCTCGAGCTGCGCGTTGGACATCGTGCGCGCGCTCAAAGATGCGGGGCAAAAAATCCTGTGGGCGCCCGATAAGCATTTGGGAAGCTATATCCAGCGCGAAACCGGCGCGGACATGGTGTTCTGGCAGGGCGCCTGCATCGTCCACGACGAGTTCAAAGCCTTTGAGCTGCAGGCACTCAAGGCTGAACACCCCGACGCCAAGGTGCTGGTGCACCCCGAGTCGCCGGCCGACGTGGTGGCTTTGGCTGATGCGGTGGGCTCTACCTCGGGCATTTTGAAAGCCGCTCAGAGCATGGACGCAAAACTGTTCATCGTCGCCACTGACAGCGGCATGCTGCACAAGTTGCGCACGCTTAACCCCGGCAAGACCTTTATCGAAGCGCCAACAGCCGGCAACAGCGCCACCTGTAAAAGCTGCGCCCAATGCCCCTGGATGGCCATGAATGGCCTGGCCGATTTGGCCCGCGTGCTGGAGACCGGCGTAAACGCCATTGACGTCGATGCTGCAATCATTCCACGCGCCCGCCTGCCGATTGACCGCATGCTCGCTTTCACCGCCGCCCTGAAAAATGGCCAGCCTGTGGGCGGATTGATTCCCCACCTGGGTGCCGCCTGATGGGTTTTTCCCAGGGGCCCGCGCTCACTGCGCTGGTCGACTTTGCGGACCCGCATGCCGCTGAATCGGCGCAAGCGACAAGGTCAAACGGGGCACGCACGCGCCACGCTTTTGGCACGCCCTTGCAGGTGCTGGTAGCGCACAAGCTAGGTGAAGTACGTGCTGTGGTCGAAACCGCGCATGCGGCTGCTCGGGCCGGAAACTGGTGCGTGGGTTACCTGGCCTATGAATCCGCGCCGGCTTTCGATGCGGCTTTCACCGTGCACACAGAGGCCACGCAGCCCCTGGCCTGGTTTGCGGTGTACGACCAGGCTTTGCCCTGGCCCGAGCCGCCGATTGCCGATGTCACGGTTGATTGGCAGGCGCTCTTAGTGCGCGCGGATTTCGATGCCGCGTTGGCGCGCATCCACGCGGCGATTGGGGCAGGGGACTTGTACCAGGTCAACTACACCGCGCAAATGCAAGGTGCCTTGCGCGATGTGGCGGCCGCAGATGCGGCAGTCTGCGGCCCGGCGCTCTTCGCGGCCTTGCAGCGGGCGCAACCCGGCGGCTACGCGGCCTATCTG
>CAIOUR010000269.1 GCA_903861575.1 uncultured beta proteobacterium | reverse complement strand
GCTAAGCTGTTGAATCAATGCCAGCGCTGGGATTAAGGAAATTCTACTTGCAGAAATCGTTGCGACTGCATACCCCGGTAAGGCGCAACCGCCACTGATCCTTTGGCATTCAAGGCTGCGCTAACGGTCAAACAGCGTTTACCGCAGCAACAAACTGCGCACAAACCCGCCATTCGCCCATCGCTGGGACCGATTGGCCACTTCCGGGAGACAGGCAAGTAAACCCAGCGCTCAGGTTTTCGCAGTCGCGGCACTGCACCCTTACGGTTCGATTAGTGCTCTCGGGAGGGCTAATCTGGGGCAGTTGGGTCGCTAGCCCTGGTGCTGTTTTCAAATTTACATCCGAGCCAAGATACCAACGGTTTTTAACGGAATCCGTAGGGTTTGGTTTACGAACCCGCCCCCGACCACCTAACTTCCCGTTTTCCCCCGACTTCTGTTTACCAGCGTCACTTAACGGTCCAGTCGATAAGCCTCCGTGCAGTTTGCAGCGGCCAGATTCGTAGAGGTCTGTGCGACTACACGGTTGACCAGATCGGGTTTTGGCACCACAGGTCAAGTCGCGCAAAGCAGCCGGTAGAGGCGGATATTGGCGGTTCTTCGTCAAAGTCGTACTTTGGGTGTGCTCTCGGTAGCCCTGCCAATAGTCGCGATATGCCTTCCGTAAGGAAGCGTCCGAAGTTTTCTGATCGCTCATGGTGCTCCCTCAGAATAGGCCCGCCATAACGCCATGCCAGCACCACAGCGCAAACCATATCGGCTGCCCCGCCCAGCAGCGATGCAAGTGGGGCAGTTGAAATGGTGGGCTTGGTAGGCTGATGCCAGCTCTTTCCAGTCCACAGGATCGTCCGGCGGATGAGGTGCGTGGCAGGTAGCATCATTGGCAGCCGTCAACCAATCAATCAACAGCGGCTTGCTGCTGCGGATCAGGCTGCGTAGGTCGTCGGTTAAGTGACTGGACGGTGCCACGGCCAGCCCCCCGGCGGGTGCCAAAGAGAGATTCAGGCCAGCCCCGCGCAGTTGATCGACGATGGCGCTTGCAGTGAGGGACGACATTTAAAACACCTCAACGTTTTGGCTATGCAACGGCGACACCCCTTTTTTCAGCGTTGGGCTATCTTGGCCATGTCCTATATGTCCTGAATGTCCTGCTGCGTTGGCAAAATCTTGGGCAACAGCACTGCTAGCCTGCGGTTGAACAGGACTAGCAGGACATACAGGACTTGGTTCAGCCGCATGGGGCTTAGAAAAAATGTGCCACCTGATCACGCCGCCGGTCTTCGCCACGCTCTTGCATTCAAAGCCAATAAGCCTCAGCGCAGGTGCCAGCCGCCGCAGGGTGTCCCCTAAACCCTTCGCAGATCGTGGCCACGCTTCAACGCTCGCGCGGTATCGCTCCAGTCGGTCGAGCAAGTCGGACAGCGCGCCATGGAATCCGCTGGGCGTATCCGCTAGGTAGGCGGTCAGCGCTGCGCCCACGGAAGACGCGTCGATGGTGCGCAACACGCCGTCCTTGCGCATCGCGTTGTACCGGACCAAGAATGCACCCGCAGGCTTTCCATAAGCCATGTAAACCGATTCACCCAAAGCTGCGAAGTCCGCCATACGGGGCCGGTCTTCCGGTGCAATCGCCACGCTGGGAAGCATCGCAAGAACCTTGACGAACAAGTCAAGCATTGCCCCCAACAGCTTTGCTTGTACCGCCTCGTACCGGTCTTCTATGTCGCCCGCCAGCTCACGGCTTTGGATCGTGGGCAGATCGATATGCAGGCAGCGGTCGAGCAGGTCTTGCGCCGTGACGATCACGCTGATTCCGTTCAACACAATCGGCTTGCGAAGTTCGAGGATGGTTTCCTCGTCGTTGGTGTAGAGAGTACGGGACGAATATCCCCCGCCAGTAGCCAGTATGCACAGTGCATCCTGGTACTGCGGAGGTAGGTGACTTAGATTTTCAAGGCTCACCATGTGACTGTTGCGCGCAGCGATCCACACGTCCTCAACAGATTTTGGAGCGGCCCGCAAATCAGCTTGATTAGGGTCGATCAGTCGCCTTAAAAACTTTTGTGTTGTGCTCTTGACGCTGCCTTGTTCGCCCACTAGTTCAAGCACGACATTCGGGGTATCGGCGCGCAGGCATTCGAGCATCCAGGCCAGCACCATCAAACGGTCTGCCTCGGGAATATTTATCAGCGGCCACAGCGAATCCAGTGAGCCGCCACGCTCGGGCGCGGGCAGCGGTCGCATCGACGAACTGCGAGTGAACAACGGTGCGCCGTCGCCGGCCATCACTGCCCAGCCGGTCGCCGTAACTTGTATGCATTGCCAGGTGTCATTGCACAGGTCTAGCCAGTAACCAGCCCCAGTCTTGGCGATACGCGTGAATACTTCGCAAGTCTCGCCCTCAAACTGGGCTTGCCCACGCAAGGTTGCCAGCGCCACTTTTAACGACGACTCATTGGGGGCGCGATCATGCGCGCAGTAGTAGGCATGGGACAGGTAGTCACTGAAGCCGCTTGATTGAACGCCATAGACCTGCCGAGCGCCTGCCACCTCGAACACTGCGTAGGGCTGACGCTGCGCGTCGTGCATGAACTGGCACTGGCTGCGCGCCAGGGAAATCAGCTTATCGGCAACGGTCTGGTCTTCCTCGCTTATCGCGACATCGCCGTGTTGAAGTTGCTTGTCGAGTGCCGTGATGCCGACACCCGCCTGCTTCAATCGCACCCGCAGTCGCATCCATTCCGCGATGTTCTGCGCCTTCAGTGATTGAATAGCAGCCAATGCGGTAGCTTCAAACGGTGCACCCATGTCGCCCTTTTCACAAGCCAGCGCCATTGCTTCGACAATATTGATGGTTTGGTCAAATGTCTCTACCAAAGGCTGAATCGGGCCAATATCAGCATCAAGCTGCGCGACCATTCGGTCGTAATCTGTGGTCATTGATAAGCCTCCACCAGCCGATTGATGCGATTCGCCGCCACCATCAGGCGCGCCCGGTCTGAATCTGTCAGCACCAGGCCGCTCGCCAAATTGCCTGCCGCCACTGCCGCGAGCGTGGATTCAAACGCCATCACCGATAACGCTTGACGCGGGCTAAGTGGCGAGGGTTTGGTTTGTACCGGCGGGCGGCCATCGTCCACCCAACAGCCCAATGCTCTAGCAGCGTCGACAAACTCCAGACCACCGATCCTGATCTCATAGGCCAGCACATCGCCGCCTTTCTCCCCGCAGCTCATGCAAACCCACGCACCCGTGGCAACATTGATGCGCAGAGAATCCGACCCGCCGTGGAAATTACAGGCGGTAGTCCTCCACTTGGCAGACGGTGGGCCTTTGAGGCTCATGCCTTGGTTTTCAAAATACGCCGTCGGGTCAGGTAACTTGTCGCGGTGAAAAGCCATCATGCACCGCCTTTCACTTTTTTGGTCTGAACCCGGCTCGGCCCAACCTCATGAACGGGCCGCGTCTTTGCCCAAGCAGCTAGGTCTTCGACCAACCATGCAACACGCCGTCCGCTTATGCGGCGAAGCTTTGGGAAGGTTGGGTCATTCTTGAGAAGTTCGTAGGCTTCGCTCCGGCCAATTTCAATGACTGAATTGATGTTTTTCGGGCTAATAAAAATGGGACTCACGGGTTTCTCCGGTAATTCCGTCAACACGTCATTTCCTACGTGCGAGCTGGAAAAAAGAGTCTGCCCAGATCGAAAAATTTCGAATCAGTGCGGTGCCCAAAAGGCTGCCGCAACCAGTAGTCCACTTTATGGATAGGTGGGTTCACCGCGCGTAGCGGCCTGGGCGATTTGGGTAGATTGGCATGCTTGCCACGAGAAAACGCCGTGCGCATCCGCATGGACGCAAAAACAATCCAGTGCCGATTTGGGGGTCAATTTGGGGGCTGGAGAAGCCAAAAAATAAAAACCCTAAGTAAATCAATTACTTAGGGTTCAATCTGGCGGAAACGGAGGGATTCGAACCCTCGATGAGGCTCTACACCCCATACTCCCTTAGCAGGGGAGCACCTTCGGCCACTCGGTCACGTTTCCAGCGAACAAATTATCTCACGACACGCGTTTACCGCAATGGCGGGTCAGGCGCTGGGCTGCTCCAGCTCAAAGGCTTTGTGCAAAGCGCGCACCGCGAGCTCCATGTACTTCTCATCAATGACCACCGAGGTCTTGATCTCTGAGGTGGAAATCATCTGGATATTGATGCCTTCTTCGCTCAGCACCTTGAACATCTTGGCCGCAATGCCGACATGGCTGCGCATGCCAATGCCGACAATGGAGACCTTGCAAATTTTCGGGTCGCCGACCACATCGCTGGCACCCAGCTTGGGAATCACCGTGTTCTTGAGCAAATCGATCACGCGGTTGTAGTCTCCCCGGTTCACCGTGAAACTAAAGTCGGTAATACCGTCTTTGCTCAGGTTCTGGATGATCACATCCACGTCAATATTGGCGTCGGCGACCGCGCCCAGAATTTGAAACGCGATGCCGGGGCGGTCGGGCACGCCCAGGACCGAAATTTTGGCTTCGTCGCGGTTGAACGCGATGCCGGATACAACGGCTTGTTCCATATTTTCATCTTCCTCAAAAGTGATCAGCGTGCCCGATTGGGCTTCTTGCGTGATGTCGATATCCCAGGGCGTAAAGCTACTGAGCACGCGTAAAGG
>CAIOUR010000268.1 GCA_903861575.1 uncultured beta proteobacterium | reverse complement strand
TGGCGGCGCGGATATCGGCGATGCGCGACCAGTAAGCCGGTGGCCGGTAGGCGTCTGCGCGGGTGCGCGCGTGCACCACGATTTCACCCGCGCCGCCGTCCGCTAAGGCTTGCGCGCACTCCACGGCGCGGCTGTCGTCCAGAAAACCCAGGCGCATCTTGGCGCTGACCACCTGATGTGCGGGCACCGCGCGGCGCACGGCGCTGACAATGCGCCACAAAATCTCGGGGTCTTGCAGCAGCGCCGCGCCCCCGCCATGGCGGTTCACCACCTTGGCCGGGCAGCCGAAATTCAGGTCCACCCCATCGCATCCCATGCCGGCCACGCGTGCGGCGTTGTCAGCCAGGCAGCCCGGGTCGGAGCCCAGCAACTGCGGACGCACCGGAACCCCTGCAGGCGTGCGCCCGCCATGGGCCAGCTCCGGTACCACCCGCAGATAGGCGCGTTCGGGCAGCAGCGTGTTGGTGACGCGGATGAACTCAGAGACACAGCGGTCAATCCCGCCGATACGGGTCAGCACATCGCGCAACACGCAATCGAGCAGCCCCTCCATCGGGGCCAGCACAATTTGCGGCACGCGGGCGACCTTCAGCGGGCGGCGCCCATGGCCAGTGCGGCCGCTTTGGATGCTTCCAGCGCTGCCGGGTCGGCCGCTTCGCGGGTGGGCCAACCGGCCATATGCTGTTGCGACAGGCTGGCCAAGGCCTCGATCCAGGCCGGCTGCTCGTTCAGGCAGGCGACGTAGTGGAAGGTGCTTCCACCGGCTTCCAGAAACGCCTCGCGGGCTTCCATGTTGATTTCTTCCAGCGTCTCCAGACAGTCGCTGCTGAAGCCGGGGCAGATCAGGTCCACCCGTTTGAGTCCGCCCTGAGCGAGTGCGATCAGCGTGGGCTCGGTGTAGGGCTCCAACCATTTGGCGCGCCCCAGCCGGCTTTGGAACGTCACCTGGTACTGCGACTTGTCCAGACCCAGCGCGGTACCCAGCAGCCGCGCAGTTTTATGGCACTCACAGTGGTAGGTGTCGCCCAGGTTCAGCGTGCGCTCCGGGACGCCGTGGAAACTCATCACCAGCTTCTCGCCGCGTCCATGCGCGGCCCAATGGGCCTGCACCGTGGCCGCTAGCGCGCTGATGTATCCGGCGTCGTCGTGGTAGCGGTTGATGAAGCGGAACTCGGGCACGGTGCGGGTGCGCGCCGCCCAGGTGTAGACCGCGTCAAACAGGCTGGCCGTGGTGGTGGCGGAATACTGGGGGTAGGCGGGTAGCAGCAGCACGCGGTTGACGCCTTCGGCCTTGAGGGCGTCGAGTTGCGAGGCGATGGAGGTGCTGCCATAGCGCATGGCCCACCGAACCAAAACGTGCTCGCCGCGCCCCAGCAGGGCTTGTTGCAGGAGCGCGGCCTGCTTCTCGGTCCAGAGTTTCAGCGGGGAACCTTCTGCGGTCCAGATGCTGGCGTACTTGGCCGCCGACTTGGCGGGACGAAACCGCAGGATGATCCCGTGCAGGATCAGCAACCACAGCAGGCGCGGAATTTCCACTACCCGGTGGTCGCTCAAAAATTCGGCCAAATAGCGGCGCACGGCGGCAGGCGTCGGTGCGTCCGGCGTACCCAGGTTGCAGTACAAAACGGCGGTTTTCGGGGCTTGGCCGTGGGTGAATAGGGGTTCGGTCGCAAAAGGCATAGTAAGGTATTCTCGCCCAGCCATGCTCGACACTGCCCGCGTCACCGCCATCACCCTGGATCTGGACGACACCTTGTGGCCGGTGATGCCCACGCTGGTGCGGGCCGAGGCGGCCTTGTGCGACTGGCTTGCGACCCACGCGCCGCGCACCGGCGCCTTGTTTGCCGACACCCCCCGCCGACTCGCGCTGCGACAGGAGGTGTTGGAGCAGCACCCCGACTATGTGCACGACCTCAGCTTTCAACGCCTGCGCGCGCTGGCGCTGGGTTTGGCACTCCAGGGCGAAGACACGGCGCTGGCGGAGCCGGCATTTCAGGTGTTTTTCGCGGCCCGCCAACAGGTGGACTTGTACCCGCAGGCTGCGGAAGTGTTGCAGCGGCTGAGCGGACGCTACCCGCTGCTGGCCGTCTCCAACGGCAACGCCGACGTGGTGCGCGTGGGCTTGGGGGCGTATTTTTCAGGCAGCGTCAGCGCCCGCGATGCGGGGGTTGCCAAGCCCGACCCGCGCATCTTTCACGCCGCCGCCGCGCACCTGGGTTGTGCGCCGCACCAGGTGCTGCACGTGGGCGACGACCATGCAGCGGATGTGGTGGGGGCTGCGCAGGCGGGCATGCAGGCGGTTTGGCTGCGCCACCCCACGGCGCTGGAGCCGACGCATAGCGCCCACGCGCATTTGGTGGTGGAGGATTTGCGCCACCTGTGCGACGCCTTGGGCGTCTGAGGCCTCCTTCAGCGCATCGTCAACAGCGGAATGTCGTGCCGATGGGCCAGGGCATCCAATGCCCGGCGGGTTTTGCCGGCCACAAATTGCGCCACCGCTTGGTGGGCTGGAGGCCGGAACATATCGATGGCGGTGGAATCCCCATCGCTGATCAGATCCATCAGCGCGGTCGCGAAATGGGGTTCCAACGCTGCCAGCGCTACGCGGCCGTCCTTGCAGGGATATACCCGGTAGCCCGCATGCCCACCACCAACTGCACCCTGCGGGCTGGTCAGTCCCCAGCTGCGCGGCAGCCCGAGGTATCGGGCGGCATCGGCCAGCGCCACTTCCATCCGAATCCCACGCCCGGTGCGCAGCTGCTCCAGCCGCGCTTGCAACACGGCTTCGCTGGCCATCAGGGCGCCGCCCATGTCGGCGTACAAGGTGGGTGGCATGCCCAGGCCATCGACCAAGCCGGCCTCAGCCTGGTAGGTCAGGTCATGGCCTGGCTCTTCGGCGCGCTGGCCGGGGGAGCCGACGATGCAGACCATGGCCAGCGCCGGGTAGGCAGCGTGCAGCGCGCGCCAGCCCAAGCCCAATTTTTTCAGAGCGGACGGGCGAAACGATGTGAGCAGGATGTCGGTATTTGCCAGCGCCTGGTGCAGGGTACCTTGGCCGATTTCGGTTTTTAAATTCGCATGTATAACTTTGATACCTGCATGTAACGTCTTGTAGGCATTGGGGTTATAGCTTTGCATCGGGTCGCCGCTGCGGCCTGTGGGGGCTGGCGGCTCAAGCTTGGTGCAGCGGGCGCCCATGGCGCGCAGGCGCATCAGCGCGGCCGGGCCGGGCAGGTTCAGCGCCAGGCTCAGGATGCGGGTGGCGCGCAAGGGTCGGACGGACATGGTGGGGCGTGTGGAGAGGAAAGCCTGCAATATAGTTGCCCCATCTTCTTCCCGGCAAGGACGCCCGTGACCGCCCAGCCCATCACCGCTGATTTGTTCCCCGACCTGCCGGTGTTCGCCCCCCTGGACAAGCCCAAACCCCGCAAAAAGCCCAAAGCTGTTGCGCTCCAGCCGACCCATGCGCCGGCGCCGGTCCTGGCGGCCTCGCAAGCCGCCGAACCCGAGGTTTTGGCCCGCGCCTTGGAGGCACATCCCGATTACCGGGTTTTGCGTCGCTTGGTCCCGCGCTTGCAATGGCCCAATGTACCGGGAGCGCTGCGCCTGCGTGTGGTGGTGCTGGATACCGAAACCACAGGCCTGGATGCCACCAAAGACAAAATTATCGAGCTGGCCATGCTGCGCTTGGAGGTGGACCTGGCCACCGGCCTGCCGGTGGGCGATGTAGAGGTGTTTGACGAGCTCGAAGACCCCGGCATGCCGATTCCCCCCGAAGTTCGGGCGCTCACCGGAATTAGCGATGCCGACGTCGCGGGTAAACGCTTGGACGCGCAGCGCGTAGCGGCCATGCTGGATGGCGTGGATTTGGTGATCGCCCACAACGCCGGGTTCGACCGGCCCTTTTGCGAGGCGCGCTTCGCTGGGTTCCAGGACATCGCCTGGGCCTGCTCGTTTGCCGATATGGATTGGAAAGCCCAGGGCCGCAGCTCGCAAAAGCTGGAGAGTCTGACGCTGGAGTTGGGCCTGTTTTATGACGCGCACCGCGCCGAGATGGATTGCCACGCCCTGCTGGCCGTGCTGACCGCACCCTTGCCAAAAGAACCTTCAAGCCACGCGCTGGCTACCTTGATTGCCGCGTCGCGCCAGCCCGCCTACCGCCTGAGCGCGACCGGTGCGCCCTTTGAAAGCAAGGACCTCCTCAAGGCCCGTGGCTACCGCTGGAATGGTGAGCAACGCGTCTGGCAGACCCGCATTGGCAGCGACGCTGAACTGGAGGCCGAGCTGCAGTGGCTGCGCGAACAGGTTTACGGCGCGCGCCGGGCCAGCGTGGCGCTGGAGCAAACCGACGCGCTGGTGCGCTATTCCAAGCGCAGCGGTGACTTTTCCCGGCGCAGCCTGTAAGGACCGCTATGGCATTTCAACTCGTCGGTGTTCAGGGTGCGCGCGCCCGCAAAATCCACTTGGGCGGGCGCTTGGTGGCCTCGGCCATTCACAAGACGGCGCTCACGGGGCCGGCCTCTGTGGGGCCGCTGGGTCTGGTGGACGACGAGCAGGCTGACTTATCCGTGCACGGGGGCTTAAGTAAAGCGGTTTACGCCTTTCCGGCCGCGCATTACCCGTTCTGGCGGGACGCCCGCGTGCAAGCCGGGGTGGCGGGTCTCGACGACGCGCTGGCTTTTGGGAGCCTGGGTGAGAACCTGACGATCAGCGGGCTGGTGGAGGCTGACGTCTGGGTCGGCGATGTCTTGCACTTCCCCGACTGCGCGCTGCGCGTGACCGATCCGCGTGAGCCCTGCTCCAAATTCAACGCCGCCATGGGCTTTAACGGCGCGTCCAAGCTCATGGCGCAGACCGGGTTTTGCGGTTTTTATCTGGCGGTGGACACGCCGGGTAGCGTGCAGGTGGGTCAAAGCTTTGAGTTGCTCGCGGGGCCGCGTCAGATGGGCATTCCCGAGCGTTTTAAGGCGCGGATGTTCAAGCACCTGCGCTGACGTTGCATTCGCGGCGCAGCAGCGCCAGCGCATCGTGCAGCGCGTAATCCAGATCGCTGCGCAGCGTGGGCAGCGCATCTTCGACAAACACGTCCCACATCGCCAGGTAGTCGTCGCGGAAATCCGGCGGGGCATGGCTGCGGATGAAGTCGGCAGCCAGCGGCGCATCCAGGCCGCTTTTGCGGATTTTGCGGACCAGCGTGGCAGCCTGCTTTTCACTCAGCAAGGTGCTGGGTTTGCTGCCTGCGGCCAGGGTCAGGAACACCGTCATCAGCGAGCCTTCGTCTTCATGGCCTCGCGTCGCCTGCGTCCATGCGGCGCTGATGCTGCGCTCCAATTCGTCGACCTCGGCCAGCCCGTCTTCGAGCCAGAAATAGCGGCCAGTAAAGGCGGGCGTGTTCTGGAACAGTTTGCGTACCGGCACGCCGCTGTCCACGATGCGGGCCCAGTCGCTCAAGATGCTTTCACGCTGCGCTTGCAGCGTCGCAGCCCATTCCTCAGGCGCGCCTTTCGGGGCCAGCAGCTTGGGCAAGTCCTTGGGCTTCGCGCCGAATTTGGCGCGCAGCGAGACGATGACTTTCTCAAAGGTGACCCAATCGGGCATATCGCTGCGCCGGGTCATGCCCATGAGCAGGCAGGTGCGGATCACGGCCTCCGCATCGGGGCCATCTTCCAGGAGGGCGTCGTAGTCCATGCCGCGCTGCTCCGCCAGCCACAGCGCCGCGTCAATCGTGTGCGCCACGGTCTGGCGCTTGGCCAGTTCGGCCTGGAATTCGGGCACCAGCGTGGCGTCCGGCTTGAGCGTCCAGCGCTCCAGCACGGGGATGTGTTCGTCCTGAAAACCGCGCCCCTCGTGCATGCTGAAGTGGCTGTTTTGCGGCATGCCCAGCAGCGCCTTGAGCATGTCCGAACCCGCTTTGGAGCGCGAGAGCAGCGAATGGTCGCGCAAGAGTTCAGCCGCTACGCGCAGGTCGCCGCCGCTGGCGAGTTGCAGGTGCAGGCTGATCAGGTTGACCATGCGCTCTTTGGCTTTTTCCAGCTCCGGGCGCAGGTATTCGGTGCCGAAGTAGCGCGCAATTTGCACCATGCCTTTGGGCGCTTCGGCGCGCATGGCCGCCAGTTTGGCGGCGTCCAGTAGCCGGTGTTGTACGCCGTAGGCCAGCGCTTTGGCAAAAAAGGGGCGGGCGTCGAAAACGGCAATGCCGCTGGCAGCCGCAGGCGTCGGCGCAGTCAAATGGCGGATTCCTCGTCGGCTTCGAGTGCGGCCGGCGTGGCTTTGCCCCGGTCGGTGTCTTTGGTTTCGAAGCGGCCATCGTCTTCGAGCGCTTCAAACTCCTCGCCTGTGCCGCGCTCGAATGCTCGCGCTTTGGCGCGCAGCACCAGCAGCATTTCGATGAACAGGTCGGGCAACTGGTAGCGCAGGGTGAAGGCCATTTGCATCCAGTCCTGGTCGCAGACCTCGTCTTCGTCCAGGCGCGGTTTGGCGTAGGTGTTGCCGTAGAGCTCGTCTTCGGTCAGCACTTCGCCATCGTCCTCCACGGTGTCAAACAGGCCGCTGCGGGCGAAGGCTTCTATGCGGCTCCAGCGCTCGGTGAAGTAATCCGCCAGTGCTTCGCTGCCGCCCTCCAGGTCGCCAATCGCCGTTAAAAACTCCACCGCCTGCGCGCCGTTGTCGCGAAAAATCACCGAATTCATCATGCCGCGCAAGTGGGTGCGGGTGAGGTCTTTGTACTGCTTCTCGATCACCACCGCGTGGGCAAACTGCGCGGGCGTGACCATCATGTTGATGATGGAGCCTTTGGAGTCGTCGTACTCGCGCATCACAGCCAGCACGTCTTTGGGCGGCAGCTGCTCCAGCACCACCATCAGCGCGCCATCGCCCTCGGCGTCGGCCAGGTCGGACAGCGCCGCTTCGGCACCGCTGATGTCGCCAGCGGCAATCAGGGCCTGGGTTTTGGCAATGAGGGCGAGTTGGTTCATGGTCGGGTCCTTGGGCTTTTCTGTGGGGTCATTCTTTGCGGTCAAAGCCTTGCGACTCCATCCAGGCTTGGCCTGCGGCTTCCTGCTCGCGGGCTTCGCGCTCGTCGGCGTCTTCGGGTTCGCCATCGTCGCCGTCGGGCTTGTCGCCATCTTCGTCCTCGCTGTCGCTCGCGTCATCGCCGCTGCGTGCAGGGCGGGCGCTGGGGTGGCTGTGCATGAATTCCAGCCCTGCGGCCACGGCAAGCAACCATTCGCCTTCCGGTTCCTTCAGCACCGCATCGGCCAGCGGTTGCGCCCAGGGCTCCAGCGTCAGCGCGGCGCCCAATTCGTCCCAGGCGGGAAAAGACTCGGCCTCGGTGGCCAGCAGCTGGTGCATGGCTTCGGGACGCAGAAAGTGAAAGGCCTGGTGGAACACCACGCTCACCATCTCGGGGCTGGCCGCCATCATCTGAACCAGAAACGGCAGCTCCTTGCGGCGCTCGGCCAGGTGCTTTTTGAGCACATGCTTGCCATCGGAATCAAAGCTCAGGTCATGCAGCTCGGCCTCATAGGCTTTGCGTAGGTCGGAAAAAAACGGGGTAGGGTGCATAGGGAAAATTCGGTAAGACAGTGTCAGCGAGCTGCTTCAACCAGCGGATCGAAATAGCTATTCCAAATCGATTGCGCGGTCTCTAGCGGGTTGTCGAGCAGATTCCGCTTGCGGTTGGCGTCATACGCTGCGCGCCGGTCGGCGTCAGCCAAGACCTCGTAGGCCTCTTGCACAGCGCGGAACCGGGCGGGTGCATCGGGGTCGCTGTTGCGGTCCGGGTGGTAGAGCGCTGCCATTTGCCGGAACGCCTTCTTCACATCCGCCAAGGCAGCGTCGCTGCGCAATCCCAGCGCGGTGTAGTGGTCAATCATGGGTGCATTTTGCCGTATGGGCGCTTGACCTGGGGCAATACTTTCGACTCGCCCATCCTTTTCATCCCTGCTGGAATTGTGGGATGTACAGGTACGCAGCACGGTATCTGCGGGGTCAGCCCCTATAGTTCCCCGATGTTTGACCGCTTGTTCCGTTTTTTTGAGTCCCGCATCCAGGCCACCGAGCCACCTCCGCCCGGCGCACCGCCCACCGGATTGCTGGCTTTTTACGGGCACTTTGTGGGCCAGAACCGGGGCATTTTCGTGGCGATGTTGGTCAGTTGCCTGCTGGTGGCGCTGAGCGATACGGTGACGCCGGTGTTAATTGGCAAGCTGGTGGGCTTGTTGGGTGCGGCGGACCGGCAGGCGGCGCTGGCGCAGGCGGTGCCGATGCTCATCGGTATGGCTGTGTTCATGCTGGTGCTGCGACCGGCTGCGGTGGTGTTCGATGCGCTGCTGCGCTTCAACACGGTGATGCCGGGCTTTACCAGCCAGGTGCGTTGGCAAAACCACTGGCACGTGGTGCGCCAGAGCTGGCCGTTTTTTCAAGACGATTTTGCCGGGCGCATTTCCAACCGGGTGATGCAAACCGCCAACGCCATGCGCGAGAGCGCGGTCTCGGGCGTGCGGGCCGTCTGGTACATCGTGGTTTATGGGCTCACCGCCGTTGTTTTGCTGTGGCGTGCTGACTGGCGGCTGGCGCTGCCGACGCTGGCGTGGTTCGCGGGGTATGCGCTCTTTTTGCGCTACTTTGTGCCGCGTCTGCGCGACCGGTCCAAAAACGCGTCGCATTTGCGCTCAAAGGTGGTGGCCACGATTGTGGACATTTACGCCAACATTCTCACCGTCAAGCTGTTCGCCCGCCCCAGCGCGGAAGACCGCCACGTGCGCGGCGTGATGGAGGCGCACCAGGACGCCATCGTCGGGCATTCCCGCGTCATCACGCAGTTCATTGCCATGCTGTGGTTGCTCAACGCCATGCTGTTGGTGGGAACGGCCGGCGTGGGTATTTGGCTGTGGCAGGCCCAGGCCTTGGATGTCGCGGTGTTTGCGATGGCAGTTCCGCTGGCCTGGCAAATCACCACCTCGGCGGGCTGGGTCTCGTGGGAGGTGGCGGGTATTTTCGAGAACATCGGCGTGGTGCAAGAGGGCATGGAGTCAATTGCCGTTCCCCACCGCATGGCCGACCGGCCGCAGGCACAGCCCTTGGTGGTGCCTGCGGGGGAGATCCGGTTTGAGCGCCTGAACTTTGCCTATGACGCGGGGCGACCGGTGCTGCGCGATATTGATGTGCTGATCCGTCCGGGCGAGCGGGTGGGGCTGATCGGGCGTTCGGGCGCGGGCAAGTCGACGCTGGCGCATGTGCTGTTGCGCTTCTTTGATCCGGTCAGCGGGCGCATCGTGGTCGATGGACAGGACATTGCCTTGGCGACACAAGAGAGCGTGCGCGCCAACATTGGCATGGTGACGCAGGACACCTCGCTCTTGCACCGCTCGATTGCTGCCAACATCCGTTATGGCCGCCCCGACGCCACGGACGCAGAAGTGGAGGCGGCGGCGCGCAAGGCGCAGGCATGGGAGTTTCTTCAAGGGCTGCGCGACTGGCAGGGGCGCGAAGGATTGCACGCGCACGTGGGTGAGCGTGGCGTGAAGCTCTCCGGCGGGCAGCGCCAGCGCATTGCGATTGCCCGCATGATTCTGAAGGACGCACCGATTTTGATTTTGGACGAAGCCACCTCCGCGCTCGACAGCGAAGTGGAGTTGGCGATTCAACAGCAGTTGCTCGGGCTGATGGATGGCAAAACCGTGATTGCCATCGCCCACCGCCTGTCCACCATTGCCCGCTTGGACCGTCTGATTGTGTTGGACGAGGGCCGCATCGTCGAGACCGGCACCCACCACCAATTGCTGGCGCTGGGCGGCCATTACAGCGCGCTGTGGGCGCACCAGTCGGGTGGCTTTTTGCCCGAAGAATTGCCCCTGCGCCAGGGCGTTGCAACTGTAACTTTGGACGGAGAAACGTGTGATGTGTAAAGCTTTGGCGGTGCGTTGGTGCGCCGGGGTGTTGATGGCAGTGGGTATGTTGGCGCACGCGCAAACCGGGCCTGTGGCCGCCGCCGTGGGTGGCGCGCAATTTTTCACCGAAGTCGAAGGCATCCGCGAATACCGCTTGCCCAACGGTTTGCGGGTGCTGCTTGCGCCCGACGCGTCCAAACCGACGACCACGGTCAATATCACCTACCGGGTGGGCAGCCGCCACGAAAACTATGGCGAGACCGGGATGGCGCATTTGCTGGAGCATCTGGTCTTCAAGGGCACGGCCAAGCGTGGCAACATCATGCAGGAGCTCAACCGCCGGGGCATGCGCTTCAACGGCACCACCTCCTACGACCGCACTAACTACTTTGAGACCTTCAGCGCCAGCGAGGACAACCTGCGCTGGGCCCTGGAGATGGAAGCCGACCGCATGGTCAACAGCCGCATTGCGCAAAGCGATTTGCAAACCGAGTTCAGCGTGGTGCGCAACGAGATGGAGATGGGCGAGAACAATGCCAGCCGCGTGCTGTGGCAGCGCATGGCAGCCGCAGCTTTTGACTGGCACAACTACGGCAAATCGACGATTGGTGCGCGCACCGATGTGGAGAACGTGCGCATCGACAACCTGCAAGCCTTTTACCGCCACTATTACCAGCCCGATAACGCGGTTTTGGTGATTGCCGGCAAGTTCGATCTGGATGCCACGCTGGCCCTGGTGAACGCGACGTTTGGGGCCTTACCGCGGCCTTCCCGCGCGCTGCTGCCAGCCTACACGCGCGACCCCGTGCAAGACGGCGCGCGCGAGGTGCGGGTCAACCGCGTGGGTGACACGCCTTTGCTGGGTGTGCTGTACCACACGGCACCGGCCGGCCACCCCGACGCGACTGCCATGGCCGCGCTGGCGGAGATGCTCGGTGACACGCCCAACGGGCGCTTGCACAAATCGCTGGTCGAGGGGGGGCAGGCTGTCTCCGTGGGGCCGTGGAACTTTGCGCTGGCCGAGGCCGGTTACATCCTGTTCATGGTCGAACTGGCCAAAGACCAGCCCGAAGCAAGCGCGCGCCAGACCCTGCGGGCCCAGCTTGAAAACCTGGCCCGGCAACCGTTCACCGAAGCCGAGTTGGCGCGGGCCAAGACCGCGATGTTGGCGGATATCGAGAGTACCCTGAACAGCCCCCAGTCGCTGGCGCTGCGCCTGATCGATTCCATCGCGAATGGCGACTGGCGCTTGTTCTTTGTGGCCCGCGACCGCATTGAGGCTTTGCAACTCGCAGACGTGCAGCGGGTGGCTGAAAACTATTTCAAGGACAGCAACGCCACCTGGGGCGCATTTGTTCCCACGGCCCAACCCGAGCGGGCGGCGCTCCCGGGGCCGGTCGATCTCGATGCGGTATTACGGGACTACAAGGGTCGCGCGGCGTTGGAGGCCGGCGAACCTTTCGACGCCAGCCCTGCCAACATCGAACAGCGCACCCGCCGCGTAACCTTGCCCGGCGGTATGCAATTGGCGCTGTTGCCAAAGAAAAACCGGGGTGCAACTGTCAGCGGGCAACTGCGGCTCAACATGGGCGACGCCGCCAGCCTGATGGGCCAGTCTTCGGCCTCTGATCTGGCGGCCGATCTGTTGATGCGCGGCGCGGGCGCATACAGCCGCGCCGAATTGGCGTCTCTGCTGGAGCGGCTCAACACCCAAATGTCGGTGTCGGGCAGCGGCCAGCAGGTGGTGTTGCGCTTTGAAACCCGGCGTCAGCATGTGGCCCAGGTTCTGGAGTTGGTGCGTGATGTGCTGCGCTTGCCGCGCTTTGCGCCCGACGAATTCACCCGCGCCGTGCAGGAAAACGCCAGCGCCTTGGAGGCGGGGCGCAAGGACCCCAATGCCATGGCGCGCCAGGCCGTCGCTAAAGCGATGGACGTTTACCCGCCCGGCGACGTGCGTGCGGCCCCAAGCGTGGACGAGGCGCTGGCCGAATTGCGTGCCACCACGCTGGATGACGTCAAACGCTTCCACGCCAAGTTCTATGGCGCAGACCATGCGGAGCTGGCGGTGGTGGGCGACTTTGACGCGCAGGCCTTGCAAGACCACATCGCAGCACTGTTGGGCGACTGGAAGAGTTCAGCGCGCTACGAAAGGCTTCCGAGTTTGCAGCGCCCGGAACGGCCCGGCAATCTGCTTTTGCAAGCGCCGGACAAAGCCAATGCCGTGTATCTGGCTGCGCTGCCGCTGGCTGTGCGCGACGACAGCCCCGACTTTGTGCCCTTGATCCTGGCTGATGAGGTCTTGGGCGGCGGCTCCAAGTCACGCCTGTCCGAGCGGCTTCGCCAGCAGGATGGCATCAGCTACGGCGCAGGCAGCAGCTTGTCGGTGGGGAGCTTTGAGCCGGTGGCGATGTGGCGGCTCTATGCCATTTATGCGCCGGACAAGTTGGCGGTTTTGCGCCGGGGTGTGGAGGAAGAATTGTCCCGCCTGCTGGAGGGCGGCATCACGGAGGCGGAGCTGTTGGACGCCAAAAAATCCCTGCTGGAGCAGCGCAAGCTCAGCCGCGCCCAGGACGTTTCCTTGGCCTCTGCGCTTTTGGGCCAAATCGCTACCGGGCGGGCCATGGCCTTCAGCGCCGCGCTGGATGCGGCGATTGCCGAGGTGCGCTTGGATACGGTCAACGCCGCTTTGCGCCGCCACCTCAACCCCGGGCGCCTGCTGCAGGTGTATGCGGGTGACTTCGCTAAATCCGGGGTGCAGGCGATAGCACCCTGAGTTGTGACCCCCGGCGCAATCAAAGCAAACAATTGACTACATCGCCTGTTTCGGAGCTTTTACACCGGCTGCTGCCCCGTAAGATGAAGGGCTTCCGTGCGGACGCGCGGGACCAGATTGCGAACGAATATCCCTACAGGAGACCCCATGGCCTTATCCGACATTGAAATTGCCCAAGCGGCAACGCTCAAGCCCATCATGCAGATGGCCCAGGAACGCTTACACATACCCCTGGAGGCGCTGGAGCCGTACGGCCACTACAAAGCCAAGATCGACCTCACCTGGTTGAACAAACAAACCGGTCCCGACGGCAAACTCATTCTGGTGACCGCCATCAGCCCCACCCCTGCCGGCGAGGGCAAGACCACCACCACCGTCGGCTTGGGCGATGCGCTTAACCGCATCGGCAAGCGCACCGTGATCGCCCTGCGTGAACCCTCGCTGGGTCCGGTCTTCGGCATGAAAGGTGGCGCAGCCGGCGGCGGCTACGCCCAGGTCGTGCCCATGGAAGACATCAACCTGCACTTCACCGGCGACTTCAACGCCATCGCGCTGGCGCACAACCTGCTGGCCGCGCTCATGGACAACCACATCCACCACGGCAACACCCTGGGCTTTGACGCCCGGCGCATCGTCTGGCGCCGCGTCATGGACATGAACGACCGTGCCTTGCGCTCCACCGTGGTGTCGCTGGGCGGCCCGGGCAACGGATTCCCCCGAGAAGACGGCTTTGACATCGTCGTGGCCTCCGAGGTCATGGCCATCTTCTGTCTGGCTACTTCGCGTAAAGACCTGAAAGAGCGCCTGGGCAACATCATCGTAGGCTACACCCGCGAGCAAACCCCCATCCGCGCCCGTGACTTGAACGCCCAGGGCGCCATGGCCGCGCTGCTCAAAGACGCGATCAAACCCAACCTGGTGCAAACGCTGGAAAACAACCCGGCCATCATCCACGGCGGCCCCTTTGCCAATATTGCCCACGGCTGCAACACCGTCACTGCCACCAAGGCCGCCCTCAAGCTGGGCGAGTACGTGGTCACCGAGGCCGGCTTTGGTGCCGACCTGGGCGCCGAGAAGTTCATCGACATCAAGTGCCGCAAATCCGGTCTGCGCCCCAACGCCGGTGTGGTGGTGGCCACGCTGCGCGCCTTGAAGCACCACGGCGGTGTCGAGGCCAAAGACCTCAACACGCCCAATGTGGATGCGGTCAAGCGCGGCATTGCCAACCTGGAGCGCCATGTGCACAACATGCGCGAGAACTACGGCGTGCCCTGTGTGGTTTCGATCAACCATTTCACGTCGGATACCGCCGAGGAGCTGGACGCGCTGCGCGCCCACATGGACGCCATGGGCGTGCCGGTAGTGTTGGCGCGCCACTGGGCCGAGGGCGGCAAGGGTGCGGAAGAGCTGGCGCACATGGTCGTGAAGCTGGCCGAGTCCGGCACCGCCATGACCAAGTTTGTCTATGCCGATGAAGACACGCTGTGGAACAAGATGCAGGCGATTGCGACCAAGATTTATGGCGCGGCGGGTATTTCTGCCGATGCGTCGGTCAAAGCCAAGATCGACAAGCTGCAAGCCGACGGCTACGGCCACTACCCGGTGTGTGTGGCCAAGACGCAGTACTCGTTCTCCACCGATCCCAAGCTGCGCGCAGCCCCCTCTGGCCACACCGTGAATGTGCGCGAAGTGCGTTTGTCCGCCGGAGCAGAGTTTGTGGTGATGATTTGCGGCGACATCATGACCATGCCGGGCTTGCCCAAAGAGCCGGCGTCGATGCGCATTGACATCGACGACGACGGCAAGATCTCCGGCTTGTTCTAAGCCACTCGCTGGCGGGCCAGCGCCGCGCCCTGTGCCAGGGCGCGGAGTTTGCCCTCGGCTACAGCGCGGCTCATCGGTGCCAGGCCGCAGTTGGTACACGGGAACAAGCGGTCCTTGGCCACGAATTGCAAAGCGCGGCCTATGGTGTCGGCGATTTCCTGCGGCGTCTCAATGGTCTCGCTGGCCACATCGATCACGCCCACCATCACATCTTTGCCTTGAAGCAAAGCGATCAAATCCACGGGGACGCGGGAGTGGAAGCATTCCAGGCTGACTTGCTGGATGCTGCTCTTGGCCAATGCGGGAAACACTTTTTCGTACTGACGCCATTCCTGGCCGAGTGATGTTTTCCAGTCGTTGTTAGCCTGAATGCCGTAACCGTAGCAAATGTGCACCGCGGTGGTACAGGTGAGGCCCTGCGCGGCGCGCTCCAGCGCCTGCACGCCCCAGTCGGCCGCGTCTTCGCCGTAGACGTTGAACGCCGGTTCGTCGAATTGGATGATGTCCACGCCGTCGGCCTGCAGGGCCAGTGCCTCTTGATTCAGCAGGGCAGCGAATGCCATGGCCATCTTTACGCGTCCGGCCTTGTCGCCGCCGTAAAAACGGTCCGCCACGGTATCCACAATCGTCATCGGGCCTGGCAGGGTGAATTTGATTTTTTTACTGGTGTGGGCGCGCAGCAATTGCGCTTCCATGGCGTGGACACGGCCTGTGAGCGTGAGCGGCCCCACCACCTGCGGCACCATCGCGTCGTAGCGGTTATCGCGTATGCCCATCTTGACTTTGTTGTCGAAGTCGATGCCGCCGACTTGCTCCAAGAAGCCGTGGACAAAGTGCTGACGTGCCTGCTCGCCATCACCAATGATGTCCAGCCCGGCGTCTTCCTGCATCTTGATCCACAGCAGGGTTGCGTCCGCCTTGGCTTGCTCCAGCGCGTCACCGCTGGCTTTCCACTGCGGCCAGAGCTTTTGGGTTTCAGCCAGCCATTCGGGCTTGGGCAGGCTGCCCGCGATACAGGTGGGAAACAAGGGCATGGACAACTCCGTGGTGGGCCGCGCAAAAGGGCGCGGGGCCATGCTAACGGGTTTTGCCGCGTTCAAGCGCCGGCAATGCGCACAGCCGATTGCACGCCCATCAAGCTGCCGACCAGCACCATCAACCCGCCGGATAGGTAGGGCGCACGGCGTGCCCAGTCGCTCAATTTGGAACCGTGGCGGCTGAACCGCGCCGCGCCCCAGGCCGCTGCAACGCCTACGCTGACCAGGGACAGCGCCAGTCCGAAGCTGAAGGACGCCACCATCAACGCGCCCAGCGAAAACTGCTTGAGATTCAGACAAATCAACAAAATGGTGACCGAGGCCGGGCAGGGCACCAGTCCTCCGGTGACGCCAAATAGGACGATTTGCACGTTGGTGATGGGCTGGCCTTGGAAATTTTGGGCGATGTCCCGAGCGTGTGCGCGCTCGTGGGCATCCTGGTATTCGGCTGGGCCGGCACCGTGGTGGTGCGCGTGGCTATGGCTTTCACCAGGGTCGTGTTGGTGTTCATGTTGGCTCAGTGCAAATGCGCGCGCTGCACGGTTGTCCAAGCGGGTTCTGTGGAGCATCCACAGCCCGACACCGACTACGATAAGCGAAGAGATGAGCAGCAAATAGGGCTCAGCTTGTTCAGCCAATACCGCGTTGCCAAAACTCAGGGCCAAGGCGGCGATGATCCACACGACGATGGAATGGGACAGTGCGGCACATACCCCCAGCATTGCTGCTTGGCCCGCCGTGCCTTTGATAGCCACGATGAATGCCGCCATCAAAGTTTTGGAGTGGCCCGGTTCTAAGCCGTGGAGCGCACCGATCAACACGGCAGTTGGAATAAACAGCCACAAATTAGTTGATCCGCTTTGAATCAAGTCGGCAATGGGTGGCATGGCATAGAAATCAGTGAGGGCGGGTGAACAGGCCGTTGGCCTGAAACCCATCATACCCGACGGCTGGGCCGTCGCCATAACCCCATCGATTGAAATAAGCCTGCCGCACGGGTCTGCTACGCATTAGAATTTGCCCAGCTTTACGGCTAACCAACCTTAGTTCTCAATCTAACGGAGTTCACCCTTCATGAAAAAAAACCTGATCGCTATCGCAGCGTTGACCCTGTCGGCCGGATTTTCGATGGCCCAAACCGTGGTCACCATCGCCCACGTCGGCCCCACCAGCGGCGGCATTGCCCACCTGGGTAAAGACAACGAAAACGGCGCCATCATGGCCGTGGAAGAGTTGAACGCCGCAGGCGTGACCATTGGCGGCAAGAAAGTCACCATCAAGCTGATGACTGAAGATGACGCAGCCGATCCCAAACAAGGCACTGCAGTGGCCCAAAAGCTGGTTGACGCCAATGTCTCCGGCGTGGTCGGACACCTGAATTCGGGTACGTCGATTCCTGCTTCCAAAATCTACAGCGACGCTGGCATCCCCCAGATTTCGCCGTCCGCTACCAACCCCAAGTACACCCGCCAAGGTTTCAAGACCACGTTCCGCGTGGTGGCTGATGACACCCAACTCGGTGGCACGCTGGGCAAGTACGCTGTCAACACCCTCAAAGGCAAGGCTATTGCTGTGATTGACGACCGCACTGCGTACGGCCAAGGTGTGGCAGAAGAATTCAGCAAAGCAGTGAAAGCCGCCGGCGGCAGCATCGTTGCCCAAGAGTTCACCACCGACAAAGCGACCGACTTCAACGCCATCCTGACCTCGATCAAGGGCAAGAAGCCTGACGTCGTGTTCTTCGGCGGTATGGACGCTGTTGCTGGCCCCATGCTGCGCCAGATGAAATCGCTGGGTATCAACGCCAAGTTCATGGGCGGCGATGGCATCTGCTCTGCAGAGCTGGTTAAGCTGGCTGGTGATGCAGTGACTGACAACCAAGTCTTCTGCGCAGAAGCCGGCGGTGTTGAGCCAGGCAGCAAGTTCGAAGCAGCCAAGAACGAATTCGACAAGAAGTTCAAGGCCAAGTTCGGTGTGGACGTGCAGGTGTACGCACCCTACGTGTACGACAGCGTGAAGATCATGGTTGCTGCCATGGTGAAAGCCGGCTCGTCTGACCCCGCCAAGTACCTGCCTGTTCTGGCTGCTACCAAGGACTACCAAGGCGTGACTGGCGCGATCTCCTTTGACAACAAAGGCGACGTGCTCAACGGTGCTTTGACCCTGCAAACCATCAAAGGCGGCAAGCTGCAAGTTCTGTCTGTGATCCGCTGATCACGCGAAGCCTTCGCTGAAAAACGCGCCGCAAGCCGGCGCGTTTTTTTTCGCCTGCAGTTCGCGCTTACTGCGGCGGTTCTTCCTTGTCGCGAAGCGCGGCTTCGCGCTTGCGCTTCTCTTGCTTCAAGTCGTGAAACTGGTGGATCGCGAACACGAACACCAAAAGAAACACGCCGAGTTCAAGCCAAATTCCCATAATGGTTTTTCCCGTTGCGGTTTCAAGAAGCCCAGCGTGTGGCGATGGCCCATGGTAATCCACAGCAAACGTCGGCGGTACACTGAGATGCACCCTGTTGCTGCACACCATAACCCACTGCCCAATGCCCGACAACCACAACCCCGCAAGGGGCATTTTGTTTTTGTGCGTAGGCGTGTTTGTCTTTTCCGCGCAGGACGCCATCATCAAACGGGTGAGCGGTGGCTACCCGCTGACCGAGGTGGTGTTTATTCGCTCCTGCGTGGCTGGCCCGATTTTGTTGTACCTGGTGCAGCGCGAAAGCGGCTGGCGATCGATTTTTGCGACCCGGCTGGGCACGCTGACCCTGCGCGCCATGATCATGTTCGGGGCTTATACCGCCTATTACATGGCCTTTCCCGCTTTGCCGTTGGCCGACGCGGTTGCGTTGTACTTCACGGTGCCACTTTTTGTGACGGCATTAGCAGCACCGTTGCTGGGCGAGCACACTCCATGGAAAGTTTGGGCCGCTGTGCTGCTGGGTTTTGCTGGCGTCGTGGTCATGTTGCAACCGGGTAGCGGTTTGTTCGAGCCTGCCGCGCTGCTGTCGCTGGCAGCGGCCGCGCTGTATGGCCTGGCCATGCTGATGGCGCGCAAATTCGGAGACAGCCTGTCGGCGGCGGTCATGGCTTTCTACCAAAACGCTTTTTTCTTGATCGGCGCCGGTTTGGTGGCGCTGGTGTTGCAGCAATTGGGCATCGTCGAGGCGGTGCATCCCAGCGTGGAATTTTTGGTACGGCCCTGGGTGATGCCCAACTTCACCGATGGCTTGCTCATCGCCACGTGCGGCGTTGTGGCATCGGCCGGCATGCTGTTTTTGACCAACGCTTATCGGGTCGCGCGTGCCAGCACGGTAACGGCGTTTGAGTACACCGGCATTCTCTGGGCGCCACTATGGGGATTTTTGTTCTTTTCTGAGGTGCCACGGGCTACGACGGTGGCAGGCGCGGCCATCATCATCGTGGCGGGTTTGCTGGCTTTGCGGCTGGCCCGGCGGGAAGTCTGATTGGCCAACCCAGGGCTTGCCTGCGTGCGTCTCTTATGATGGGCTTCTGGCTTGGTGATGCGAGACGCCGCGCCAGTGATTGATTTTCTGGAGAACCATGAACGATTTGTGCCCCGACAGCTTTTCCGTCTGCGTCCGGCTGCAGGGCCTGTCCAATCGGGTGTTCACTGCGTGGTGCCCGCTATGACCATAGGCTACAAAACCATGCCGCCGCAGCCGCCCGATTACGGGACCGGGCCTGCCGTGCTGGAATTCGGTGTGGACTGGTGCAGCCACTGCAGGGGCGCGCAAGGGGCGATTACCCAAGCGCTTGGCGGGGTGGCGGGGCTGGCGCATTACCGCATTGAGGATGGTCCTGGGCGACCGCTTGGGCGGGCTTTCAAAATCAAGCGCTGGCCTACGTTGGTTTTTCTGCATGATGGGCGAGAGGTCGAGCGCTTGGTGCGCCCAGTTGGAGTGGACCCCATACGCGAGGCGCTGGACAAAGCGCTGCAGCCACCGGCTGCCGACAAGGCCGCCGCCAACAGCTGATTGCGTGAGCAGGGCCATGCGCGAAGCCCACCACGTCTACGTGGTCGAGCTCGACGCCGAAGTCCTGTTACAGGCACGTTTTCGCAAGAGTAACCCTGGCTATGTCGACGGCATGCCTTGCGTGTATGTGGGCATGACCGGACTCGACCCCGATGTGCGGTTTGACAAGCACAAGGCCGGCATCCAGGCCAATCGCTATGTCCAACGCTTTGGATTGCACTTACGCCCTGACTTGTACGAGCACCTCAATCCCATGCCTTATGGCGATGCGCAGTACATGGAGGTGGACCTGGCGATCCGTTTGCGCCAGCAAGGTTATGGGGTTTGGCAGGCTTGAAGCCCCCTTCGCCTTAGCGCTATTTGGTGCCGAAAATCCGGTCGCCCGCGTCGCCCAGACCCGGCATGATGTAGCCGTGGTCGTTGAGCTCGCGGTCAATCGCGGCGGTGTAAATGTGTACATCCGGATGGGCGCCGCGCATGGCAGCGATTCCCTCCGGGCATGTCAGCAGGCACATGAATTTGATAGAGCGCGGGTGGGTTTTTTTAATCCGGGTGATCGCCGCCACCGCCGAGTTGCCCGTTGCGAGCATGGGGTCCACCACGATGGCTTCGCGCTCCTCCATGTTTTGCGGCACCTTAAAAAAGTACTCTACCGGTTGCAGTGTATTGGGGTCACGGTACATGCCGATATGCCCTACACGGGCACCGGGCACGACCTGCAACATCCCGTCCAGAATGCCGGTGCCGGCGCGCAAGATGCTGATCAGCGCCAGCTTCTTGCCATCAATCGTGGGCGCGCGCATGGCTTCCATCGGCGTCTCAATATCGATATAGGTCACTTCCATGTCCCGTGTGACCTCGTAGGCCATGAGCATGGACAGCTCGTTGAGCAAGCGGCGGAAGCTGCTGGTGCTGGCGTCCTTGCGCCGCATCAGCGTCAGCTTGTGCTGGACCAGCGGGTGGGTGATATGGTGGACAAAAGGGTCGGCGTTCATACGGCTGCTCGCGAATGGGGTGGCAAGCCCCATTATCCCCAGAGTTCTTTAGAGTTCGCGCCAGGCCCGCCCGGAAGCGTGGAGCAAATCGTCTGCCTCAGCCGGGCCGTCTGAGCCCGCCGCGTAGTGCGCCAAGGGCGCCTTGCCACCCGCCCAGTATTGCTGCACCGGCTGCACGATGCGCCAGCCTGCCATCACGCTGTCGGAGCGCTGGAACAGGGTGGCGTCGCCGATCATGCAGTCGTAAATCAGGGTCTCATACCCGGTGCTCGGTGCGTTCTGGAAATAGTCTTTGTAATGAAAGTCCATGTGCACCTGGCCGATGGCGATTTTGGGCCCGGGAATTTTTGCGCCGAAGGAGAGCATCGCGCCTTCGTCGGGCTGCAGCTTGATCACCAGCGCATTGGGTGTGAGCGCGTCGGTGGCGGTATTGCGGAATAGTGACAGCGGCGGGCGCTTGAACTGGATCACGATTTCACTCTGGCGCTTGGTCATGGACTTGCCGGTGCGCAGGTAAAACGGCACGCCGGCCCAGCGCCAGTTGTCCACGCCGAGCTTGAGCGCCACATAGGTTTCGGTGCTGCTGCCGCTGGCCACGCCGTCTTCATTGGCGTAGGCTTTGCGGAGCTTGCCATCGAGCATTCCTTCGGCGTACTGGCCGCGAACACTGTCGGTGGCCGGGTCGACCGCATGCACGGAATCCAGCACCTTGGTTTTTTCGTTGCGCACCGCATCCGCGTCGAAGGAAGCGGGCGATTCCATGGCGGTGAGTGCCAGCAACTGGAAGACATGGTTGGGGACCATGTCACGCATCGCACCGGTGGTTTCGTAAAACGCGGCGCGGGCCTCTACGCCCACGGTTTCGGCCACGGTGATTTGCACGTGGTCGATATGGTCGCGGTTCCACAGTGGCTCAAAAATGCCGTTGGCAAAGCGCATGAGCATGATGTTTTGCACGGTTTCCTTGCCCAAAAAATGGTCCATGCGGTAAATCTGTGACTCTGAGAGGCTGTTGCGTAACTGGGCATTCAGCGCCTGCGCCGATGGCAGATCATGGCCAAAGGGTTTTTCCACGACCACGCGACGCCAGTAATCCGGCGTTTCTGCGACCAATCCCGCGGCACCGAGCTGGTCGGTGATGGGGCCGAAAAAACGCGCACCCACCGCCAGGTAAAACATGACGCTGTCGCCCACCCCATGGCTGCCCTTGAGCTGGGTCAGCCGCGCGCCCAGGGCCTGGTAGGCCGCAGGCGAGGAGAAGTCGGCTTGCATGTAGACGATGCTGGCAAGCAGGCGCTGCAGGCTGGGCTCGTCAATGGCCTGGCTGTAGTGCTTGTCGGCGGCGAAGGCGCGGATGGCGGCCTCTACATGGTCGCGGTATTGCGAGTCGGATTGCTCAATCCGGTCCAGGCCCACCAGCGCGAATTGCGCGGGCAGCAGGCCGGTGCGCGCCAGGTTGTAGAGCGCGGGCATCAGCAGACGCTTGGTCAGGTCGCCACCAGCGCCAAAGATGACCATGGTGGAGGAGGGCGCTTGCTCGCCGTGCGGCGTAGGGGCGTGTTCGATGTCTTGGGCCACAGCGTGTCCTTCGGGTTAGGGGTGGAGGGATCGCGGGGTGCGGCTTACTTTTTGCCGCCTTCCTGGTGTCCGCCGAATTGCTTGCGCATGGCCGACAACAGTTTCTCCGCAAAGGTGTGCTCCTGGCGGGACCGGAAGCGGGTGTACAGCGCGGCAGTCAATACATCGGCCGGCACCGCTTCTTCAATGGCAGCCTGAATGGTCCAGCGGCCTTCGCCGGAATCATCGACATAGCCCGAGTAGGAGGCCAGCTCAGGGTCCTCGGCCAGCGAGATGGCCGACAAATCCAGCAACCAGGACGAGACCACGCTTCCACGGCGCCACAACTCCGTGATGTCTGCCAGGTCCAGCTTGTAGCGGCGCTCGGCGGGGATCGATTCCTGAGCCACGCCTTTGAGAATGTCTAAACCCTCGGCGTACGCCTGCATCAGGCCGTATTCAATGCCGTTGTGCACCATCTTCACAAAATGGCCGGAGCCGGCCGGTCCGGTGTACAGATAGCCTTCTTCGGCCGTGGATTGGCGGTTTTCGCGGCCACGGGTTTTCTCAATCGTTCCTACGCCGGGTGCCAGGGTTTTGAAGATGGGGTCCAGGTGGTCGAACGCTGCTTTGTCGCCGCCAATCATCATGCAGTAGCCACGCTCCAGGCCCCATACGCCGCCGCTGGTACCGACGTCGATGTAGCGGATACCCTTGGCCGCCATGGCCTGGGCGCGGCGCACATCGTCCTGGTAGTTGGAGTTGCCGCCGTCAATGATGGTGTCGCCGGGTTCCAGCAAATCCCCCAACTGGGTGACCGTGGCTTCGGTGATGGCACCAGAGGGCAGCATCACCCAGATCGCGCGGGGCTTGGGCATCTGGCTGACCATGTGCGCCATGTCGCGGCTGCCGGTGGCACCCTCGCTCGCGAGCTGCTCCACGCTTTTCGCGTTGGTGTCATACACAACGCACTGGTGGCCGCCGCGTATCAAACGACGCACAATATTTCCGCCCATGCGGCCCAATCCGATCATTCCGAGTTGCATTCTTATTCCTTCGGTAAATTTCCAACGAAGGGGGCAATATAAGGGCATATCGCGCTGCCGGTCCGTAAGTCGCTTGCCAGGGCGCGCGCGGTGCCTGATAAACGCAGGTGATGTGACCTGGCTTTCAGGGGAAAACTAGGGTTTTGCCCTAGGGCTGCCATGGGGTCTCCCCACAATAATGAATTCTGGATTCGTAACTACCCCATGATGGAGAGAAGGCCCATGCAAGTTCATTTATCAGTCAATGGCAAAGACACCACGGTAGATGTGCCGCCCCACACTTTGTTGGTGCAGGTGCTGCGCGAACAGCTGAAGTTGACCGGCACCCACGTGGGTTGCGATACGGCCCAGTGCGGCGCATGCACCGTGATGAAAGATGGCCGCGCCATCAAGTCGTGCAATGTGCTCGCAGCCCAGGTAGACGGGTCGGCCATCACCACCATCGAGGGTGTGGCTGCCGCCGACGGCACGATGCACCCCATGCAAGCGGCGTTCAAAGACTGCCACGGTCTGCAATGCGGTTTCTGCACCCCGGGCATGGTGATCAGCGCCATTGATCTGTGCACCCACCACCCCAAAGCCAGCGACAGCGAAGTACGCGCGCATCTTGAGGGCAACCTGTGCCGCTGCACCGGCTACCAAAACATTGTCAAGGCCGTGCAGCAAGGCGCTGCTGCCATGGCCTCGGCTTAACCATTCAAGGAGCAATCACCATGGGTGCATCAGATTTTTCCAAACTCCCCCATATCGGCGAATCCCTGCGCCGCAAGGAGGACTACCGCTTTTTGACCGGTGCGGGCAACTACACCGACGACATCACGATGGAGGCCCAAAGCTACGCCATCTTCGTGCGCAGCCCCCATGCCCACGCCACCATCAAGAGCATTGACATCAGTGCGGCAGAAAAAATGCCTGGCGTGGTCAAAATCTTCATCGGCAAGGACTTAGAGGGCAAGATGGGCGGACTGCCCTGCGGCTGGTTGATCAACAACCCCGACGGCAGCCCCATGAAGGAGCCGCCACACCCCGTGTTGGCGCTGGGCAAAGCGCGCCATGTGGGCGACCAGGTGGCGATGGTGATTGCCGACAGCGTCGAGCAGGCCAAAAATGCCGCCGAAGCGGTGGTTGTCGATTACGACGTGCTGCCCGCAGTCGTCGATGTGCGCGATGCCGCCAAAGGCGCGCAATTGCACGACGCCGCCCCGAATAACCATTGCTTTAAATGGGCGCTGGGTGACAAAGGCCAGGTGGACGCCGCGTTTGCAACTGCCGCCCATGTGACCAAGCTGGACCTCATCAACAACCGCCTGGTTCCCAACGCCATGGAGCCGCGCGTGGCCATTGGCAATTACAGCCGTGCCAATGAAGAGTACGTGCTCTATGTCTCCAATCAGAACCCGCACGTCGAACGCTTGCTCATGACCGCTTTTGTGCTGGGTCTGCCCGAACACAAAGTGCGCGTGATCGCGCCCGATGTGGGTGGCGGTTTCGGCTCCAAGATTTACCTGTACGCCGAAGACGTGGCGCTGACTTGGGCTGCTAAGCAGGTCAACCGCAGCATCAAATGGACCTGCGAGCGCTCCGAGTCCTTCCTGACCGACGCGCATGGCCGTGACCACGTCAGCCACGCCGAAATGGCCATGGACAAGGACGGTAAGTTTTTGGCCATGCGGGTGCACACCGACGCCAATCTGGGCGCGTATTTGTCGACTTTCTCGACCGCGGTCCCCACCATCTTGTACGCCACCTTGCTGGCCGGCCAATACACCTGCCCGCAAATTTATGTCGAGGTGGACACCTGGTTCACCAACACTGCGCCGGTTGACGCATACCGCGGTGCCGGCCGCCCGGAAGCAACGTACCTGCTGGAACGCCTGGTCAGCCGTTGCGGCTGGGAGATGGGCCTGGGTCAGGACGAAATCCGCAAGCGGAACTTCATCAACAGCTGGCCGTACCAAACGCCAGTGGCTTTGCAATACGACATCGGCGACTACCGCGCGTGCCTGGACAAGGCGGAGGTTTTGGGTGATACCGCTGGTTATGCCGCCCGTAAAGCAGCCAGCGCCGCGAAGGGCTTGTTGCGTGGCATTGGCTATTCCAGCTACATCGAAGCCTGCGGCATCGCGCCCAGCAACATCGCGGGTGCATTGGGTGCCCGCGCCGGTTTGTTTGAGTGCGGCGAGATCCGCGTCCACCCTACTGGCAGCGTGACGGTGTTCACCGGCTCGCACAGCCACGGCCAGGGACATGAGACCACGTTTGCGCAGGTGGTGGCTGCCCGTTTGGGCGTTGCGGTGGAAGCGGTAGATGTGGTCCACGGCGACACCGGTCGCGTGCCCTTCGGCATGGGAACCTATGGTTCGCGTTCCATTTCGGTGGGCGGCGCGGCGATCATGAAGGCGCTGGACAAGATCGAGACCAAGGCCAAGAAAATCGCGGCCCATTTGATGGAGTCCAGCGACGCGGACGTCGAGTTTGCCAATGGTGAGTTCACGGTCAAGGGGACCGACAAAAAAGTGACTTTCGGCCAGGTTGCGCTCACCGCCTACGTGCCGCATAACTACCCGCTGGACAAGCTGGAGCCGGGCCTGAACGAGACCGCGTTCTATGACCCCACCAACTTCACCTTCCCGGCCGGTACGTATATCTGCGAAGTGGAAGTCGACCCCGCCACGGGCGTCACCCGCGTGGACAAGTTCACCGCGGTGGACGACTTCGGCACCATCATCAACCCCATGA
Organism: uncultured beta proteobacterium; assembly: GCA_903861575.1. Lineage (GTDB taxonomy): Bacteria > Pseudomonadota > Gammaproteobacteria > Burkholderiales > Burkholderiaceae_C > Allorhodoferax. The sequence continues at coordinate 1,813 of CAIOUR010000268.1, read as the reverse complement.
TTGTCGAAGGCCAGGTTCATGGTGGACTGGTGCAGGGGATTGGTCAGGCCCTCATGGAAAACTGCGTGTATGACCGGGAGACCGGCCAGCTGCTCACCGGCTCCTTCATGGACTACACCATGCCGCGTGCCGATGATTTCCCGGAATTCAAAATCGGCAACGTCTGCACGCCCTGCACCCACAACCCGCTGGGTACCAAAGGCTGCGGTGAGGCGGGTGCTATCGGCTCGCCCCCGGCGGTGATTAACGCCTTGTTGGATTCGCTGCAAGGCTTGGGCGTCAAAGAATTCGACATGCCCGCAACACCCCACCGGGTGTGGGAAGCCATCCAAGCGGCCAAAGCCTAAGCGAACAAGGAGTTCAGACCATGTATGCATTCACACTCGACCGTCCCAGCGCGCTGGACGCCGCTGTTGCTGCCGCTGCAGGCGGTGGACAAATCCTGGCCGGTGGCCAGACCCTGCTGCCTTCCATGAAGATGCGCCTGTCCCAGCCCGGCCACCTGGTCGATCTCGGCGGTGTCAAAGAACTGGTGGGTATTGCGCAAAATGGCGATGCTTTGGTGATTGGTGCCATGACGCGCCACATGGACGTGGCCAGCAACCCGTTGGTTCAATCCATGATCCCCGCGCTGGCGCATTTGGCCGGGCACATTGGGGACCGCCAGGTGCGGGCCATGGGAACCATCGGCGGCTCATTGGCGAACAACGACCCGGCCGCCTGCTACCCGAGTGCGGTTCTCGGCTTGGGCGCTTCGGTTCACACCAACAAGCGCCGCATCGATGCCGATGACTTTTTCCAGGGTATGTTCACGACCGCGCTGGAAGCCGGTGAAATCATCACGGCAGTCAGCTTCCCGCAGCCCAAAAAGGCGGCGTACATGAAGTTCGTCCAGCCCGCATCGCGCTTTTCGCTGGTTGGCGTATTTCTGGCCCAGACCGCCTCGGGCGTGCGCGTAGCCGTGACGGGTGCCGGTGCTGGGGTGTTCCGCCACAAGGGGCTAGAAGATGCCTTGAACAAGAGCTTCACCGTGGCGTCTGCTGCGGCAGTGCATATCGATGCCAGCGACTTGAATGCCGATATCCATGCCAGCTCTGCCTACCGTGCCAACCTGATCAGCGTGCAGACGCAGCGGGCTGTGGCGCAGTGCCTAGCGTAGAGTCAGCACGGGCGCTATGACGCGTCAGTGGCCCCGTGTGTCATGCCCGGGGCCTTTTTTTTGATGGCCTATGAATCATTTTTCTTCTGTCGATGCGCTGATTGAGGCCCTGCAGGCAGCAGGTTATTTCGCCGACCGGCGTTTGGCGACGGCTGTGTTCCTGGCCCTGAAGTTGGAGCGGCCCTTGCTACTGGAGGGTGAGCCCGGCGTAGGTAAGACCGAGCTGGCTAAGGCCTTGTCCATTGCCTTGCAGCGCCAGCTGTTGCGCTTGCAATGTTACGACGGTCTGGAACAGCGCGAGGCGTTGTATGAGTGGAACTACGCGGCGCAGTTGCTGCACATGCGTGCCGCCCAGGCCCGCTTGGAGGTGTCCGGTAGCGACACCGTCGCCCAGGTCGAGCGCGAGGTCTACCAGGACCGCTACCTGATCCGCCGCCCGCTCTTGCAGGCGTTGGAGGCACGCGCACCCGGCGCGGTGTTACTGATTGACGAGGTGGACCGCGCGGACGAACCCTTTGAAGCGTTTTTGCTGGAGTACCTGGGCGAATACCAGGTCAGCATTCCGGAGATCGGCACGGTGCGCGCGGCAGTCAAGCCCGTCACCATCCTCACCAGCAACCGCACACGCGAGCTCAATGACGCGGTCAAGCGGCG
>CAIOUR010000267.1 GCA_903861575.1 uncultured beta proteobacterium | reverse complement strand
TGACACAGAGGAGAAACAGTTAGTTATGTATCTGGATGATCTAGAGGCACGACTAACACAGGGGGAGACGCTCATCGATGGTCTCTGATCTTCGGACACGTTTGCAGCAGCAACAGACACGCGTACAGCGGGTATCCGCAGTGTATAACCAGCAGCTGGGAAAACTCCAGCGTGTTCGGTCAGAACTTCGTGTGCTGAATGAGAATCTGGCGGAGTGCGAACGACAAGCTGGTCGTCTGGCGAAGGTACGAACGGTCCTGGAACTGCTATCGAAGTCCACGGAGGGAGAGGTCAAGAATTACATCGAACCGCTGGTCACCGAGGCCTTGCGGGCAGTCTTTGGTTACGATCTACGGTTCGGTATTGAGTTTGGATTCGAGCGGAATCAGGTGGTTGTTCTCTTTAGCCTGATGGATGGTCTGGGTAACAAGGTGGAGGGTGATATTGAGGAGATGAAGGGTGGGGGTGTACTGGACGTCATTAGTTTGGTCCTGCGGTTTGTACTCCTGGAGCTCTTTGGTCTGGAGGGTCCGGTGATTTTGGATGAACCTGGACGATTTGTAGATCGTAAGCACCAACCGGCGTTTGGGGAACTTATTTTGTCGTTTGCTACACGCTTTAACCGGCAGATCATTATTGTGACACACGATGATGCAATTTGTGCGATTGGCGCTCGTCACTATCATGTAGCACAGGATGATCTGGGTGTAAGTCACGTTACGAACGTTTTGGATGTATAACACTATGAGGATACGTGTATGATTTCTAAAGATATACGGTACGGTGATGATGCACGCACGCTTTTGCGTGCAGGTGTGGATAAGCTTGCGGATGCTGTGAAGGTCACTCTTGGTCCACAGGGGCGTAATGTGGTGATCGAACGGATGGTCGGTGCCCCGCAGGTAACGAAGGACGGAGTGACCGTTGCGCGCGCGATTGCTCTCGTGGATCCGGTGATGCAGCAGGGGGCACAGATGGTCCTGCAGGCTGCAACGCGAACGGCGGAGTACGCCGGGGACGGGACAACGACTGCGACGCTCTTGGCGCAGGAGATTGTGCGAGAGGGTGGACGCCTGGTGGCCAACGGAGCGAATCCGATGGAAATGCGGAAGGGCATTGATCGTGCAGTACGCGCCGTGGTCGAGGAATTGGAGCGTATTCGGCAACCTATTGGATTTGATGATGTGGAGAAGATTGCGAGTATTGCGACGATCTCGGCAAACAATAACCCGGAGATTGGGAAGTTGATTGCGGATGCGATGCAGAAGGTCGGCCGGTTGGGGACCATCACGATCGATGATTCGAAGACGAACGAGACGTACATCGATGTCGTGGAGGGTATGCAGTTTGATCGTGGTATGGTCTCTCCCTACTTCTTTACGAACTCGAAGGGTGAGGCCGACTACGAGAACCCGTTGATTCTCGTGTACGATCGGACGATCTCGACGATGAAGTCCCTGGTGGGCATCCTGGAGCGGGTGGTCGGTGAGGGACGTCCGCTGGTGATCATCGCAGACAATGTGGACGGTGAAGCTCTCACGGGGTTGGTGGTGAACAAAATGCAGGGACGCATCAAGGTCGTGGCCGTGAAGGCACCGGGGTTTGGCGATCGTCGGAAAGACATTCTCCAGGATATTGCAATTCTCACGGGCGCACAGTTCGTAAACGCGGATTTGAATCGAAACCTCGATACGCTGACAGTTGGTGATCTGGGGTCGGCCTCGCGGGTGATTGTTACTCGGGACTCGACGGTGATCAGTGGTGGTCAGGGAGACCGTGAGGCTCTCATTGAGCGTGCGGATCTCATTCGATCACAGTTGGAGACCGTGACGTCCGACTACGACAAGGAGAAGCTGCAGGAGCGGTTGGGCAAGCTCATGGGTGGCATTGGCTCTATTCGAGTTGGCGCGGGTTCGGACATTGAGCTCAAGGAGAAAAAGGACCTGGTGGAGGATGCTCTGCATGCAACACGGGCGGCTATAGAGGAAGGAATTGTGGCTGGTGGGGGTATCGCGTACATCCGTGCCGCGGAGGTCATTAAGGACCTTTTGGTAGACAACGATGATCAGCTTGCGGGTGCGTCCTTGTTACGTAAGGTCCTGAGCAGTCCATTCTGTCGTATTCTTGAGAATGCGGGTGTGGACTCCCGGTCGGCGTTGTCCAGGATCCTCGCCGGGGACGGTGATTTTGGATACAACGCAGCGACCGAGACGTACGGTAACCTCATTGCAGAGGGAGTGATCGATCCGAAGAAGGTTGTGCGTGTGGCGTTGGAGAACGCAGCATCCGTGGCCGCCACGATCTTGACGACGGAGGCCGTTATTACAGATGTTCGCGACGAGGTATACTGGAAGCTTCGGATGCCCGCCGGAGGAGAATAAGATGGTGACAACACCCGTACAG
>CAIOUR010000266.1 GCA_903861575.1 uncultured beta proteobacterium | reverse complement strand
GACACAGAAGTTTAAACAGGAGATAAACCATGTCGTTCGTAAGCTATACTACCCTATATTCTACCCAGTTTTCCGAAACCATTGCTTTATTGGCGCAACAGTTAACATCTGTTTTTGCGCCTTACGCGATGGAGGACCGCAATTTCGTAGGCGAACGCAAGACGTATAACCAGGTTGCCGCCGTGAAGCCGACCGCTTACACGCCGGGCGACAACACCCCGACCGATTCTTTCACTTACACGATCCGCAACGTATTCCCTACCGCGAAACATGACGGTCGTTTGTTCGACTGGTCCGATGGTTTGCAGGCGGTAGCCGACCCCAAGGCTTCCGGGTATCAGGCGATCATGGCCGGCTTTGGCCGCGCATATGATGATATCTTCATCAGCGCTTTAGGCGGCACGGCTTACACCGGCAAGCTGGGAACAACGGCGCAGACGTTGGCGGCTTATAATTCTGGCTCACAGATTCTTGCTTTAGCTGACGCCAACGGCGCCAAGACCATGACGAAACTGAAAATCATGGCGGCCAAAACTCTTTTCAATAAAGCCCAGGTTCCCGCAGAAGGCCGCCATATCGCGTTAGCGTCCGAAGAGGAAGACCAGATGTTGTTGATGACCGACTTAACCAGCCACGATTTTAACATCGTGAAACCGTTGGTCGAAGGCACGGTCCAAAAGAGAACATGGCTCGGATTTGAGTATTTACGCAGCGAACGTCTTTTAGCCAAAGACGTGTCCGGCGACGATGCCAAAACCCGTTTATGTTACGCATGGCAAAAAACCGGCGTCCAGATTGCGATCCAGTTATCGCCGGAGGCAAGACTTGAGCAATACCAGACCAAAGGATATAGCTGGCATTGGTATGTAAAATTCCAGATGGGCGGGACCCGGATGGAAGAAACGAAGGTCGTCCAGATTCCGTGTTTAGAGAGCGTAGACATCCCGGCGTTAGCAGACTGATAGAAACTTGGGAGGTGGGGAAACCCACCTCCCCTAAAAAAGGTAAGAGGTAAACCAATGAAAAAAATTTTGATGAGTTTGTTCTTAATCGCCGTCCTAGCGTTTCCGTCTTACGCTTCAGTCGGCTTCAAAGACAATGGGACGGATGTCGGACAAGCGATGGACGTTAACATTTCGGGGTCAGCCTTGCCGAGGTTCGACGGCTCTACACTTACTTTGGCCCGTTTGGGTTATGGGACGGGTAGCGTAGCCAGCCAAGCGACTGCGATTGCTTCGGGGGAAACCACGATTGGCTCTACGCAATTGGCCTACGGCTTGCTTACGAAAACAGTAAGCGGCAGCGCGGAAGCCGGTGCGCTCGCGAACGGCACGCCCGGACAGCTTTTGACGATCGTTTGCGTGGCCTTGACCGGTGGTGGCACCTACACTTGCACCCCGGCAACCAAAACGGGATATTCAGCTTTTGAGTTTACGGCGGTAAGGCAATCCATCACCTTGCTCTATTTGAACAACGCGGTAGGTTGGATTATCGTGGGCAACAATGGCTCTACGCTTAGTTAAAGGTTTTATGACGGGCGGACACAAAGCCGCCCGTCTGTCTTTATGAAAATATTATCTTACATCGTTTCTTTTATCG
>CAIOUR010000265.1 GCA_903861575.1 uncultured beta proteobacterium | reverse complement strand
CGCCATGGCCTTGGCCATTGCCGTGGCCGCGCGGCGGTCCGCCACGTCCTGCGCCACCACCGCCACCGTTGCGCCCGCCGCCGCCATGGCGAGGGCCCGCGCCACCGGCGCCTTTTTTCTCCCGCACACGTTCCAGCATTTCGCTGCGTGCAGCTTTGGCTGCGGCTTGCATCACGTCGCGGCTTGGTGGTTTGCCAGCGCCGCCCCAGATGGTTTGGCGTCCCATGGCGATGGGCTCGGCGCGCTCGTCGGGTTCGGGGGCAAAGCCCTCGATCACGCGCACTTCGATGTTCTGCTTGGTGAAGCGTTCGATCTCAGCCATAAAGCCTTCTTCGTCCAGGCTCACCAGGTTGACGGCTGCGCCGTCAGACCCCGCGCGTCCGGTGCGGCCGATGCGGTGCACATAGTCTTCGCAGACGTTGGGGATTTCGTAATTCACGACGTGCGGCAGCTCATCGATGTCGATACCGCGCGCAGCGATGTCGGTAGCGACCAGGGCGCGCACATCACCGCTTTTGAAACCGGCCAGCGCCTGGGTGCGCGCCGACTGGCTTTTGTTGCCGTGCAAGGCCATGGCGCTGATGCCGTTCTTTTCTAAGAACTCGGCCACGTTATTGGCGCCGAACTTGGTGCGCGTAAAGACCAACACCTGGCTCCAGTTGTGCTCGTTGATGATGTGCGCCAGCAGGGCTTTTTTCTTGCCGCGTCCGACCGGGTGGATCACCTGCGTGATGCGCTGCACCGTGGTGTTGCGTGGCGTGACCTGCACGCTTTGCGGGTCTTTGAGCAGGCCGTTGGCCAGGTCGCGGATTTCGTCGCTGAAGGTCGCAGAGAACAACAGGCTTTGCTTTTCTTTGGGAACCAGCGCCAGCACCTTTTTCACGTCGTGGATAAAGCCCATGTCCAGCATGCGGTCGGCCTCGTCGAGCACGAGGATTTGCACCTGGCCCAGGTCCAGCATGCCTTGCTGTTGCAAGTCCAGCAAGCGTCCGGGTGTGGCGACCAGAATATCCACGCCTTTTTTGAGTTTGCTGATTTGGGGGTTCATGCCCACGCCACCAAAAATCACGGTGCTGCTGAGTTGCAGGTATTTGCCGTAGGTGCGGATAGATTCTTCTACTTGGGCTGCGAGTTCGCGGGTGGGCGTGAGCACCAGCGCGCGGATGCCCGTGCCGCCGAATTTGTTTTGGGCGCTGCGGCTCATGGTCAGGCGGTGCAGCAGCGGCAGGGTGAATGCGGCTGTTTTGCCGGTGCCGGTTTGCGCGCCACCGAGCAGGTCGCGGCCTTCCAGAATCAGCGGAATGGCTTGCGCCTGGATCGGTGTGGGAACGTCGTAGCCCTGCTCGCGCACAGCTTTTAACAAGGCCGGAGCCAATTGGAGATCTTCAAAAGTCATAAGGGTGCGTCCTGAGGACGCTTCACATACCGGCCGAACGGGGCAAGGAGCCCAGTCAGTTATTGGCAGGTAGATACAGAAAATTCAGCATGGTGCTGTCATTGCGGGTAACTGAAGCACCGCAATTGCGCGCATTGTCGCACGGTTGGCCTGCGCACCTGGATTCACAGCACACGCACCTTGACCGAGCGGCCTTTGACCCGCCCGGCGTTGAGTTTGGCGCAGGCAGCGGCCGCCAGTTCCCGAGCAACGGCAATGAAGGTACAAAAATCGGTGACCTGGATCTTGCCGATCTGCTCGCGGGTGAAGGCGGCTCCGCCCTCGGCGTTGGTCAGCGCGCCGAGCACATCGCCGGGGCGGATTTTTTCTTTGCGCCCGCCCAGCATCAGCAGCGTGCGCATGGGCGGTAGCAGGGGCTGGTCGCTGATCGGCGTCAGGCTGTTCAACTGCAGCCAGACGCTGGAGAGCTTTTGGTAGACCTCGATCGCGCCGACGCGGCCCATGTCGTTCAGGGTCGCCAGGCTGATGGCGCGCCCGCTGGCCCCTGCGCGGCCAGTGCGGCCAACCCTGTGCACATGGACCTCGGGGTCGGGCGTGATGTGCACGTTGATGACCGCTTCGAGCTGCGCAATGTCCAGACCGCGCGAGGCCACGTCGGTAGCCACCAGCACCGAGCAGCTGCCGTTGGCAAATTGCGCCAAGACCTGGTCACGCTCGCGCTGCTCCAGTTCGCCATGCAGGGCCAGCGCGCTAAAGCCCTGGCCTTGCAAAAACGCTTCCAGGTCTTTGCACTGCTGCTTGGTGTTGCAAAAAGCCAGCGTGCTGGCCGGGCGGAAATGCCGCAGCACCGCGGCCACTGCGTCCAGGCGCTGGGGTGGAGTGATCTCCACAAATTGCTGCTCGATCGTGACCTGCGCTGCCGTGGCCTGCACGCTGATGCGTTGCGGCGTGCGCATAAATTGCTGCGCCAACGCGGCAATGCCGTCCGGGTAGGTGGCGCTGAAGAGCAAGGTCTGGCGCTGCGCCGGGGCCTGCTGGACCACGGTGCGGATGTCGTCCAGAAAACCCATGTCCAGCATGCGGTCGGCCTCATCCAGCACCAGGGTGTTCAGGCCTTCCAGGGTGAGCGTGGCGCGCGCCAGATGGTCCATCACGCGCCCCGGCGTGCCCACCACAATGTGCGCGCCGTTCTCCAAGGTGGCGCGCTGGCCGCGCAGCGGTACACCACCGCACAGCGTCACCACTTTGATGTTGTCCTGCGCCCGCGCCAGGCGGCGGATTTCGGCGCTCACCTGGTCGGCCAATTCGCGTGTGGGGCACAAAACCAGGGACTGCACCGCAAACCAGCGGGGGTTGAGCCGCGCCAGCAAGGCCAGCGCAAAGGCAGCGGTTTTGCCGCTGCCGGTCTGCGCTTGCGCGATAAGGTCCTGCCCGGCCAGCGCCGGGGGCAGGGCGGCCGCCTGGATCGGCGTCATCTCCAGATAACCGAGTTGCTGCAGGTTATCCAGCGTCTCAGGCGATAAGGGCAGGCTGGCAAACGCGCTGGGCGCGGCGGGGGAGAGGGTCATGCGGGGATTATGTTCCCCGTATTCGCGTCGTGTTCTCGCCGTGTTCCAATGGACCGTGCCTGTTTCTCTGTTAACCCCGTGAATCCCGACGCCCAGTCCCTGTGGCGCGCCCCGCAATGGGCTTTTGCCATTTTGCTGGCGGTGCTGGGCATGCTGGGGCCGTTTTCCATCGACACCTATTTGCCCGGCTTTGCGGCCATGGGCGCTTCGCTGCAGGCCACGCCGCTGCAAATGCAGCAAACCCTCTCGGCCTACCTCATGGCCTTTGCGTTCATGGCCTTGTTCCATGGCGCGATCTCCGACAGCTTCGGCCGCCGTCCGGTGGTCTTGTGGGGCATGGCGGTGTTCACACTGGCTTCGGCGGGCTGCGCGCTGTCGCAGACTATTGGACAGCTGGTTTTTTTCCGAGCGCTGCAAGGTTTTTCCACCGGCGCGGGCATCGTGATCGCCCGCGCTGTGATCCGCGACATGTACGAGCCCGCCCGGGCCCAGAAGGTCATGAGCCAGGTGACGCTGTTTTTCGGCATCGCCCCGGCGATTGCGCCGCTGATCGGCGGCGCGCTGCTGGTGTGGATCGGTTGGCAGGCGATTTTCTGGTTCCTCACCGGTGTGGGTGTGGCCTTGTGGTTGGCTAATTTACGCTGGCTACCCGAGACCCTGCATACCAGCCAGCGCCAGCATTTCCATCCCCGCAATCTGTTGGCCGGCTATTGGCAACTCGGCGGCGACCGGCGTTTTGTGCTGCTGGCCTTGTCCAGCGGCGTACCTTTTAACGGCATGTTTTTGTATGTATTGAGTGCGCCGGTGTTTTTGAGCGAGCACCTGCATTTGCTGCCACAGCAGTTTTTTGTGTTTTTTCTGTTCACCATCAGCGGCATCATGGGCGGCGCCTGGGTGAGTGGGCGGGTGGCGGGTCGGCGTACGCCCAAGCGGCAGATTCGCGATGGCTTTCTGGTCATGCTGTGCGTGGGCGTGCTCAATGTGGCGGCCAACCTCGTGTTCACCCCCAATGTCTGGTGGGCCATGTTCCCGGTCTGCATATTTGCTTTCGGCTGGGCGCTGATGGTGCCCGCTGTGACGATTCTGGTGCTGGACTTGCACCCTATGCGCCGGGGCATGGCCTCTTCGCTGCATATGTTTGTCGGCACATCGGCCAACGCCATCGTCGCCGGTCTGGTCTCGCCGCTGGTCATGCACTCCCCGGTGTCGCTGGCCGTAAGTTCACTGGGGTTGATGTCCATCGGCCTGGTGTCCTGGGTGTATCTGCACCACCGCTGGCCTGAGATCGGCCAGGCTTGATGCGCTGATCTGGCACCTAGGAGGGTGCTGGCATATACTGTAATTAAATACAGTATTTGTGCCATGTCTGCCGCATCTTCTTCCCCTTTCGCCTATGCCGCCGACCTGCCCGATCAGGTCTGGCGCGCCGACGCGCTGGCCGCGCCGCAAGCGGACACGGTCTCTAGTGGCGACGCCGCACTCGATGCCCAACTGCCCGGCGGCGGCTGGCCGGTTGGCGCACTGACCGAGCTGATCCAAGCGCCGGGTGTGCACCTGGAATGGCGTCTGCTGCTGCCGGCGTTGTTGCGCTGCGGGCAGGGGCCGGTGGTGCTGGTGGGTGCGCCTACGCTGGGGACTGCGGCCTTGCTGCCGTTTGCGCCCGCGCTGGCCGGACTCGGTTTGCCTTGGCAGCGATTGCTTTGGCTGCGCGCTACCGATGCACAACTCTGGATGGCCGAGCAGGCACTGCGTTGTGCGCCGGTGGATGCGGTGCTGCTGTGGCGGGCACAGGCCCGCCCGCAGGAATTGCGCCGTTTGCAACTGGCCGCCGCACAGCACCACAAGCTGCTGTTTGTGATGCGCCACAGCGAGGCGGCGCACACCGCATCGCCTGCGGTGCTGCGCGTACAGCTCGCACCCTGCGCCACGCATGCCACAGGCCTGCGCGTGGAAATCCTCAAACGCCGGGGCCCGCCGTTGGCGCACGCTTTGCAGATACTGCCTGCGCAGGGGCAGCTGGCACGTGTTCTGGCCGCTGCGCTTGCGCCCGCGCCCGTCGGTGCTGCTGATACGACGCCCTTGGATTTGTTCGCTGATGCGCCCGCACTGGATCGCGCTGCAGCCTGAGCCAGTGGCGCACGTGGATGGAGCCGAGGCCTTGCGCGTCTGGGCCTGGCGGGCGCTGCGTTTGACGCCCTTGGTCGCGCAGGTGGATGCGGCGCTGGTGCTGGAAGTCTCGGCCAGCGTGCGCCTGTTTGGTGGCGGAGCGGCTTTGCTGGAGGCTTTGCTGCACGACGAGGATGCGCCGCTTGCTGCTGCGCCGGTCGCCCCGCTCGCATCCGCGCCACGGCTGGCCCAAGGCCGCACGGCCCTGGTGGCGCTAGCACGTTTGCAATTGCCGCCGCTGCCGCGCCTGCCCATCAACGTCCTCCCACTGCACGCGCTGGCCGCAGCGACGCCCCATCTGCCAACATTGGCGCGGCTGGGCGTGCACGACTGGGGCAGTTTGCGGGCGCTGCCCCGTGGCGGGGTGGCCCGGCGCTTTGGTGCTGCTTTGCTGGACGCGATGGATTGCGCCTACGGCCAGCGCCCCGAGCGCTACCCCTGGCTGACCGTGCCCGAGGTCTTTGACCAGACATTGGAGCTTGCAGCCCAAGTCGATAACGCACCCGCTTTGTTGTTTGGCGCGCGCCGTCTGCTGGCGCAGCTGGGTCTGTGGCTGCGTCTGCGCCAGCGCGGGGCCTTGGTGCTCGAGCTGCAGTGGCAGCTCGATGCCCGGCGCAGCAATGCCGCGCATACCGATACCCACCACAGCGGCGACGGTTGGGGTCGCTTGCAACTGCGCACCGCCCAGGCCAGCCAGGACATGCGCCACTGGGAGCGCCTGTTCGCCGAGCAACTGGCCCGCGTGACGCTGCCCGCGCCGGTTTTGTATTTACGCCTGCGCGCTCCCGCCACGCAGCCGCTCCAGGGCGAGAGCCGCAGCCTGCTGCCTGAGGCGCAGCGCCCGGGCGATCCGCTGCACCAGATGCTGGAACGGGTAGCCGCCCGCGTGGGGCCGGGCAGCGTCTTGCGCGTGGCATTGCAAGACGACCACCGGCCCGAATCCATGCAGCAGTGGCATGCGGCCGACCCCGCGCCTACCGGGTCCCGGCTGGGGGCGCAACACCACGCTTTGGCCGATACCGATGCGGTTCTGTACCCCACCTGGTTGTGCGAGAGCCCGCAGCCTTTGCATACTGATGCACAGGGCGCGCCTAGCTTCCACGGCCCTTTGACCCTTCTGGCGGGTCCGCAGCGTATCGAAGTGGCGGGTTGGGATGGTGGGTCCGGTGTGCAGCGGGATTACTTCATCGCCCGCAGTGCAGCATCCGGCTTGCTGTGGATTTTTCGCCAAAGGCTGCAGCCCAGCGAAGTCGGCCGGGGTGCATGGTATTTGCACGGTTTGTTTGCTTGAAGCCTGCGTCCGGTGCTTGTGCCCGTCGATATACCAGGCCGTTTTTCACGCTTGTCGGGTGATTTCGGGGCTTATTCAAGGGGATGTTCTAATGCGCCTCCCCTGAAATGTGGCTACAGTGCCTTCATGATTTTTATAAATGGAGACCGTATGAAAAGACGCGAACTATTGCAAACTGCCGGTGCATTAGGTCTGGTTGGCTTGCCTTTTGATGCCGCGCTGGCTCAAACCACGACCCTGAAAATTTCGCACCAGTTTCCTGGTGGTACCGCCACGGAAGGCGATTTCCGCGACCGGTTGGTTCGTAAATTCGCCGCCGAGGTCGAAAAACGCAGCAAAGGTGCCCTCAAGTTTGACATTTACCCCGGCTCCTCGTTGATGAAGACACTGGCGCAGTTTTCCTCCATGCGCAAGGGTGCGCTCGACATGGCGCTGATTCCCCTGTCATACGCAGGGGGCGAGATTCCCGAGGTCAATATCGGCCTGATGCCTGGCCTGGTCACGTCCTATGCGCAGGGTTATGGCTGGAAAAACAAACCCGTGGGCCACGAGCTCACCCGCCTCTTGCAGGACAAAGGCATTGTGCTGATCACCTGGATTTGGCAGGCTGGCGGAGTGGCTTCGCGCAACAAACCCATCATCAATCCCGAAGACGCCAAAGGCATGAAGGTGCGCGGTGGATCGGCCGAGATGGACATGATTCTCAAAGAAGCCGGTGCCTCGGTGGTCACGCTGCCGTCCAACGAGATTTACGCCGGTATGCAAACCGGTGCTATGGACGCCGCCATGACGTCTTCGACCTCGCTGATCTCCTTCCGTCTCGAAGAAGTTGCCAAAGCCCTGACCACGGGGCGCAACGGCGCGTACTGGTTCATGTTCGAGCCACTGATGATGTCCAAGCAAATTTTTGATGCACTGCCCCAGGCGCAGCGCGATCTGCTCATGACCGTGGGTGCCGAGATGGAAGCCTTTGCCTTGGAAGAGGCTAAAAAAGACGACATCGAAGTTGGCAAGGTTTACAAAAAAGACGGTGACCTCGTGGTGGATTTGACCCCCGCGTCGATCAAGAAATGGCAAGACCTGGCGCGTGAAACCGCCTGGAAGCACTACGCATCCAAGAATGCGGGCAGTGCCAAGTTGCTGGCCTTGGCTGAGCAAACCCTGTGAGCCACGGGTTTGAGCTGGACCCGGGTGCACCGGTGGGGGTTTCCGTCCCCCGAAATCCCCTCCTGGCCATCCTGAACCAGGCGTTGCTGGCGATTAACCGCTTGGTCTTGGCCTTGTCCATGCTCGCGCTGGTGTTGGGCGCGGCGGTACTGACATCGTCGGTGGCCACCCGCTACTTTTTACACTGGTCAACCGACTGGCAGGACGAGGTGGCTGTCTTTCTGCTGGTGGGGGCGGTGTTCATGTGCTGCGCTTATGTGCAAGCCTTGCGCGGGCACGTTGGCATTGAGGCATTAGCGGACTTGCTGCCTGCCGGGATTAACCGGGCCCGTTTGCTGTTTGTGGATGTTGCCTCCTTGTTGTTTTGTACTTTTTTTGCCTGGAAGTCCTGGGCGCTGTTGCATGAGGCCTGGGTCGAGGGGCAAACGACCTCCAGCAGCTTTGCGCCGCCGCTGTGGATTCCCTATGGCCTCATGACCGCCGGTATGGGCTTGCTGGTGCTGCAGCTGTTTTTGCAATCGGCCGTGCGCATGCTCGGCGGTGAGCGGCGCGAAGGAGATGCCCCATGACGGCTTTGCAACTGGGCTTGGCCTACGGTGGCGCCACTTTGTTGGTGATGTTTTCCGGCATGCCGATTGCGTTTGCTTTGGGCAGCGTGGCGGTTTCATTCATGTATTTCGTCATGCCGGCTTCCTCGCTGGATACGGTGGCACAAAACGTTTATGAAGAGATGGCGTCGATCACGCTGCTGTCGATTCCCCTGTTCATTTTGAAAGGTGCTGCGATTGGTAAATCGCGCGCCGGGCAGGACTTGTATTCGGCCATACACGCTTGGCTGCATAAGGTGCCGGGCGGCTTGGGGATTGCCAATGTGTTTGCCTGCGCGCTGTTTGCAGCCATGGCGGGCTCGAGCCCTGCGACGTGTTCAGCCATCGGTTCAGCCGGTATTCCGGAGATGCGTCGGCGCGGTTATTCACCCGGTTTTGCGGCGGGCATCATCGCTGCCGGAGGCACGCTGGGTATTTTGTTGCCGCCGTCCATCGTGATG
>CAIOUR010000264.1 GCA_903861575.1 uncultured beta proteobacterium | reverse complement strand
CGCCTGGCTTAGAAGTTGAGCGCGCGCTTGTCCACGGCCAAAGCGGCTTCCTTGGTCGCTTCGGACAGGGAGGGATGCGCATGGCAGATGCGGGCAATGTCTTCGCTGCTGGCACGGAACTCCATGGCAACCACGGCCTCAGCAATCAATTCGCTGGCCATGGGACCCACGATGTGCACGCCCAAAATTTCGTCGGTGACGGCGTCTGCCAGGAACTTCACCATGCCCGTGGTATCGCCCAAAGCGCGGGCGAGGCCATTGGCCAGAAAGGGGAAGGTGCCGGCCTTGTACGCCACGCCGTCGGCCTTGAGTTGCTGTTCGGTGCGGCCCACCCACGCAATCTCGGGGCTGGTGTAAATGACCCAGGGAACGGTGTTGAAGTTGACATGCCCGTGCTGCCCGGCGATGCGCTCGGCCACGGCCACGCCCTCTTCTTCCGCCTTGTGCGCCAGCATGGGGCCGCGCACCACGTCGCCCACGGCCCAGATGCCGGGGACATTGGTTTTGCAGTCGGCGTCCACCACCACCGCGCCGCGCTCGTCCAGCGCCAGGCCCACGGCAGCGGCGTTCAAACCAGCCGTGTTCGGCACCCGGCCGATCGAGACGATGAGCTTGTCAGCATCCAGGGTCTGCGCCTCGCCTTTGGCGTTGGTGTAGGCCACCGACACGCCCTTTTTGGCGACTTTGATTTCGCCGACTTGCACGCCCAGCTCGATCTTCAAGCCCTGTTTGTCAAACGCCTTTTTGGCTTCTTTGGCGATCTGCTGGTCCACCGCGCCCAGGAAAGTCGGCAGACCTTCCAGGATGGTGACGTCCGCGCCCAGGCGACGCCAGACCGAGCCCATCTCCAGGCCGATCACGCCCGAGCCGATGAGCGCGAGCTTCTTGGGCACCGCGCCCACACGCAGCGCGCCGTCGTTGGACAGCACATTGACCTCGTCGAACGGCGTACCGGGCAGCGCGCGGGCGCTGGAGCCGGTGGCGATGATGATCTGCGGGGCGCTCAAAGTTGCTTCCGTCGCGCCGCTGACCGTGACCTGGTGCACGCCGTCCACGGGTGCGGCCAAGGCACCGTGGCCGTGGAAGAAGCTGATCTTGTTCTTCTTGAACAGGTACAGGATGCCGTCGTTGTTCTGCTGCACCACGCTGTCTTTGCGCGCCAGCATCTGGGCCACGTCCATCTTGACGCCGGTCGCGCTGATGCCGTGTTCGGCAAAGTGGTTGCGGGCCTGGTCGTAGTGCTCGCTGGATTGCAGCAGCGCCTTGGACGGGATGCAGCCCACGTTGGTGCAGGTGCCACCGGGTGCCGGGCCGCCGCTGGCGTTTTTCCAGGCGTCCACGCAGGCGACCTTGAAGCCGAGTTGCGCCGCCCGGATAGCCGCGATATAGCCGCCGGGGCCGGCGCCGATGACGATGACGTCGAATGCTTGGGTCATGGGCTGGTCCATCAAATATCAAACAACAAACGCGACGGGTCTTCCAGCGCTTCTTTCATGGCGACCAGGCCCAGGACGGCTTCGCGGCCGTCGATGATGCGGTGGTCGTAGCTCATGGCGAAATAGTTCATGGGGCGCACCACGACCTGGCCGTTTTCCACCACGGCGCGGTCTTTGGTGGCGTGCACGCCCAGAATGGCGCTTTGCGGCGGGTTGATGATGGGGGTGGACATCATGGAGCCGAAGGTGCCGCCGTTGCTGATGGAGAACGTGCCGCCGGTCATCTCTTCAATACCCAGCTTGCCTTGGGCGGCTTTCTGGCCGTATTCGGCAATCTTCTTCTCAATCTCGGCAAAGCTCATCTGGTCGGCGTTGCGCAGGATAGGCACCACCAGACCGCGCGGCGAACCGACGGCGATACCGATGTCAAAGTAGCCGTGGTAGACGATGTCGTTGCCGTCCACCGACGCGTTGAGCACCGGGAATTTTTTCAGCGCATGCACAGCGGCTTTGACAAAGAAACTCATGAAGCCGAGCTTGACGCCATGCTCTTTCTCAAAGCGCTCCTGAAAGCGCTTGCGCATGTCCATGACCGGGGCCATGTTGACTTCGTTGAAGGTCGTGAGGATGGCGTTGGTAGCCTGCGATTGCAGCAAACGCTCGGCGACGCGGGCGCGCAGACGGGTCATGGGCACGCGCTGCTCGGGGCGCTGGCCGAGGTCCGGCGTGGCCGCTGCGCTGACCTGCGGCAAGGTGCTGGTGGGAACGCCGGTGGGGATGGATGCCGCCTGCACCGCAGCCGTCGGCGCGGGCGCTGCCAGCACATCGCCCTTGGTAACGCGTCCGTCTTTGCCGGTGCCAACAACGGAGCCCGCAGCCAGGCCCTTGTCGGCCATGAGCTTGGCGGCAGCGGGCATGGCCACACCGGCCATG
>CAIOUR010000263.1 GCA_903861575.1 uncultured beta proteobacterium | reverse complement strand
ATCTGTGTGCCTGAAGTCCATCTGTGCCTGTCGTGCGACCGCGCTGGCAGCGCACAGGCTCAATTCAGCAGGCTCGCAAATTGTTGTCGAAATTTGGCCACTTTGGGGCCGACCACGAACGAGCAGTAGCCCTGATTGGGGTGCTGCTCGTAATAGTCCTGGTGGTAATCCTCGGCGGCCCAATAGTTGTCTAGCAGCGCCAGCTCGGTGACGATGGGGCGGCTGAATACGCCGCTGGCCTGAACCTCGTCGACAAAGGCCTGGACTTCGGCGAGTTGCGCGGCGTTGGAGCAGTAAATGCCACTGCGGTACTGCGGCCCGACGTCGTTGCCCTGGCGGTTCAGGCTGGTGGGGTCGTGGATCAGGAACATGATCTCCAGGATCTCGCGCAGACTGATCTGCGCGGGGTCAAAGACGAGCTTGATGACTTCGTTGTGGCCGCTGGCACCGCTGCAGACGTCTTCGTAGCGGGGTTGCTGGACGTGGCCGTTGCTGTAGCCGGACTCGACATCGAGTACGCCGCGCACCTGGACGAATACCGCCTCGCTGCACCAGAAGCAGCCCGCGCCCAGCGCGATCGTGGAATGTGAATGTGTTTGCATAGGACAACAACGTGAAAACAACCGTAAGCATAGACGGCAATGCCCCCCAGCTAAACTGCCCGCTCATTTTTGGAAAAGCGGGTTAAGCATGCGGGTGCGTTACGGTTGGCTGGTGGTGGGACTTGTTGCGCTAGCCGTGGCAGCCGGGGCGTACCGCGTGGTGGACAAGCGCCAGACCGAGCGCGCCAAGGCCGAGGCACAAACCGAATCGGCCAAGGTGGCGCCGCCCACCCTGTTGTCGGCAACCGACGTGCTCACCTTGCAAACCCAGACTTTGGCGGTGGGCGTGCCGGTCTCCGGAGCCATCAAAGCCAGTAACGCAGCCTTTGTCAAAGCGCGGGTAGCCGGCGAAGTGCAGGGCTTGCAGGTGCGTGAGGGTGATTTTGTGAAAGCCGGGCAACTGATTGGCCGCATTGAAAACAGCGAGGCCGGCCCGCGTCTGCAACAAGCCCAGCAACAGGCCGAGTCCAGCAAGACCCAAATTGACGTGGCGCAGCGCAACTTCGACAACAACCGCGCGCTGGTGGAACAGGGCTTTATTTCCAAGACCGCGCTGGAGTCATCCACGTCCGCACTGGCCAGTGCGCAAGCGCTGTACCGCGCGGCGCAGGCGGCGGTGGACATCGCCCGCAAGGCGCTGGACGACGGCGTGCTGCGCGCCCCGATCAGCGGCCAGATTGCACAGCGCCTGACCCAGCCAGGTGAGCGCGCCGCAGTGGACGCACGCATCGTGGAAATTGTGGACTTGTCCAAGCTGGAGCTGGAGGCCTCGGTCGGCACAGCGGAATCGCTGCAACTGCAAGTCGGGCAAAGCGCACGCCTGACTGTGGACGGTAGACCTGAGCCCATTGCGGCGCGGATCGCACGCATCAACCCCAACGCGACGCCGGGTAACCGCTCGGTGATCGCCTACCTGGCTTTGGCCGACGGCGCGGGCTTGCGCCAAGGCCTGTTTGCGCAGGGCACGGTGGCGGTGTCGAGCACCACCGCGCTGGCGCTCCCTTTGAGCGCGGTGCGCACCGACAAGCCGCTGCCCTATGTGCAACTGCTGGTGGACGGAAAAGTGCAGCTCCAGACCGTGGCGCTGGGTGCGCGCGGCATCGGCGCGGACGCCGGTAAGGCAGATGCCCCTTTGATGGTGGCAGTGGAGGGGCTTGCTGCGGGCGCGCAGGTGCTGGCCGGAGCGGTAGGGCCTTTGCGGCCCGGCAGTGTTGTCAGCGTGAGCGCGGCGACGCCCTGAGCTATGTGGTTTACCCGCGTCAGCCTGCATAACCCGGTCTTTGCGACCATGGCCATGCTGGCGCTGGTGGTGCTGGGCTTATTCTCCTTGCAGCGGCTGCAAATTGACCAGTTCCCAAACATCGACCTGCCCACGGTGGTGGTCATCACGGAATACCCCGGCGCATCCCCTGAAATCGTCGAGAGCGAGGTCACCAAAAAAATTGAGGAGGCGGTGAACCCGATTGGTGGCATCAGCAACCTGACCTCGCGCAGCTACGAAGGCCAGTCGGTGGTCGTCATCGAGTTCGGCTTGCAGTCCGAGGGGCGTAAAGCCGCCGACGACGTGCGCGAGAAAGTCGCCGGGGTCAAGCCCCTGCTGCGCCCGGAAGTGAAAGACTCGCGTGTGCTGCGTTTTGACCCGTCCGCCAAATCCATTTGGTCCATGGCGATCACCGCCGACGCGGGCGCCGGCGCGCCCAGCCCGGTGGAGATGACGCGCTGGGCCGACCAGGTTTTGAAGCGCCGTCTGGAAAACGTGCGCGGCGTCGGCTCTGCCACGGTCGTGGGTGGCACACCGCGACAGATCAATTTGTACTTGCAGCCCGCAGCCCTTGAGGCGTACGGCGTCACGCCCCAGCAGGTGGCGGCAGCGGCAGAAAACGAAAACCAGGATCTGCCGGCGGGCAGCATCCGCTCTTTGGAACAAGACCGGGTGTTGCAAGTGCAGGGGCGCATGCAGCGGCCGGAAGATTTTGGCCAGATCACGGTGGTGCAACGCCCCGGCGGACCGGTGCGCCTGGGTCAGTTGGCGCGCATCAGCGACGGGGCGCAGCCGGCTGAGAGTCTGGCGCTGTACAACGGCCAGCGCACTTTGCTGGTGTCGGTGCAAAAAACGCAGGATGAAAACACGATTGCGGTGGTGGACGGGCTGCGCAAAGCGCTGGATGAGCTGCAGCAAGCAGCACCACCCGGGGTTCATCTCACGCAAATCACCGATGGCTCGCGGCAGATCCGGGTGTCGGTGGAAAACGTGCGCCGCACGCTGATTGAAGGCGCGCTGCTCACCGTGTTAATTGTGTTTTTGTTCCTCAACAGCTGGCGCTCCACGGTGATCACCGGCTTGACCTTGCCCATTGCCATTGTCGGCAGCTTTTTGTTCATGTACATGCTGGGCTTCACCATCAACATGATCACGCTGATGGCGCTCAGCCTGTGCGTGGGTCTGCTGATTGATGACGCGATTGTGGTGCGCGAAAACATCGTGCGCCACATCGCCATGGGGAAAACGCCCTTTCAGGCCGCGATGGACGGCACCGAGGAAATCGGGCTGGCCGTGCTGGCGACCACGTTTTCCATCGTGGCGGTGTTTCTGCCCATCGGTTTTATGGGCGGGATCATCGGCAAGTTTTTCCACGAATTCGGGCTGACCATTGTGGTGGCGGTGCTGATCTCGATGTTTGTGAGCTTCACCCTGGACCCTATGCTCTCCAGCATCTGGCACGACCCGTCGCTGGACGCCCAGGGCAAGGGTCAGAACGTCGGTTGGTATGGCAAAACCTTGGGCCGCGTGACGGGCTGGTTTGATAGCGCCACCGAGACAATGGCCAGGGGATACCAGGACATTTTGCGTTGGGCCT
>CAIOUR010000262.1 GCA_903861575.1 uncultured beta proteobacterium | reverse complement strand
AGAATCCTTCCTACCCGCCGAAAAAGATCAGCGGTGATTCCCAGGACCAGGTGATCGTGATCGGGCGCGTGATCGGTGAAATTCAAGTAAGATAATTTTGGAGGTTTTTTTATGGGTGGATCTGCATTCTTGTATATTCTGGGTTCCAGTACGGCTTCACCTTCGATGAGATCACCAACGAAGACGACACCACCATGAGCAAAAATGGTGTCTCCTTGTTGATCGATGCGATGAGTTACCAGTACCTCGTCGGTGCAGAAATCGATTACAAAGAAGATCTACAGGGCGCTCAGTTTGTCATCAAGAACCCCAATGCCACAACCACCTGCGGCTGCGGTTCGTCTTTCTCGACCTGATATTCCCGTGAATGTTCACGCCGGGTAGCGCGCACCCAGGATGCGGGCGCCGCGCGCGCCTGTAACGGCGGAGTGGCTGGCGGCTTTACCCTGGTCATGTTGGCGGGCTAGCCAAGCGAAGGCACATGCCTCTACCTGCTGGGCGGGCAAACCCCATGCATCGGACGCTTCCACGGTGCGATGCGGCATCAGTGCCCGCAGGCGCTCCATGAGGAAGCCGTTACGCACGCCACCACCGCAAACGATTACGGTAGCCGCCGCGCTGGCTTCTAGCGCCTCTGCCACAGCCCACGCGCTCAGTTCGGTCAAGGTAGCCTGGACATCCTGCGCAGGGATGGCGTCAAAGCCCGCCACATAGTGTTGGAGCCAGGCCGCATTGAATAGATCCCGTCCCGTGCTTTTGGGGCTGGGCAGATGAAAAAAAGGTTCTTTCTGAAAAGCGGCCATCAGACCCGGATGCACGCGGCCGGTACGCGCCCACGCCCCGTTCGCATCGAAATCCCCTTTTTGGTGATGTCGACACCAAAGGTCCAGCAGCGTATTGGCAGGGCCGCAGTCAAAGCCGATCAAAGGTGCATCTGGTGTGGCACCCAAGACGGTCACATTGGCAATTCCCCCTAAATTAAGTACCGCCCGAGCTTCGCCGGGAGCCCCGAAAACGGCTCGGTGAAAGGGCGGAACGAGCGGTGCGCCCTGGCCACCTGCAGCGATATCGCGGCTGCGGAAATCGGCAATGACGTCGATTCCGCAGAGCTCCGCTAGCAAGGCTGGTTGGTTGACTTGGATGGTGTAGCCCACTGCGCCATCCAGACGCGGAAGATGCCGTACGGTTTGACCGTGCGCGCCAACCGCGGCCACTTGACTCTTGGGCGTACCACTGTTTTTTAGCAGCTGACACACGACATCGCTGTAAACCTCTGCCAGCGCATTACCCGCTAACGCAGCGCGATGCAACTCGTTGTGGCCGACGCTGTTCAGGGCATGGAAGGTTTCCCGAAGTTGCTGCGGTAGCGCCGCCGTTGCATGCCCGATAACCCGCGCGCGTCCATCAGAAAAATCGGCCAATACACCATCAACACCGTCCAGCGAGGTGCCTGACATCAAGCCGATGTAGCGCTTTTCTCGGGTCACGGTGTAAGGGTTCGCGCCCAGATGTCAGCGCGAGACCGATTACTGCGCGCTGGCCTGATTGACCAGGGAGGCTGCCGCCAGTTGTGCCCGCGCTGCTTCTGCTTGTTGCATAAAGGCAGCACGCATCGAGCCGGTGATTGGCGCCCCCGGCGCGCTATGGGCAAACTTCTGCGGATCTTGGTAGACGCCGTTCACGCGGAATTCAAAGTGCAGGTGCGGGCCGGTTGCCCAACCCGTTGCACCCGTCAAGCCGATGGTTTGACCTTGGTGAACTTTTTCGCCCGGCTGCACCAGTAGCTTGCTCAAATGGGCGTATACCGTGGTTTGGCCTGAACTGTGCTGCACGAAAACCACATTACCGTAACCGTTTTGCACGCCTGCAAAGGACACCACGCCGTCGGCGACCGTGCGTGCAGGCGTTCCAATGGAAGCCGCGTAGTCAACCCCGAGATGCGCGCGCCAGGTTTGCAAAATCGGATGGAAGCGCATGGAGAAGCCGCTCGTAATCCGGGAAAACTCCAAGGGCGACGCTAAAAAAGCCCGCCGCAAACTATCGCCTTGGGGCGTGTAATACGCTCCTTTTCCAGAGGCGTCATCCGGTTGACGGAACCAGACAGCCTGGTAAGTTTTCTCACCGCTCACAAATTCGGCGCTCAAGACTTTTCCGAATCCCAGCACCTCGTCGTCACCTAAAAGCGCCTCATAAACCACGGAAAACCGGTCTTCGGGGTGCAAGCGGTGGAAGTCGACGTCGCCGGAAAAAATCTCCGCCAGTTGCACCGCAACGCCGCTGTGGATGCGCGCCTCATCGGTCGCTGCGAAAAGATTGGATGTGATGGTTCCACTGCCTAGCCGGGTGCTGGCCACCAGTGGCAGGGTTTGCGTATTCGAAACATAACCGCTTTCCGTCTTGCGCAGGGTCCAGCGCCCGAAGGTGTTATCGGCGTTCACCCAACGGGCGGAGAGTTCGAGCAAGCTCGCGCCCCGGCTTGTCTGCGCCCGCAAGCTGCGGGCCGGGCGCCCGATCACGTTTTTCTGGAACTCAGGATCAACACGCAAAAAATTCAGGGCTTGCGAATCCGAAACCCCCAAGCGCTTGAGGATCGCCTCGGCGCTGTCGTTGCTGCGGCTTTGGGTCGACCGGTAAAGTTCCTGGGTTTGCTGCGAAAGCGCCTCAATCTGCGCGCGAACCGGCAGGGGCTCCACGGCTTCAATAACCGACCGGGTACTGACGCGTTGTTCTTCCGGCCCCAGGTTGGCGACCGCTACGCTGGCCCCGGTTGCCAGCAGCGCCAGCGCCGCCACTGCCGCCGCCAAGCGCTCCGGGTAGTGGTGGATCCACGCCGCAAGCCGCGTCATGGCACGGTCTATGGCGTGAAAACAGGCGTCGATCAAATGGGTACTCCGGCTGAGCGTGCTGCCCGCCGAAGGGTTCAACGGGGGTGCGGGGCTAAAATTGGGCGTCTCGACCTGGTCGCAAACGCCGGGCCGGAGTATACCCAAGCGTCACTTTTCCTCCCATTTCTATGACCCCCACCGATTCCGTTCCAGCGGCCCCTGCAGCCCCCCCTGTTTCTGCGGACGTGGCGCACGCATTGGCGGTGACGTTGCGCGGGTGTGAAGAGCTCATTCCCCAAGCCGACTGGGTTAAAAAGCTGCAGAAGTCCGAAGCCACGGGCACGCCGCTGCGCATCAAGCTCGGGCTGGACCCAACCGCGCCGGACATCCACATCGGCCACACCGTGGTGCTCAACAAGATGCGCCAGCTCCAGGACCTGGGCCATACCGTCATCTTTTTGATTGGCGACTTCACCAGCATGATCGGTGACCCCTCCGGACGCAACAGCACCCGCCCGCCACTGACTGCCGAGCAAATCAAATCGAACGCCGAGACCTATTACAAGCAGGCCAGCCTGGTGCTGGACCCCGCCAAAACCGAGATCCGCTACAACAGCGAATGGAGCGACCCGCTGGGCGCGCGCGGCATGATCCAGCTCGCCAGCCGCTATACGGTCGCCCGCATGATGGAGCGCAACGACTTTCACGACCGTTTCAAGGCCGGCCAGTCCATCAGCGTGCATGAGTTTTTGTACCCCCTGATGCAGGGCTACGACAGCGTGGCGCTAAAGAGCGACCTCGAGCTGGGCGGCACAGACCAGAAATTCAACCTCTTGATGGGCCGCCACCTGCAGGCGGAGTACGGACAGGAGCCGCAGTGCATCCTGACCATGCCGCTGCTCGAAGGTACCGACGGCGTGGACAAAATGTCCAAGAGCAAAAACAACTACATCGGCATTTCTGAAGAGCCCAACACCATGTTCGCCAAGGTCATGGGCATCTCCGACGTGCTCATGTGGCGCTGGTACACGCTGCTGAGCTTCCAGAGCGAGGCCCAGATCGCCGCGCTGAAGGCCGAAGTGGACGGCGGGCGCAACCCGCGCGACGCCAAGGTGGCGCTGGCCAAAGAAATCACCGCGCGCGTCCACAGCGCGGCTGCGGCTGACGCGGCTGAGCAAGACTTTGTCAACCGCAGCAAGGGCGGGATTCCGGATGCGATCGCCGAAATCAGCCTGCCCCTGGGTCCAGAAGGCGCTGCGCAAACCATTGGCGCGCTGCTCAAATCCACGGGCCTTGCTGCCAGCACGGGCGAGGGCAACCGCCTGATCGACGGTGGCGGCGTGCGCGTGGATAGCCAGGTGGTCAGCGACAAGGGGCTCAAACTCGGCGCCGGCACCTATGTGGTGCAGGTCGGCAAGCGTAAGTTCGTGCGCCTTACCCTGGCCTGATGCCGCATGCTGGCGCTCATTCAGCGGGTCCGCCACGCCAGCGTGACCGTTGATGGCACGGTTGTTGGACAGATCGGGGCCGGTCTGCTGGT
>CAIOUR010000261.1 GCA_903861575.1 uncultured beta proteobacterium | reverse complement strand
TGCGCGGCCATCCCGCCCGCCAAGGCTGGAGAAGGAAGATAAATAAACAACAAAGGCACAACCACAAAACCAATAGTTGACAAGCTCATCAGCCACGCTGCGGCCAGCCAAAGGGGAAGAGCTCGCACCACGGCAGCGCCCTTAGCGGTAATGGACCGCCACAATTTCATAGGACTTTTCCCCGCCCGGGGCCATGACAACCGCAGTGTCACCTTCTTCTTTTCCGATCAGCGCACGGGCGATGGGCGAGCTGATATTGACAAGACCAAGCTTCAAGTCAGCCTCGTCCTCGCCAACGATCTGGTAGGTCACCCGCTCGCCGGTGGTCTCATGCTCCAGTTCAACCGTGGCGCCAAACACCACCCGACCACCCGCGTCCAGCGCCGCCGGATCAATCACCTGCGCAGCGGATAGCTTGCCTTCGATCTCCTGGATGCGACCTTCGACAAAACCCTGGCGGTCTTTGGCGGCGTCATATTCGGCGTTTTCGCTCAAATCGCCTTGGGCGCGCGCCTCTGAAATGGCGTTGATCACCGTGGGGCGCTCCACCGTTTTGAGCTGGTGCAATTCGGCTTTCAAAATTTCAGCGCCGCGCTTGGTGATCGGAATAGTGGCCATAAGAGATCCAACAAGGTTTGGAAATGGAGCAACGCAAAAACACGCCGCATAAGCACAAAGGACAGTGCCAGCGCCGAGCGCTCCACTGTCCTTCGTTTCAAGCGCGCGATTATGCCAACAGTTGCGCGTGCATTTCCTGCACAGAAATCACGTCCAGATGGTCTACGTATTGCATTCCGTCGACCGCTGCCTCAGCGCCGGCCATGGTGGTGTAAGTGGTGACCCGGGCCTGCAGCGCAGAGGTGCGGATGAGGCGCGAGTCGGCAATGGCGTTGCGGCGCTCCTCCACCGTGTTGATCACCAAAACGACCTCATCGTTTTTGATCATGTCCACGATGTGAGGCCGACCCTCGGTAACTTTGTTCACTGCCTTACAGGCCATGCCCGCCGCGTGAATCGCAGCAGCAGTACCCCTGGTCGCCGCAAGTGTGAACCCCATCGCCAGCAGCGAGCGGGCCACTTCAACCATGCGCGGCTTATCGCTTTGCTTCACGGACAAGACCACCTGGCCTGCACGCGGGAGGCGAACGCCAGCGCCCAGTTGGGACTTGATAAAGGCCTCGCCAAAGGTCTTGCCCACCCCCATGACCTCGCCGGTCGATTTCATTTCAGGACCAAGGATCGTATCGACGCCGGGAAACTTCACAAAGGGGAACACCGCTTCTTTCACGCTGAAGTATGGCGGGGTGATTTCGTCGCCGATACCTTGCTCCTCGAGCGTTTTTCCAGCCATGCAACGCGCGGCGACCTTGGCCAATTGCACGCCGGTGGCTTTGCTCACAAACGGCACGGTCCGTGAGGCACGGGGATTGACTTCCAACACATAAATGACATCCGCACCATCCACATGCTGGATCGCAAACTGCACATTCATCAGACCTACCACCTCCAGCGCACCGGCCATGGCTGCGGTCTGGCGCTTGATCTCGGCCACCGTCGTAGCCGCAAGGCTGTACGGCGGCAATGAGCATGCGGAGTCGCCGCTGTGCACGCCTGCTTGCTCGATATGTTCCATGACGCCGCCAATCCAGGTAGCCCCGGTCTGATCGCGGATGCAATCGACATCGCACTCGATTGCATCATTCAAAAACCGGTCTAACAACACGGGCGAATCGTGACTCACCTTGACGGCCTCACGCATATAACGCTCCAGGTCGCGCTGCTCATGGACGACCTCCATGGCCCGGCCGCCCAACACGTAGCTGGGACGTACCACCAGTGGGTAACCCAGCGCGGCCGCTTTGTCCAATGCCTCGGGCTGGGTGCGGGCGGTGGCATTGGGCGGCTGGCGCAAGTTCAACGCGTGCAGCAGTTTCTGGAATCGCTCACGGTCTTCGGCCGCATCGATCATGTCCGGGCTGGTGCCGATGATGGGCACGCCATTGGCCTCTAAATCAAGTGCCAACTTCAAGGGCGTTTGGCCGCCGTACTGCACGATCACACCCAGCGGCTTTTCCTTGTCGACAATTTCCAGCACGTCTTCCAAAGTCAGCGGTTCGAAATACAGCCGGTCCGAGGTGTCGTAATCGGTCGACACGGTCTCAGGGTTGCAATTGACCATGATGGTCTCGAACCCATCTTCGCGCAGCGCCAGAGCCGCGTGCACGCAGCAATAATCAAACTCGATGCCCTGCCCGATACGGTTCGGGCCGCCACCGAGGACCATGATTTTTTTGCGGTCGGTCGGAGCCGCTTCGCACTCCGCACCTTCGGCTTCATAGGTGGAATACAAATACGCGGTGTTGGTGCTGAACTCGGCAGCGCAGGTATCCACCCGCTTGTAAACCGGCCGAACACCAAGGGCGCGGCGGCGTTCGCGCACGGCGCGGTCGGTGGTTTTGAACTGGCGCGCCAAACGCCGGTCGGAGAAGCCTTTTTGCTTGAGCGTGCGCAACGTGGCGGCATCTATGGCGTCCAGGCTGCTGCCGCCGACCGGCTGGGGCAGGCGCTCGATGTCGAGTTCAAGCTTGACGATCTGCTCAATCTGCACCAAAAACCAGGGGTCGATTTTGGTGAGCGCGTGCATTTCCGCCACGCTCATGCCCTGGGCAAAACCATCGCCTACGTACCAGATGCGCTCGGGTCCGGGCTCACCCAACTCTTTTTCCAAGACCTCACGATCCTGGGTTTTTTCGTTCATGCCGTCCACACCGACTTCCAGGCCGCGCAAAGCTTTCTGGAATGATTCTTGAAAGGTGCGACCCATGGCCATCACCTCGCCAACCGATTTCATTTGGGTGGTGAGGCGGCTGTCAGCGGCAGGGAACTTTTCAAACGCAAAACGCGGAATCTTGGTGACCACGTAATCGATGCTGGGCTCGAAACTGGCCGGTGTGGCGCCGCCGGTGATGTCGTTGCGCAGTTCATCCAAGGTAAAGCCAACGGCCAGCTTGGCAGCTACTTTGGCAATCGGAAAACCGGTTGCCTTGGACGCCAGTGCCGAAGAGCGCGAGACCCGTGGGTTCATCTCAATCACGACCATGCGGCCGTCCGCCGGATTGATGGCGAATTGCACGTTGGAGCCGCCTGTATCGACGCCGATTTCGCGCAACACAGCCAAGCTCGCGTTGCGCAAAATCTGGTATTCCTTGTCAGTGAGCGTTTGTGCAGGCGCCACAGTGATCGAGTCGCCGGTGTGCACACCCATAGGATCCAGGTTTTCAATGGAGCACACGATGATGCAGTTATCCGCCCTGTCGCGCACCACCTCCATCTCGAATTCTTTCCAACCCAGCAGGGACTCTTCAATGAGCAGCTCATTCGTGGGGGAGGCTTCCAGACCGCGCTTGCAGATGGTCTCGAATTCTTCAGCGTTGTAGGCAATTCCGCCGCCAGTGCCACCCAATGTGAAACTGGGGCGGATCACGGTGGGGAAACCCAGGGTTTTTTGTACACCCCAGGCCTCGTCCATGCTATGAGCGATACCAGAACGGGCCGACCCTAGCCCGATCTTGGTCATCGCGTCTTTGAACTTGAGGCGGTCTTCGGCCTTGTCGATAGCTTCCGGCGATGCGCCGATCAACTCAACCTGGTACTTCTCAAGCACGCCGTGGTGCCAGAGATCCAGCGCGCAATTGAGGGCCGTCTGTCCACCCATAGTCGGCAAAATCGCATCCGGTCGCTCCTTGGCGATAATTTTTTCAACAGTCTGCCAGTTGATCGGCTCGATGTACGTGACATCGGCGGTGGCCGGGTCGGTCATGATGGTGGCCGGATTGCTGTTGATCAAAATGACCTTGTAGCCCTCCTCGCGCAAAGCCTTGCAGGCCTGCACCCCGGAGTAGTCGAACTCGCAAGCCTGCCCGATGATGATGGGGCCGGCACCGATGATCAGGATGCTGTGTAAATCTGTGCGTTTAGGCATGTATTTTTCTCGTTGCTCGAATTCAATGCAGGCTGGCACTGGCCAGCTTTGCGGCAAACCACATAAACAGTCCACCCACGCCGGCCGATAAGCTGGCCGCCAGGCGCGCCCGGCGGCGGAAGGTCTGCGCCAGCCGCACACCGGCAAAAATCAGGGCCGACAAATACGCCGCGCTGGCTCCCATGATGATGGCGCTCAAAATCAAAAACGGCACCGCAGGCGATTCGTACTGCGGGTCGATGAACTGCACAAAAAAGGACAACAGAAACAAAATCGCTTTGGGATTGAGTAGGCTGATTACCAAGGCCCGGCGAAAGGGCTGATCCATCGCCGCGCTGGTCGCGGGCTCGGCTGGTTGCGCGTGCGCCTGCACATCAGTCGGGCTGGTGCGCCAGCGCAGAAGGGCAGCGCGCAGCAGGTTCACGCCGACCCAACCTAAATACACCGCACCAGCGTATTTCACCACCATAAACAGTGCGGGGTAGGTGCGCAGCAAACCAGCCGCACCGAGTCCCACCAGACCCAACAAAATGCTGTCACCTAAAAATACGCCCATCGCGCCCCGATAACCCGCACGCACACCACGCGCAGTCGCAACGGAGAGGACAAACAGGGAATTCGGACCGGGCAACAGGATGATGCCTATGGCTCCGACGACGTAAGTCCAGATATCGGTTACACCGTACCAACTCATGCGCGCGACTCCATCTCCCGCACGAAACGGTCAAACAGATAACCGATGTCTTGCGGGCCGGGCGAGGCCTCCGGATGACCCTGAAAACAGAAGGCAGGCTTGTCGGTGCGCTCCAGTCCTTGGAGCGTGCCATCAAACAGACTGACGTGGGTGGCGCGCAGATGGGCAGGCAGCGACGCCTCGTCGACCGCAAAACCATGGTTCTGGCTGGTGATGCTGACGCGTCCGCTGGCCAAGTCTTTGACAGGATGGTTGGCGCCATGGTGGCCGAATTTCATTTTGAAAGTCTTGGCACCGCTGGCCAGTGCCATGATCTGATGCCCCAGACATATACCGAAGGTGGGTATGCCGGACTCGATCAAGGTGCGCGCCGCAGTGATCGCGTAGTCGCAGGGCTGCGGATCGCCGGGGCCGTTGCTCAGGAAAATACCGTCGGGTTGCAAGGCCAGCGCATCGGCAGCGCTGGTTTGCGCCGGTACCACGGTGACCTTACAGCCGCGCGCGCTGAGCATGCGCAAGATGTTGGATTTGATGCCGAAGTCATAGGCCACCACATGCCAACGCGGCTGAATCTGCTCGCCATATCCAGCGCCCAACATCCATTCCGTCTGGGTCCAGGCGTATGGCTGGGAAACACTCACTACACTGGCCAAGTCAAGCCCCGCCATCGAAGGCGCGGCCCGCGCAGCATCGATGGCGCGTTGAATAGCCGCGGAGTCGGCCAACGCTCCAGGAGGTAAAGCCAGAATGCAACCGTTTTGAGCACCATGGCTGCGCAGGTGGCGGGTGAGCTGGCGGGTATCCAAATTGGCCATTGCAACTGTGCCAGCTGCCTGCAGGTAATCGCTCAAGGTTTGATCCTGGCGGAAATTGGATGCCTGCATCGCCAGGTCTTTGATGATCAAACCGGCAGCGAATACGCGGCGCGATTCCACGTCCTCTTCGTTGACACCATAGTTTCCGATGTGCGGATAAGTCAGGGTGACGATTTGCTGGCAATAGCTCGGATCGGTCAAGATTTCCTGGTAACCGGTCATGGAGGTGTTGAATACCACCTCACCGACGGTCTGGCCGGGGGCACCAATGGACTTACCGAACAATACAGTGCCGTCTGCGAGTGCCAGGATGGCGGGCGGGGTGGAACCCTGAAGAGACAAAAGCACGGGGATCTCCGATTGCGTTACGGTGGGCCCCAGGGCGCCCTGCGAATCAAATCCGGTCGATCAACAGAGATGGAAAACTGACAGTGCAGGCGCTTGGCGGAGCTGCTTTGGAAAAGCCCATCATTATATTCTGCATGCCTTCTAGCGGGCTGCGATCGATGCAGCGTGCAGGCAAATGGCGGCGGCAGCGGCAACGTTCAAGGACTCCTCACCGCCGGGCTGCGCAATCCGCACCGCCGAAGCAGCGCGTTCCTGCCAATGCGGCGCAACACCCTGCCCCTCGTGCCCGAACACCCACGCACAGGGCTGGGGCAATCGCGCCTCGTGCAACAAAACCCCGTGGTGCGAGCTGGTCACCAGCAGCGGAACATCCCACCCGTCAAGATCGTGCGGCTCCAGCCCCTCAATGAGGTGCAGTCCGAAATGGGCACCCATACCCGCGCGCAGCACTTTGGGCGAGCACAAGGCAGCCGTCCCACGCAGCGCCAGCACCTGACGCAAGCCGAACGCGGATGCGCTGCGCAAGATGGAGCCCACATTGCCGGCGTCCTGCACACGGTCCAGTAAAACAGTGTCAACCCCGCGGAGTATCTGTGCGGACAGCGGCAAGTCCATCACAAAGCCCATGTCTGACGGCGAATCCAGGGCGCTGACACTGCCGAACAAGGCATCTGACAAGCGCACGGTGTCGTGCGCCGCAGCGCGTAAGTCCGGTAACGCCCGGTCCCAACCCGCGTCAGAAAAAACTGCGATCCGGGGCTTGAGACCCCGCGCCAGTGCCGCGCTGCACAAATGCGCACCCTCCACCCAGATACGCCCCAGCTTGCGGTACGCCACACTGTCAGAGCCCAGCTTGCGCAGCTCCTTGAGCAGCGGGTTGTCGCGTGCGGTGATGCTGCGCACAGGGTTCATCGCTGTGCCTGTGCCACCGGGCGGAAGCTGGTGCGGTGCTCAGGGCATGGGCCGTGCAAGGCCAGGGCGGCCAGGTGCTCGGCGGTGCCATAGCCTTTGTGTTTGGCAAAACCGTAGGCGGGATACGCCGCGTCGAGCGCCGTACACAGTTGATCGCGGTGTACTTTGGCCAGAATGGACGCTGCGGAGATTGCGGCCACCTTGGCGTCCCCTTTGACGATGGCGTCGGCGCGCATCGGCAAGACCGGCAGGCGGTTGCCATCCACCAGCACCAGCTTGGGCGGCAATCGCAAGCCAGCAACGGCGCGCTGCATCGCCAGCAAGGTAGCTTGCAAAATGTTGAGCGCGTCAATCTCTTGCGCGCTGGCTTGCGCAACCGAACAACAAAGGGCTTTGGCTCGGATCTCGTGGAATAAACGCTCGCGCTTGGCGGGACTGAGCGTCTTGGAGTCCGCCAAGCCCACGATCGGTTGTCGCGGGTCCAGGATCACCGCGGCTGCGACCACGGGGCCGACCAGCGGCCCCCGCCCGGCTTCGTCCACGCCAGCGACCAAACCGGAAGCATCCATGGCGAGCCAAGCCGGTCCGAAGCCCTGCGGTTCAGCTTTGGATGACTTGGGCAATGGCATCGCAGGCAAGCGCCGGGGTATCGCGCAGAAGGTTGTGGTGCATGGTCGAGAAGCAATCCTGTAGCTCGCGCAGGCGCTCGGGTGCCTGTTGCGCAGCGTCCAGCCATTCCAGCGTGGCGCGCGCCAGCGCCTCCGGCGTGGCAGCGTCTTGCAGCAACTCCGGCACCACAAAACGGCGGTTCAAAATATTGGGCAGGCCAACCCAGGGTTGCAAAAGCTTGCGCCCGATCAGTGCGGCTGATAACCAAGACATGCGGTAAGCAATCACCATCGGCCGTTTGAACAAGGCGGCCTCCAGCGTGGCCGTGCCACTGGCCAGCAGCACCGTGTCGCAGGCAGCGAGCACCCGATGCGACTGGCCATCGACGATGCGCAAATGGCCAGCCAGCCCGCTGTTGCGCGCAGCCGCTTCGATACGCGCGCGCAGGCCCGGTGCCGCAGGCACGAGGAATTGCAGTGAAGGCCGCGCCACCAGCATACGTACCGCAGCGGCGAAAAACAAAGGAGCGAGGTAATCGATTTCAGAGCGGCGGCTACCCGGCAAAATCGCCAGCACGGCCGCATCTTCATCCAGACCCAGGGTGCGCCGCGCCGCCGCACGATCCGGCTGCATCGGTATCAACTGCGCCAAGGGATGGCCGACAAAAGTGCTGGCTATTCCCGCGCGTTGCAGCAATTCGGGTTCAAACGGGAAAATACACAGCACATGGTCAGCCGCGCGGCGCAGCAGCTCCATGCGCTGCGGGCGCCAGGCCCAGACCGAGGGACAGACAAAGTGCACAGTCTTGGTTCCGCTCGCGCGCAAGTCCGCCTCTAGCGCAAGATTGAAATCTGGAGCGTCCACTCCGATGAAGACATCGGGTGGATCGGCGATGAGCCGATCCCGCAGCTGGCGGCGGATACCCACAATTTCCCGGTAGCGGCGAATCAATTCCCAGCTGAAGCCGTGCACAGCCAACTTGTCCTGCGGCCACCAAGCCTGCATACCGTGGCTTACCATCTGTGGCCCGCCGATTCCGCATACCGTAAGCGTATTCCAACGGGCCTGCATGCTCTGGATCAAACGCCCAGCCAGCAGATCGCCCGAAGCTTCTCCGGCAACCATACCAACCCGCAGTGCCGGAGCACGGTCGCAAGTCGGCGACGCAGGCGCGGGCGCGGACATTGCCGCCGCGCTCAACGCACGATGCCGCGCTGCGGCGACACCTTGGCCAGGAAATCCAGCATCATGCTGACATCCGGCGCGCAATCCGGGGTGCCGTCAACCAAGCCGGCAATGCGATCGCGCGATTGTTCCAGCGTCAATGCATCCCGGTACAGCGCTTTGTGCATGGACTTGACGGCAGCTACACGCGCGGGCGAAAACCCACGACGTCGCAAACCCTCGTAATTCATAGAACGGGCCACCGCCGGTTGGCCTTGGCACATTACAAAAGGCGGCAAGTCTGCAAACAGCAAAGCACACATGGCGGTCATGCTGTGGGCACCCAGGCGAACGAACTGGTGCACGACGGTGAAGCCGCCCAATATCACCCAATCACCCACGTGCACATGACCGGCCAGCTGGGAGTTATTCGCAAAAATGGTGTGGTTGCCAACCTGGCAGTCGTGCGCCAAATGCACGTAAGCCATGATCCAGTTGTCATTGCCCACGCGGGTCACACCTTGGTCGCCCGGCGAACCGATGTTGAAAGTGCAAAACTCCCGCACCGTATTGCGGTCACCGATGACCAACTCACAGGGCTCACCCGCATATTTCTTGTCTTGGGGAATCGCGCCCAGAGAATTGAACTGGAAAATCCGGTTATCCCGCCCGATGGTGGTGCGCCCCTCAATCACGCAATGGGCACCAATGGTGGTCCCCGCACCGATACGCACGTGGGGGCCTATAACGGAATAGGGCCCGACCGCCACCGAGCTATCGAGCTCCGCAAGCGGATCAACCAGCGCAGTGGAGTGGATAAGGGTCACGGGCGCGCTCAGTTGGAAGCAGCGACCGGGCGTACAGCGCAGGTCAACTCGGCCTGCACCGCCAAAGTTCCATCAACCGATGCGCTGCCATTGAACTTGAAGATGCCGGCCTTCATGCGCACCATTTCAACGTCCAGCATCAGCTGGTCTCCCGGCTCAACCGGCCGCTTGAATCGCGCGTTGTCGATGCCCGCGAAGTAGTAGACCAAGTCTTCGCTGGGCCCGGTACCCAGCGCATCAAAAGCCAACAGAGCCGCCGCCTGGGCCAGCGCTTCGAGCATCAAAACGCCCGGCATAACCGGCCGGTAAGGGAAATGCCCCTGGAAAAAAGGCTCGTTGATCGTTACGTTTTTCAAGGCCTTGATGGATTTACCTTTTTCCAACGCAATCACACGGTCGACCAACAAAATCGGGTAACGGTGGGGCAATTTTTTCAGAATCTGGTGAATGTCCATCATGGCTGGCGCTCTCTTTCCAATTGTCGGATCCGCTCGCGCAGGCGGTGAAGTTGTCGCAGGGTAGCCGCGTTGCGCTCCCAATCGCCGTGCTCGTCCAGCGGGAACACGCCGGTGTAAACGCCAGGCTTCGTGATCGACTTGCTCACGCAGCTACAACCAGAGAGGTGGACGCCGTCGGCAATCGTGAGATGCCCGCTGACCAGCGAGCCACCGCCGACGGTGCAATTGGCGCCGATGGTGGCGCTGCCGGCAACGGCCACGCTGCCGGCGATGGCGGTATTGCGTCCGATCTGCACGTTGTGGCCAATCTGAATCAGGTTGTCCAGCTTGACACCGTCCTCAATGACGGTGTCGCTGAGCGCACCACGGTCAATGCAAGTATTGGCCCCAATTTCAACGTCGTTTCCTATCCAGACTGCGCCCAGCTGCTCGATTTTTTCCCATCGCTCGCCGTCTTTAGCAAAACCAAAGCCGTCCGCGCCAATCACCACGCCCGGATGCACGATGCAGCGCGCACCGATGATGCAGTCATAGCCCAGGCTGATGCGGGAAGTCAATTCCGTGCCGGCACCCACACGGGCACCACGCTCCACCACGCACAGGGGTCCCACACGTGCGCTGGGGTGGACCTCCGCTTGCGGATGAACGACCGCGCTGGGGTGTATCCAGCCGCCGGAGCCGGCAGCATCCTCGCCCTTCCATGCGCCATATCGAATTCGCCACAGCTGGGTTAACTTGGCATAGTACAAATAGGGGTCTGATACCACAATCGTCGTACCGCGATTCAGTGCCGCGTCCCGCATCGACGGCGCAACAATTACGCAAGCAGCCTGGCACTCTGGCAGGGCTGCGGCATAACGGGGATTGCTCAAAAAACAAATCTGCCGGGATTGGGCGCGGTCCAGGGGGGCTATGCCCTCAATAACCCTCTGGGCGTCCCCGCACAGCTCGCCGCCTATGGCGTCTACGATGTCCCCCAATCGGAGCGAAAAAACTGCCGAATCGCCCACCACAGGAACCTCTTATTTCACTGCGTTAAGAATCTTCAGGACTTTTTCCGTGAGGTCATGTTTACCATTGTTATAGGCGACCTCTTGAATAACCAGATCATATTTTTCGGCATCTGCCACTTGCTTGACCGCTTTCGCCGCCTTGTCGAGCACCTGCAGCAACTCTTCGTTGCGGCGGCCGTTGATGTCCTCTTGGAGCTCGCGTTGCTTACGCTGGAACTCCCTGTTCATATCGGCAAATTCTTTTTGGCGACTGGCGCGCTGGCTTTCGCTGAGTGTGGGAGCGTCCTTATCAAAACGCTCGCTGAACGTTTTAATACTGTCGCGCAAGGCCACCAAGTCCTTATCCCGTTTTGAGAACTCCTGCTCTAAACGGCCCTGGGCCGCTTTCGCTGGCGCAGATTCAGTCGTAATACGTTGGTAGTTGATGTAGCCAACCCGGGTTTCCTGTGCGTTAGCACCCACACCGATGACGAACAGCAGCAAAGCCAGTAGACATTTTTGTGCAATTGAAGACATCAAAATGAGGTTCCGATCTGAAACTGAAGAGACTGTAGTTTATCGCCGTACAAAGAAGATAAAGGCTTGGCCCAGGCCAAGCGCAAGGGACCGACAGGCGATATCCAACTGATACCAAACCCTACGGAAGTACGCAACTCGTCAAGTCCGATTGACGCATCCGGTCCGTATAAGCCCCCCGCATCGGCGAAGCCGTACATGCGTAATGTCCGGTCGTTACCACCGCCTGGGAAAGGCGAAAGCACCTCCGCGTTCAAGACCAGTTTGGTGGCGCCGCCCGTGACCACACTGTACGAACTGGAATCGATCAATGCCCGTTGCGAGGCCGTAGTCAAGCTACCCTGCTGAAAGCCGCGCACCGAGCCAAGCCCGCCCGCGTAGTAATTTTTCATGACCGGGTAGGCTTGGCCGTTTGTGGACACACCTGAGGACAACTCGCTATTCAATGCGAATGTTATTTTCTTGGAAAGCGGGTAAAACTGCTGGTACTGCAAGGTGGCACGCGCATACCCCAAGTCCCCCCCGGCGCTCCACTCCCCATTGGCACGCAACACGCGGCCCGTGCTCGGCACCAGCGCACTGTCACGCGTATCGCGCGACCACCCCAGCGTAATGGGCAAACCGTAGACTGTGTAGCCGTACTGGCTGGCAAAGTCACTGTAAGCCGTTGGGAGGTAGTCTCCCGAGACGATAGAGGTCCGCTCATAGCCAAGCCCCATAAACACTGTGTCGGTTTCCGTAAAGGGGACACCAAACCTCAGGGTCGCGCCGGTACTTTCGATGGAATAACTATCCACATCTACGTAGGGCTTGCTGTTACGTTGGTAGACATCAGTAGCCCGAGACACGCCGTCTTCGGTGAAGTAAGGATCGGTATTACTGAAAACCAAAACGCGGTTGTACTTACTGGTATTCACCTGCACACCCAGCGACTGACCCGAACCAAACACATTCTCTTGGCCAAAACCTAGTTGCAGACCAAACCCATCGGCCGACGAAACCCCAGCACCAAGACTGATATTACCGGTAGGCTTCTCAACGACCGTCACCAACAAATCGACTTGGTCCGGTGCTTCCGCAACCTCCACCGTTTCGATACCCACTTCTTTGAAATAGCCCAATCGATCAACCCGACTGCGGGAGAGTCGGATCTTTTCACCGTCGTACCAAGAAGCCTCAAACTGCCGAAACTCCCGACGTATGACTTCGTCGCGCGTTCTTTCATTACCTGCGATGTTTATGCGGCGCACGAAAGCTCTTCTGCCAGCATCCGCTTGTATGGCAATTTCAACGCGATTGCTGCTTCGGTCTACCGTGGTTTTGGCCTGTGCTGAGGCAAAAGCAAAACCGAAGTTCGCAAAATAGTCGGTAAAAGCTTTGGTTGTTTGCGCTACGTCGTCCGCGTTGTACGGTTCGCCTGGCTTGATCTTGATGAGCGACTTGAATTCGTCTTGCTTCTCAAGATAGTTACCTTCCATGGTGACCTTGGAGACCACGAAGCGCTCGCCCTCGGTGATGTTGATGGTGATCACGATTTCCTGCTTATTGGGCGCGATAGCCACCTGGGTAGAGTCAACTTTGAACTCGAGGTAGCCCTTGGACAGGTAATACGATCGCAGCGTTTCAACATCTGCATTAAGTTTGCTACGCACATAGCGATTGGATTTTGTGTACCAGCTCAACCAGGTGCCGGCATCCAGGTCGAATAAGTCCAGCAGTGAGCTGTTCGAGAAAGCCTTAGCGCCAACGATTTCAATCGATTTGATCTTCGCGGACCCACCCTCGGTCACTGAAAAACTGAGATTAACCCGGTTGTTTTCCAGCGGTGTAACGGTCGTCACGACCTCGGTAGCGTACATGCTGCGGTTGATGTACTGCCTCTTTAACTCCTGCTCCGCTTTGTCGGCCAGCGCCTTATCAAACGGCCGACCCTCGGTGATACCGATGTCTTTCAGCGCCTTTTTAAGTACGTCTTTTTCAAATTCCCGTACACCGGAAAAATCCACATCCGCCACATTGGGACGCTCTTGAACCACGACAATCAGCACATCACCATTGGCGTCAATGCGGACATCATTGAACAAGCCAAGTGCAAACAACGCACGAATGGCGCTAGCGGCTTTTTCGTCGCTGTAGCTATCGCCTACACGAAAGGGCAGCGACGCGAAAACGGTTCCGGCCTCCACCCGCTGCAAGCCATTAACCCGGATATCTTTGACAACGAACGGCTCCAAAGCAAACACTAAAGAGGCGCTCAAGGCCAACGTAAGGGTCACCAGGATACGGCGGCACAGGCGTCGGCTAAGCATGGCAAGTAACATAGGCAAGGGGTAATGGGTTCGCCGGTTCGATCGAGCAGGCTCGGAGCATGATAACTGAGGCATTGGGAAGTTCCATCCCGTGAAGGTCAGCGGCTTAATCCCTGCATAAGCTGTTGGGCATGGGCTCTGGCACCTTCGTCGAGGGCCAATATGTCCGGTAAAGATACCGGTGAGGTAAAGGTGAATCCCTCCAGCGTCGCTTGGTTAACCGCGTGAATCTGGTCGAAGCGGATGCGCCCCTCCAGAAAGGCGGCAACCGCTATTTCATTGGCCGCATTCAGCACCGCCGTGGTTCCGGGCTTCGCAGCCAAAGCATCCCAAGCCAGGCGCAAGCCGGGAAACCGGGTCCGATGAAGTCCGCTATCAAAAGTTTCGAAGCTGAGACCGGCCATCGCGGAAAAATCAAGGGCTTGCGTACCCGACGCAATGCGCTGGGGCCAGGACAAGCCGTATGCAATCGGGCCGCGCATATCCGGTACGCCAAGTTGGGCGACCACGGAATGATCGACAAATTGCACCATGGAGTGGACCACGCTCTGCGGGTGGATGATCACCTCAATACGCGATGCATCGAGCCCAAACAGAAACTTAGCCTCGATCACTTCAAGGGCCTTGTTCATCATGGTGGCAGAGTCCACGGATATTTTGCGACCCATGCTCCAGTTGGGATGCGCGCAGGCTTGCGCGGGCGTGACTTCAAAAAGGGTCGCAGGATCACGGGAACGAAAAGGTCCGCCGGACGCCGTGAGGATGATTTTGTCGACTACGGTGGGCCATAGTGCGCGGTCCGTCGGCAGCGATTGGAAAATCG
The DNA here is from genome assembly GCA_903861575.1 of uncultured beta proteobacterium. Lineage (GTDB taxonomy): Bacteria > Pseudomonadota > Gammaproteobacteria > Burkholderiales > Burkholderiaceae_C > Allorhodoferax. The sequence continues at coordinate 16,984 of CAIOUR010000261.1, read as the reverse complement.
CAGAATGCTCACTATCGATTGGCAGCAGTGTGGCATTGCCCACGCGCACGGCATCCATGAAGAAGGATCCGCCAACAACCAAGGCCTCCTTATTGGCCAACAGCAAACGCTTGCCCGCTCGCGCCGCCGCGATACAGGATGACAGCCCCGCAGAACCCACAATGGCCGCCATCACCACGTCGACTTCTGGGTGCGCTGCAACTTCATCCAGCGCCTCATGCCCCGGCAGAACCTGCGTTGGGCTGCCCGCCGCCGCGAGGCGTGACTGCAGCTGCTTCGAGGCACCGGAGTCAGTTGCGACGACAAATTGCGGCTGATGCGCCAGACACTGGGTAAACAGCAAATCAATGCGGGAGTGTCCCGACAAGGCGAACACTGAAAAACGATCCGGGTGTCGCTCCAGTACGTCCAAGGTATTCACCCCAATAGAGCCCGTTGAGCCCAGTACGGCGACGCGTTGCTTGCGTTCGGTCATGGGATTACCGCGCAACCAGGCATAGAGCGATCGGCAGGACAGGCAGCAAGGCATCTACGCGATCTAAGATGCCTCCATGGCCGGGTAGCAAGCCGCTGCTGTCCTTGACACCGGCAGCGCGCTTGAATAAGGACTCCAACAAATCCCCGACTACGCCTGCAGCTACCAACGAAGCAAGAACAAGCGCACCCGACAGTCCCCACTGCCCTGCGATCAGCGAAAAAACGCTCAAGGAACCACCCGAAGTCTGGCTATCGGCGTAGCGCCACAGCAGTCCCAAAAGACCTACGCCCAGAAGAGCGCCCGCAACACCCTCCCAGGTTTTTCCTGGGCTGATAGTCACCGCAAGCTTGCGTGCAATCCAGCGCCCGCCAAAAGCCCGTCCCGCAAAATATGCACAGATATCGGAAACCCACACCAGCGCCATGACCGAAAGCAGAAAATTGGTGCCAACTTGCTTGGACTGCACCAAGGCCAGCCATGAGGTGAGCAAAAGAACCAGGCCACCCCCGTAACGCAACGTCGGTGGCACCATGACCCAACGCGCTGCACCCGTATACAAAGCAAATACAGCCAACAGACACCACGCCACCGCAGCGATCGGCCAGACAGCAACCAACTGCGCCGGATCAAGCTGCCAAAGCCACAAACCCATGCACAACAAGCCCATGCCCGCCGCTCCAAAGAGCGACACGGCACTAGTTTGCGCGCTCAAGCGCCCCCACTCCCAAGCGGCCGCACCCATGAGCACTAAGGTGCACAGAACAAAATAAAGCGAATTGATGGCAAACAACGCAGGCAACAAAACCGCCAGCAAAAGCGCTGCGGTGAGGATACGTTGGCGCAACATGGAGTCCAGCGCCGGAGCTCAAGCCGGAACGGCTGATGAAGCAGAGGACTGCGTCGTCCGACCAAAGCGCCGCTCCCGGCTAGCGTAAGCCTCCAACGCCAGGTCCAACGCTGCAGCGTCAAAATCAGGCCATAAAACAGAACTGAAATACAGCTCCGAATACGCACATTGCCAAAGCAAAAAATTACTCAACCGATACTCGTCTCCCGTGCGGATCAGCAAATCAGGATCTGGACACGGGGCCAAAGACAGTGCGGCGTTCATGCTCATTTCGGTGATGGGCGTGCCGGCTGCAGCCAGCCGAGCAGCGGCGTCGACAATGTCCCAACGCCCGCCGTAGTTAAAGCATATGTTGAGGACCATGGCCTGATTCGCGTGCGTCAGCTGCTCCGCATCTCGCAAAACAGCGCATAACTCTGGCGCCAAACCATGCTGACTCCCTAAAAACCGCAAGCGAATGCCACGATCATGAAGTGCGGCCAATTCACGTCTCAGTGCCACATTCAAAAGCTCAAGTAATCCAGACACTTCGCCCGTAGGGCGGCTCCAATTTTCAGAAGAAAAAGCAAAAACCGTCAAAACAGGAATGCCATGACCGAGGCACGCCTGGATAACGACTTTCAGTGCGTCCACACCGCGCTTGTGTCCCGCCAGCCGAGGCATATGGCGCTTTTGCGCCCAGCGCCCATTGCCATCCATCACGATGGCGATGTGCTGGGGCAACTTGGCTGATTTCATGTGCGAAATAAGGCCCCGCCTACACCGCCATGATGTCTTGCTCTTTGGCTGCTACCAAGCGATCCACCTCGGAAATATGGCGGTCGGTGAGCTTTTGAATATCGGCTTCCGAGCGCTTCTGTTCGTCTTCGGAAGCGAGTTTGTCTTTCACCAGCTTTTTCACCGCGTCATTGGCGTCGCGGCGCAAATTACGGATGGCAATCTTGGCAGCCTCACCTTCGTTACGCACTACCTTGGTCAGCTCGCGCCGACGCTCCTCGGTCATCATAGGCATGGGCACACGGATCAATTCGCCCATGCTGGCAGGATTCAATCCCAAATCGCTCTCACGTATAGCCTTCTCAATCTTGGCCGACATCGACTTCTCCCACGGCTGGATGCCAATGGTGCGGGAATCAATAAGGCTGAGGTTGGCTACCTGGCTCAATGGCAACATAGCACCGTAGTAATCCACATGCACGGTGTCGAGCAGCGCAGGATTGGCGCGTCCAGTTCGCACCTTCGTCAACCCGCTTTTCAGGGCCGCGATCGAAGACTCCATCTTGACACTCGCTTGCTCTTGAATTACCTGCGTGCTCATATTCCCCGTCTCCTCAACATCAAAGATGTACCAATGTACCTTCGTCTTCGCCCATCACCACGCGTTTGAGGGCGCCCAGCTTGAAGATTGAAAAAACCTTGATCGGCAAATTCTGGTCGCGGCACAGGGCAAAAGCCGCCGCATCCATGATCCCCAAATTGTTACGCATGGCTTCGTCGAAAGTCAGGTGGCTGTAGCGGGTCGCGCTGGGATCCTTCTTGGGGTCGGCGCTGTACACGCCATCGACCTTCGTGGCCTTGAGCACAATTTCAGCGCCGATTTCAGCGCCGCGCAAAGCAGCCGCTGTATCTGTCGTGAAAAAAGGATTCCCGGTTCCCGCCGCAAAAATCACCACCTTACCTTCTTCGAGGTATTGCAAAGCCTTGGGCCGCACATAGGGCTCGACGACCTGCTCAATGCCGATGGCGGACATCACACGCGCTGTCAAACCCGCCTTGTTCATGGTGTCACCGAGCGCAAGCGAATTCATGACCGTGGCCAACATGCCCATGTAATCGGCCGTTGCACGGTCCATACCGACCGAGCCGCCCGCTACGCCGCGAAAAATATTGCCACCGCCAATGACCACTGCGACCTGAACGCCCATGCGGGTTACCTCGGCCACCTCGCCAACGATACGCACAATCGTGTCGCGGTTGATACCAAACGCATCGTCCCCCATCAAAGCCTCACCAGACAACTTCAGCAAAAGCCGGCTGTAAGCGGGGCGATCTGGGGTCATGTTTGTCTCCATCAAAAGTCCGGCCGGGAAACCAGAACAGAAACTATCAAGCTGACTGCTTGGCCGCCGCCACCTGCGCGGCCACCTCTGCGGCGAAGTCGTCCACACGCTTCTCAATACCTTCACCCACCACGTAGAGCGTGAAGCCCTTGACGACCGTGCCAGCAGCCTTGAGCATTTGCTCTACCGTTTGTTTGTCGTTTTTGACGAACGCTTGGTTAAACAAAGAGACCTCTTTAAGGTATTTCTGTACGCCGCCTTCGATACGCTTTTTCACAATCTCTTCGGACTGCACAGGCTTGCCAGCTGCAGTCGCTACCGCGGCGTCCTCAGCCGCCTTGGCCGCAGCAACAGAGCGCTCGCGTTCCACCAGTTCAGCAGGCACCTGATCCGACGATAAGGAAACCGGCTTCATCGCCGCGACGTGCATGGCAACATCTTTAGCTGCCATTCGGTCACCCTCGTAAGCCACTAGGACACCAATGCGGGTGCCGTGGAGGTACGAAGCCACGTGGGTGCCGGCCGCATGACGCTCAAAACGCCGAAACGTCATGTTCTCGCCGATCTTCCCAATCAAGCCTTTGCGCACATCCTCCAAAGTCGGGCCAAATCCGTCCTGAGAATACGGAAGTGCTGCCAACGCCGCAATGTCCGCCGGGTTGTGCTGCGCCACCAACGTCGCTGCCGCATTGGCTAACGCCAAAAAACTGTCGTTTTTTGTCACGAAATCGGTCTCGCAATTGACTTCCAGCATAGCGTTGGCATCCCCACTGGTACCCAAAGCGATAACGCCCTCAGCCGTGACACGGGCGGCAGCTTTGCCCGCCTTACTACCCAGCTTGACGCGCAAGATTTCTTCCGCGCGCACCATATCTCCCTCGGCCTCGGTCAGCGCTTTTTTGCACTCCATCATGGGGGCATCGGTCTTGCCGCGCAATTCAGCGACCATGGAAGCGGTAATCGTAGTCATATCAATCTCTCCGTCGTCAAATTCTGTTTAAAAACTAAAAAAAAGGGGCCCGCGAGCCCCCTTGGTCAGCGCCGTCGGCTTTAAGCCGCTTCGCTGACCTCTACAAATTCGTCCTGCGACTCAGCAACCACGGCGTTCAGCACATCGTCCACAGCGTTGGCACGGCCCTCCAGCACCGCGTCCGCAATTCCGCGGGCGTACAAAATCACCGCCTTGGACGAGTCGTCGTTGCCGGGGATCACGTAGTCAATTCCTTCAGGGGAATGGTTGGAATCGACTACGCCGATCAGGGGGATACCCAATTTGCGGGCCTCTGCAATGGCGATCTTGTGATAGCCAACGTCTATGACGAAAATTGCGTCCGGCAGTGCAGCCATATTTTGAATGCCGCCGATGTCTTTTTCAAGCTTTTGCAATTCGCGGGCAAACATCAACTGCTCTTTCTTGCTCATGCTATCCAGACCTGCTTCTTGCTGGATCTTCATATCCTTGAGGCGCTTGATCGAGGTCTTCACCGTTTTGAAATTGGTCAGCATGCCGCCAAGCCAGCGCTGGTCGACAAATGGGACACCGGCGCGGCGCGCCTCCTGGGCGACCACATCGCGCGCTTGGCGTTTGGTGCCCACCATCAAAATCGTTCCGCGCTTTGCCGATAGCTGGCGCACGAACTTGCTCGCTTCCAAAAACATTGGAAGTGATTTTTCCAAGTTAATGATGTGAATTTTGTTGCGATGACCGAAGATGAAGGGGGCCATCTTGGGGTTCCAGAAGCGGGTTTGGTGTCCAAAATGGACGCCGGCTTCCAACATTTCGCGCATAGTGACTGACATATATTACTCCAAAGGTTAGGTCTAAAACCCGCTCACAAACCGGAAGCACCGCGATGGCGGGCCCCAGCACCTTGATGGAACGGGTTCGGGATTGACCGAGACAGACAGTCTGAACTCAGCGGACTGATTTTACACCAGCCGAAATAGGGAAGGACTTGGACGTGCCTCAGCTTGACACGACCTCCTCAGACTTCGACTTGCCCTCTTTTTTGGGCAGGGGTTGGATATCGAGGACGACTTCGGGTTTTTCCGCATCGCTGTCATTGATATCCACTGTGAGCCGGCCTCCGTCGACGAGGCGACCAAAGAGCAACTCGTCTGCCAGCGCACGGCGAATCGTGTCCTGTATCAGCCGTTGCATCGGGCGGGCACCCATCAAAGGATCAAAACCTTTTTTACCCAAGTGCTTGCGTAATTTGTCCGTGAAGGTGACTTCCACCTTCTTTTCCGCCAGCTGAGTTTCCAGCTGCAACAAGAACTTATCGACCACCCGCAGAATCACGTTTTCATCCAGCGCTTTGAAGCCGACGATGGCATCCAGGCGATTACGGAACTCAGGGGAGAAGAGACGCTTGATGTCAGCCATCTCGTCGCCCGCTTCGCGCGGGTTGGTGAACCCGATGGTGGCCTTGTTCATGGTTTCAGCGCCCGCGTTGGTGGTCATGATGATGATCACGTTGCGGAAATCAGCCTTGCGTCCGTTGTTATCGGTCAGCGTGCCGTGGTCCATCACCTGGAGCAACACGTTGAACACATCCGGGTGGGCTTTTTCAATTTCATCGAGCAGCAAAACGCTATGCGGCTTTTTGGTGACGGCCTCGGTCAGCAAACCACCTTGGTCGAATCCCACATAACCCGGAGGCGCGCCAATCAAGCGGCTGACCGCGTGGCGCTCCATGTACTCGCTCATGTCAAAACGGATCAGGTCAATGCCCATGATGTAGGCCAATTGCTTGGCCGCTTCCGTTTTGCCCACGCCGGTGGGGCCGCTGAACAAGAAGGCACCAATCGGCTTATCGCCCTTGCCCAGACCAGAGCGCGCCATCTTGACGGCAGAGGCCAACACGTCAAGCGCTTTGTCCTGCCCGAAGACCACGCTTTTCAGGTCACGGTCCAGAGTTTTGAGCTTGCCGCGATCGTCGTTGGATACGTTGGCCGGCGGAATACGCGCAATTTTTGCGACGATTTCCTCTACCTCGGTTTTAGTGATCGTCTTCTTGCGTTTATTTGCAGGAAGAATTTGCTGGGCCGCACCCGCCTCGTCAATCACGTCAATCGCTTTGTCCGGCAAATGCCGGTCGTTGATGTATTTCGCGCTCAACTCCGCCGCCGCTTGCAGCGCTGCGACCGCGTATTTAACGCTGTGATGCGCCTCAAAGCGCGACTTCAGCCCTTTGAGGATTTCCACCGTTTCTTCAACCGTCGGCTCGGTCACATCCACTTTTTGGAAGCGCCTTGAAAGCGCCGCGTCTTTCTCAAAAATACCCCGGTATTCCGTGAACGTGGTCGCGCCGATGCATTTCAGTTGGCCCGAACTCAGGCTGGGCTTGAGCAGGTTGGATGCGTCCAAGGTACCACCCGAGGCCGCGCCAGCACCGATCAGGGTGTGGATTTCGTCAATGAACAAAACGGCTTTGGGCCGGTCCTTCAGCGCTTTGAGCACGCCCTTGAGACGCTGCTCAAAATCACCCCGGTACTTGGTGCCTGCCAACAATGCGCCCATGTCCAGCGAATAGACAATCGCTTCTTTCAGGACTTCCGGCACATCGTTTTGCGAAATGCGCCAGGCCAGGCCCTCAGCGATGGCGGTCTTCCCCACCCCTGCTTCGCCCACCAAAAGGGGGTTGTTTTTGCGGCGGCGGCACAGAATCTGGATGACCCGCTCCACTTCGTACTGGCGTCCAATCAAAGGATCAATCTTTCCATCCTTGGCCATCTGGTTGAGGTTTTGGGTGTACTGCTCCAGCGGGGAGGACTTTTCATTTTTCTCGGTCGCAGCCTCTTCGCCCTCGGACGAAGATTCGTTGGACTTAGAAGGCTCGGGCGGATCGTTCTTCTTGATGCCGTGGGCGATGAAGTTCACCACATCCAGACGCGTCACACCCTGCTGGTGCAGGTAATAGACCGCATGCGAGTCTTTTTCCCCAAAAATAGCAACCAGCACGTTCGAACCCATCACCTCTTTTTTGCCGCTGCCCGTGGACTGCACGTGCATGATGGCGCGCTGAATCACGCGCTGAAAGCCCAGGGTCGGTTGGGTGTCTACGTCATCCGATCCAGCAACTTGCGGGGTGTTGTCCTTGATGAAATGGGTCAGCGATTTACGCAAGTCATCGATCTGCGCAGCGCATGCGCGAAGGACTTCGGCGGCGCTGGGGTTGTCCAGCAAAGCCAACAAAAGATGCTCGACCGTGATGAACTCATGCCGTTGCTGGCGGGCCTCCACAAAGGCCATGTGCAAACTGACTTCTAACTCTTGGGCGATCATTTCGCTTCCTTTTTAAGACCATCCGGTACCGACAGCTTACTTGCAATGCACGCATCGCAAAGGGCCGCCGGCGCTAAATCCCTAAGACTCCACGGGCTCGCTGACACACTGTAAGGGATGACCTGCTTTGGCGGCAGCGTCGAGCACCTGGTCGACTTTCGTGGCTGCCACATCCTGCGAATACACACCGCACACGCCGCGCCCGTCCAAATGAATTTTCAGCATGATTTGGGTCGCCGTCTCGAGGTCGCGACCAAAAAACTGCTGAATCACAAACACCACAAACTCCATCGGGGTGTAATCGTCATTCAACATGACCACCTGGTACATCTGCGGCGGCTTTGTTCGCTGGGTGCGCCGCTCCAATACGACCGATCCACCGTCATCTTGGGAGGGCCAGTGCGCCGGTTTTTCGGGTGGGGTCGGTGGTGTACTTGCCATCAAATCATTCTAGCGCTCGAAGAGCCTTCAACAAGCCACACAAGTGGGGCGACAACACGGGCTTTCAAGTGCGGCGGGCAGTAAAAAGCCGCCCGGGTGGCGGCTTTTTACAGAAGGATCAACAGTTGGCACAGCGCCCGATCGCCGTATACGGCAACCCAGCGCAGCGCTGTTACATGTGATCGATCATGACCTGCCCAAAACCGGAGCAGCTAACCTGTGTAGCACCCTCCATCAGACGGGCAAAGTCATAGGTTACTTTCTTACTCAGGATAGCCTTTTTCATCGACGAAATAATGAGATCAGCGGCCTCAACCCATCCCATGTGGCGCAACATCATCTCAGCTGACAGAATTTCTGAGCCGGGATTCACGTAATCTTTGCCCGCATATTTGGGCGCGGTTCCGTGCGTGGCCTCAAACATCGCTACGGTGTCGCTCAGGTTGGCACCGGGCGCGATGCCGATGCCACCCACCTGGGCAGCCAGCGCGTCGGACACATAGTCGCCATTCAGGTTCAAAGTAGCAATCACGCTGTATTCGGCCGGACGCAGCAAAATTTGTTGCAAAAACGCGTCGGCAATGCTGTCCTTGACCGTAATTTCGCGACCGGTCTTCGGGTTTTTGAACTTGCACCAAGGTCCGCCGTCAATCATCTGCGCGCCAAATTCCCGTTGCGCCAGCGCGTAAGCCCAGTCACGGAATCCACCTTCGGTGAATTTCATGATATTGCCCTTGTGCACGATGGTTAAGCTGGGCTTGTCGTTGTCGATGGTGTACTGCAAAGCCTTGCGAACCAGACGCTCAGTACCTTCGCGCGATACCGGCTTGACGCCGATGCCCGACGTATTGGGGAAGCGGATTTTGGTCACGCCCATCTCGTCCTGCAAAAATTTGATCAACTTTTGCGCCTTGGGCGACTCGGCTTCAAACTCGATGCCCGCGTAAATATCCTCGGAATTTTCGCGGAATATCACCATGTCCGTCTTGTGCGGCTCTTTCACCGGGCTGGGAACACCGCTGAAATACTGCACCGGCCGCAAGCACACATACAAGTCCAGCTCTTGGCGCAAAGCCACGTTCAGGGAGCGGATGCCACCACCCACAGGGGTCGTCAGCGGGCCTTTGATAGAGACCACGTAGTCGCGGATCGCGTGCAGGGTTTCTTCGGGTAGCCACACGTCGGGGCCATACACGTGGGTCGATTTCTCACCGGCAAAAACCTCCATCCAGGCAATCTTGCGCTTGCCGCCATAGGACTTGGCCACCGCCGCGTCGACCACCTTGATCATCACCGGCGTGATGTCCAGTCCGGTACCGTCACCCTCGATGTACGGGATGATGGGTTGGTCCGGCACATTCAAGGACATGTCCGCATTGACGGTGATTTTTTGGCCGTGGGCCGGAATTTTGATGTGTTGGTACATGGTTAACTTGTTTTTGTGATGGGGTCATCAATGCCAGGCGCTCCGCCAGTTTCCAAACGGAGCTTGCGGGGCACTTTGAGGAATTCTAGTCCCGAAAATTACGCCATACTGTCAGGAAATCCCTATAGCAACCTCGATCGTGCCCACCCGAAAAATCCTGTCCTCCGCGCTGCTTAGCTGCCTTTTTGCGTGCCTGTCCCTGACCGCGGTCTTCCCGGCGCATGCTCAAAAGCCCCAAAACAACTTGCCGCGCACTGCGCTGAGCATCGGCATGTACCGGATTGACGCCCAAGTCGCGACCACCAGCGAACAGCACGCCACCGGGCTGATGTTCCGCACCGATATGCCGCAGCAAGAGGGCATGCTCTTCGTTTTCGAACGGCCAACACAGCAGTGTTTTTGGATGAAAAACACGCTAATCCCCCTGTCGGTGGCTTTTGTCGCGGACGACGGAACGATCGTCAACCTGGACGAAATGAAAGCCCAAACCCTGGATGCACACTGCTCAGAAAAGCCCGTGCGCTATGTGCTGGAAATGAACACCGGGTGGTTTTCGAAAAAAGGGCTGAAAGCCGGCAATCGGCTGCAAGGCCAGCCCTTCGATTCCGCGCAACCGTAAAAAAACCGGCCCGAAGGCCGGCTTATCTCGGCTGCGCCTGCGAACTCAGGCGAAATTGGCCTGCGCGAATTCCCAGTTAACCAACTTATCCAGGAACGCCTCGACAAACTTGGGGCGCATATTGCGGTAGTCGATGTAATAGGCGTGCTCCCACACATCCACCGTCAACAAGGCTTTATCAGCGCCGGTCAGCGGCGTACCGGCAGCGCCAGTGTTGACGATGTCCACCGAGCCATCAGGCTTTTTGACCAGCCAGGTCCAGCCGGAACCGAAATTACCGACGGCAGACTTGACGAAAGCCTCCTTGAAGGCGGCGAAGCTGCCCCATTTGGCGTCAATAGCGGCCGCCAGCGCGCCTGTGGGAGCGCCACCGCCATGCGGCTTCATGCAATGCCAGAAGAAGGTGTGGTTCCAGATTTGGGCGGCGTTGTTGTAGATACCGCCGCTGGACTTGCGGATGATGTCTTCAAGTGACATCGCTTCAAACTCGGTGCCTTTTTGCAGATTATTCAGGTTCACGACATAGGCGTTGTGGTGCTTGCCGTGGTGGAATTCCAGCGTTTCTTGCGAGTACACAGGAGCCAGGGCGTCAATGGCGTAGGGCAGGGCGGGAAGGGTGTGTTCCATGGAATCCTCGGAGTGGTAGGTGGCGGGTTGAGACGGCGCATTGTAGAAATTATTTGGCCTCTACGCTGAGGGTCTGTACCGCCAGCTTTCCATCGTGCAATTGGGCGTGCAATATCTGACCCCGCTCGGCCCCGCGCGCGCTACCCACCCCACGGCCATCGGCGTCGGTGAGCCACGCATAACCGCGAGCCAAAACCAGAGAAGGGTCCAGCAGCTCCAAGTGCAGGGCAGCGGCATCCAACCTGGTCGCGTGTGCGGTGGTCGTCTTGGCTACTGCGCGTTCCAGATCCTGTGCCGCGCGAAGCAGCCGACCTGCTTGTTGCGACACCCCGCCGTGCACAGCGAATGCGGCGCGGTGCTCGCAATCACGTAGCCTTTGTCGCATGGCGTGGACACCAGCGGATGGCCTCGCAATACGCGCCTGCAGCGTATCGAGGTGCTGCGACTGGCGGTCCACCATCCGCAAACTGACGGCGTGCAAGCGCTGCGCTGCGTCGTCGGTTGCGCCACGCCAAAGAGCGGTTAGCTCAGCCGCCATCTCGGCCGCCGCCGTCGGCGTGGGTGCGCGCAGATCGGCAACAAAATCGGCAATCGTGAAGTCGGTCTCATGTCCAACCCCGCTGATAAGGGGCACCGGACTCTGGGCAATCACCTGCGCCAAGGTCTCGTCATTAAAGGCCCACAGGTCTTCCATCGAGCCGCCGCCACGCACCAGCAAAATAACGTCGATTGGCCCATGTAATGGGTCCTGCCAGCGGTAGATTTTTTGTAGCGCGGCGCACAGCGCTTGCGGTGCCGCCTCGCCCTGCACAGACGCGGGCACTATCGTTACGGGAATGTGGGGAACCCTTCGCTGCAAGGCAGAGAGCACGTCGTGCAAGGCGGCAGCACCCAGCGAGGTGACGACTCCGATTCCACGCACCAAGTGCGGCAACGGCCTTTTGCGTTGCCCATCGAAAAGCCCCTGCGCCTGCAAACGTGCCTTGATACGTAGAAAGCGTTCAAACAATACGCCCTGCCCGGCCCGGCGTATCGCCTCGACCACCAGTTGCAACTCGCCGCGTTGCTCGTACACGCCCAAACGCCCCTGCACCTCAACCTGGTCCCCATCGCGCGGAATGAAATCGATGGCGGAAGCCACCCGCTTGAAGGCTGCACAGCGGATTTGTCCCGACGAGTCTTTGAGGTGGAAATAACAGTGTCCGCTGGCTGCGCGAACAAATCCGCTGATCTCTCCGGTCACCCGCACCGGGTTGAACTGCGACTCCAGCCGGACGGCAATCGCCTTGCATAAGGCCCCCACCTGCCACACACGTAGCGGCGAATTTCCTGCTTCGGCTTGTACTTCGGGGTTCAATTCAGGGATTTTCTGCGGAGTAGTCTGAAAAAACGGTACGGGCGGCAGCGGCGGCGAGCCGCGTAAGGCAATGTCGTTGTTTAAATGGCCCTCGCACACGCCATAATTGCAGTTGCGTAACCTGCCGAAAGCACCACTTTGTTGTCCATCATACAAGCCGCCGGCTGGCCTATCTGGCCGCTTATCGTGTGTTCGGTACTGGCCCTGTCCATCATATTTGAGCGATTGGTGAATCTGCGTGCCGCGCGCGTTGCGCCGCCGGATCTTTTCAATAGCATCGTCACCCGCGCCCGCGCCAAGGCGCTGACCAACGAAGAAATTGCCGCCTGGGAAAGCAGCTCCATGTTGGGTATGGTGCTATCCAGCCCTTTGCGTTACCTGAAAGCACATCCCCGTTGTTCGGACGAAGAATTAAAAGAAGCCATGCAAAACGCCGGGCAAGAAGCGGCCATGCGTTTGGAGCACCACCTCTCGGCGTTGGGCACGATTGCATCGGTAGCACCCCTCTTCGGGTTGTTAGGCACGGTGGTCGGCATGATTGAGATTTTTGGTGCGCAAGGCACTGCCGGGGCTATCGCGAACCCGGCGCAACTGGCACAAGGCATCTCGATGGCCCTCTACAACACCGCGTTCGGATTGGCGGTTGCCATTCCCGCCCTGATTGGCTGGCGCTATTTCCGTCATCGGGTCGACGCCTACCTGATGTCCTGGGAAATCCAGGGTGCGCAGTTGCTTGGTCAACTCAAATCGCTACGCCGTTAATTACGTTGCCCGTCCATGAACTTTCGCCGGCGCCGCGCAGAGGAACCTGAGATCAATTTGATCCCTTTCATCGACGTTCTGTTGGTTGTATTGATCTTTTTGATGCTTTCCACCACCTTCAGCCAGCTCACCCAAATTCAGATCACGCTGCCCTCCGCCAACACCGAGAAGCAAACTACCAATCCGCAAACTCTGACCCTAACCATCCAAGCAGACGGACGCTACAGCCTCAACCAGCAAGCGCTCAAAGCCACTACGGTCGCAGATATCCAAGCGGCGCTGCAATCAGTACAAGCCGGACCGCAAACCGTGCTTGTCATTGCGGCTGACCAAAATGTGCGCCACCAAGCGGTCATCTCCGCCATGGAGGCTGCGAGGCGCAGCGGCTTTAATCGTGTGACCTTCGCCGCGCAGTCCAGCGTGACCGCGAACAATCAAGCGGTGGACGCTCGCAAAAGCGCCAAGTAATGGCACAAGCGCGCGCCATCCCTGCGGACGTCAATGCCTGGCTGCGCAGATCGTGGCAAAGCCGAGGACTTGCCAGCACGGTGCTGTGGCCGCTGTCACTGCTGTACGGCTCGGTGACGGCGGCGCGCCGGCAGCTGTACCGTTCTGGACTATTTCCGGTGACGCGGGTTGGTGTTCCCGTGATCGTCGTTGGTAATGTCACGGCAGGCGGGGGAGGCAAGACGCCCACGGTCATGGAAGTCGCGTCCCACCTGGGCAAACGCGGGATGCGGGTAGGCGTGGTCTCACGCGGCTACGGTCGGCGGACCGTAGACTGCGTTGAGGTGCAGCCCAATGACAAGACCGATACCTGCGGGGATGAACCCCTATTGCTACGGCGCGCTTTGGATGTCCCGGTCTTTGTCCACGCCAACCGCGCACACGCCGCGCGGGCGCTGCTCGGGCGCCACCCGCAAACAGAGATCATCGTCTGTGATGATGGCCTGCAGCACTACGGGCTGTACCGCGATATCGAAGTATGCGTGATCGACGCGGAGGGGCTCGGAAACAACCGGCTCTTGCCTGCCGGCCCCTTAAGACAACATTGGCCGCCCGCGCTGGTCCATCAGGCGGGCCAGGATTCGACCCGGACCTTGCTTTTGCACACCGCGGGCGCGGCATGGCCCGGGCGATTCAGCTCACACCGCCGCCTGGCACCGCAATTGAAAGATGCCGGGGGACGGACGCGCACCATGATCGCTCTGGCCGAAGGCACCCAGCCCATCGTCGCAATCGCGGCCATCGCCAAACCGGAAGCATTTTTCGCCATGCTGCGCCTACAGGGTCTGAAGCTGGCGCGCACCCTGGCGCTGCCCGACCACGACGACTTCAGCCAATTCGCGCGGCATGCCGCCGCATTTCCCCCAGGTGCCGTTTTAATCTGCACACAAAAAGATGCCGCCAAGCTGTGGCTGCAATGCCCGCAAGCGCTGGCCGCCGTGCTGGAGCAGCGCAGCGAACCGGCGTTCTTCCATGCCTTGGATGCGCTGCTCCAATCCGCGCCCACCTGAAACTATCATCAACCTTATGGATACCAAACTGCTTGAACTTCTGGTCTGCCCCGTGACCAAAGGCCCCCTGGAATATGACCGCGAGGCGCAGGAACTGATCTCGCGCAGCGCCCGGTTGGCTTACCCGGTCCAAGACGGGATTCCAGTGTTGCTTGAACGAGACGCCCGGGTCCTGAGCGACGAGGAACTGGGACTTTGATCGCAGCGGTCCCGACACGCTTTACCGTGCTGATTCCGGCGCGGCTGGCGTCCACCCGGCTCCCCAACAAACCGCTGGCCGATATTGGCGGCCTGCCCATGGTGGTGCGGGTTGCGCAGCGGGTGCGCAGCGGCGTTTCCGCCAGCGTGCGCATCGTAGTGGCAGCCGATCACGCTGACATTCTGAGCGCCTGCGCAAGCCACGGGGTGGAAGCGGTTATGACGCGCGTTGACCATGTCTCCGGCAGCGATCGCTTGGCGCAAGCCTGCGATGTGCTGGGGCTGGACGACAGCGAGATCGTGGTCAATGTGCAAGGCGACGAACCCCTGATCGACCCAGGTATTGCGCTGTCGGTGGCGCGCTTGCTGGAGCAGCATCCGCAAACTGCGATGGGGACTGCGGCACACGCGCTACACAGCGAGGCAGACTTCCACAACCCGAACATCGTCAAAGTCGTGGTCGATGCCTCCGGGCACGCGATGTACTTCAGCCGCGCCCCGATTCCCTGCTGGCGCGATGGAGCGGCGGCGCAACAAACTGCCACCGTGCAGCCGCTGCGCCACATCGGTATTTATGCCTACCGGGCGGTATTTTTGCGGCGCTTTCCGCAACTCAGTCCGGCACCCTACGAACAGGCGGAAGCGCTGGAGCAGCTACGCGCGCTGTGGCACGGATACCGTATCGCGGTGCATATCAGCGATACGGCCCCACCAGGTGGTGTGGACACGCCCCAGGATTTGGAACGGGTGCGGGCGCAATTCGCGCAACCGGGAAGCTGAGCGCTGCGTCGACTGCGTGCTATTCTCTAAACGACAGCGCCTTAGGCCTTGTTTCTACAAAAAAATGGGAGCTTCACGTACAGGCACGGGACAAGTCTGAGGTGGAGCCGCAACGTTCAGAGGGTCACTATGAGACTAATTTTGTTGGGCGCACCTGGCGCAGGTAAGGGAACGCAAGCCACCTTCATCTGCCAGAAATACGGCATTCCTCAAATTTCCACCGGCGACATGTTGCGTGCCGCAGTCAAAGCCGGTACGCCATTAGGCCTGCAAGCCAAATCGGTGATGGACGCCGGTGGCTTGGTCAGCGATGCGCTGATCATCGACTTGGTGAAAGAGCGCTTGACCCAGTCAGACTGCAGCAAGGGCTTTCTCTTTGATGGCTTTCCCCGCACCATCCCGCAAGCCGACGCCATGAAGGCGGCCGGCGTGGCGCTGGATTACGTAATAGAAATTGATGTCCCCTTCGCTGCCATCGTCGAACGCATGAGCGGGCGGCGCTCGCACCCTGCGTCCGGGCGCACATACCACGTGCGCTTCAACCCGCCCAAACAGGATGGCCTGGATGACGTTACCGGCGAAGCGCTGATTCAGCGCGAAGACGACCGCGAGGAAACCGTGAACAAGCGGCTGGAGGTCTACAGCGCCCAAACCCGGCCGCTGGTCGCGTACTACTCCGGCTGGGCCGCTGCAGAGCCGGCCAAAGCGCCTAAATACCGGGCAGTCGACGGAACCGGCGAGGTCTCAGCCATCACAGCAAAAGTGCTCGCAGCGCTGGAGAGCTGAGTTTTTAAGGGCACGCTTGCCAAAACCTGTAAACTGATTAAAAATACAGTGACTGTTGAAATCGACAGTTGTGGTTTTGTGTAGCTTTTTTGAAGGAGTCGCCGTGTCCGACAGCCCCAAACTCACCGCCCGTCAACAGCAGATTCTCAGCCTCATTGAGCGGGCCATCGCCACCACAGGCGCACCTCCCACCCGTGCCGAGATCGCCACCGAACTTGGTTTCAAGTCCGCTAACGCGGCTGAGGAACATTTGCAAGCACTGGCGCGCAAGGGCGTGATTGAATTGGTCAGCGGCACGTCGCGGGGCATCCGCTTGCGCAACAAAGCCGGTACCAACGGCTGGCAGGGACAGCAATATGCTTTGCCCATTCCCGGCCTGGCGCAACTGGCGCTACCGTTGATAGGCCGGGTAGCCGCAGGTTCCCCCATCCTGGCCCAGGAGCATGTAGACCAGACCTACTACGTGGAGAACAGCCTGTTCCAACGCCAACCCGACTACCTGCTCAAGGTGCGCGGCATGTCGATGCGTGACGCGGGCATCATGGACGGTGATTTGCTCGCCGTGCAAGCCACCAAAGAAGCCAAAAACGGCCAGATCGTTGTGGCGCGCCTGGGCGAAGAGGTCACGGTTAAGCGCTTCCGGCGTAACAAACAGTTGATCGAGCTGCACCCTGAAAACCCGGATTACCACATCATCGTGGTGGAGCCAGGCGAACCCTTTGAAATTGAGGGTCTCGCTGTGGGCCTGATCCGCAACACCATGTTGATGTGAGGGGACAATCGCCGGTGATGAGCGAC
>CAIOUR010000260.1 GCA_903861575.1 uncultured beta proteobacterium | reverse complement strand
GCCGCCATAGAGCGCTTGTTGACGATGATCGTCTTGGCCTTGTAGGCCTCCAGAATGGGCATGCCATAAATAGCGCTGCCCTTGATCATGGCTGCCGGGTTGACCACGTCGTTAGCACCCAAAATAATGGCTACATCTGCCTGACCGAACTCACCGTTGATGTCTTCCATCTCGAATACCTGGTCGTAAGGCACCTCTGCCTCGGCCAGCAAAACGTTCATGTGGCCGGGCATGCGTCCGGCCACTGGGTGGATCGCATACTTGACGGTGATGCCATGCTCAGTGAGTTTGTGCGCGAGTTCCTTCACCGCATGCTGCGCCCGCGCAACCGCCAAACCATAGCCCGGAACAATGATCACCGTCTCTGCATTGCTGAGCACAAAAGCCGCGTCGTCAGCACTGCCGCTTTTGACGGCGCGCTGCTCCGCCGCACCAGCGGCCACTGCCGCCTCACCGCCGAAGCCTCCCAAAATCACATTCAGGAATGCACGGTTCATCGCCTTGCACATGATGTAGCTCAAGATGGCCCCGGAAGATCCCACCAGGCTGCCCGCAATGATCAGCATGCTGTTGTTCAAGCTGAAGCCGATACCCGCTGCCGCCCAACCCGAGTAGCTGTTCAGCATAGAGACAACGACTGGCATATCCGCGCCGCCAATGGGAATAATGATCAGCACGCCCAGGACAAATGACAGTGCCAGCATGCCCAGGAAGGCATTCCAATCGCCGGTGAACATGAACACAGCACCCAGGCCCAGCGTCAGCAAGCCCAACACCAGATTAACCATGTGCTGCCCGGCAAAGATGACCGGAGCACCCCGAAACAAACGGAACTTGTAACTGCCCGACAACTTGCCGAATGCAATCACCGAACCGCTGAACGTGATCGCGCCAATGGCCGCACCGAGGAACAGCTCCAAACGGTTACCCACCGGAATATCCAAGGTTCCTTTGCCAGCGCCGGTGATACCGAAGGCCGCGGGTTCCACCACGGCCGCGACGGCAATGAATACGGCAGCCAGACCGATCATGCTGTGCATAAAAGCCACCAGTTCGGGCATCTTGGTCATCTCGACCCGTTGCGCCATCACTGCACCGGCTGCGCCGCCGACCAGCAAGCCCAACAACACCCAGCTCAAGCCGTCAGGCTGGCCGGCGAGGTTGACGATGAGCGCCGCTGTGGTCAACACAGCAATGGCCATACCGGCCATGCCGAACATGTTGCCCCGTATTGACGTGGTGGGATGGCTCAGGCCTTTGAGCGCCTGGATAAAACAAATGCTGGCAACAAGGTACAGCAGGGTTACCAGATTCATGCTCATGATTGGGCTCCTGCGGCGGGGACTTTTTTCTCTTTCTTACGGAACATCTCGAGCATGCGCCGCGTCACCAAAAAGCCGCCGAACACATTCACCGCCGCCAGCGCCACAGCCAGCACGCCCATCGTTTTACCCAAAGGTGTCACGGTCAAAGCGGCCGCCAGCATGGCGCCCACGATGATGATGGCGGAGACCGCATTGGTGACCGCCATCAGCGGCGTATGCAAAGCAGGCGTGACGGTCCAGACCACGTGGTAACCCACGTAGATGGCCAGCACGAAAATAATCAAATTGATGATGGTGTGATCGACTTGCATAAAAGTTTCAGGACCAGGTTCAGATAAAACACAGAAGGCACATGAAAGACCCTGCGCCCCTAAGCACGGGTCACCGCACCACCGTGGGCAACGAGGCAAGCCGCAACAATGTCGTCTTCCAGGTTCAGGTGGAAGGCCGCCTCTTTATTGGTAACGAGTTTGAGAAAGTCCAGCACATTGCGGGCATACAACGCCGACGCGTCAGCAGCCACCAGAGCCGGCAGATTGGTCTCGCCGACCACCGTCACGCCATGTACCTGCACCGTGTGTCCGGCCTGGGTTAGCACGCAATTGCCGGCAACTCCGTCTGCCGCCTTGCCCGCAGCGAGATCAACAATCACCGAGCCCGGCTTCATGCTCTTGACCATGTCCTCGGTCACCAGAACCGGGGCAGCCCGACCGGGAATCAGCGCGGTGGATACCACCACGTCGGCCAGCGCGACGCGTTTAGCCACCTCGACCTTCTGGCGGTCCAACCAACTCTGCGGCATCGGGCGGGCATAGCCGCCAACGCCTTCGGCAGCCTCGCGCTCCTCGGCTGTGTCAAACGGCACATCGATGAACTTGGCTCCGAGCGACTCAACCTGTTCCTTGACGCTGGGGCGCACATCGGAGGCCTCAATCACCGCGCCCATGCGCTTGGCGGTGGCAATCGCCTGCAGGCCGGCTACGCCGACACCCAGGATAACAATACGCGCTGCCTTGACAGTGCCGGCGGCGGTCATCAACATAGGGAAGAAACGTTGGTACTTATCAGCCGCCAGCATGATGGCCTTATAGCCCGCGATGTTGGCCTGCGACGAAAGCACATCCATGCTCTGGGCGCGGGTAGTGCGTGGCGCGGCCTCCAGTGCAAACGCGCTCAAGCCCGCCAACGCCATTTGCTGCAAACCGTCTTTGTCAAATGGGTTGAGCATGCCGACCAAGGCCGAACCTGCGTGCATCATTTTCAGCTCATCCGCGCGAGGCGCCGCAACCTTCAGCACCATCTCACTGCCCAACGCATCACCCGCGCTGCATATTTCCGCGCCAACGGCTTGGTAAGCGGTGTCGGTTACGCTGGATGCGAGGCCAGCCCCGGCCTGCACACGCACGCGATGTCCGGCTGCGACAAGCTTCTTCACTGTCTCGGGCGTGGCGGCAACGCGGGTCTCACCCGCTACGGTTTCGGCGGGTACGCCAATCTGCATGAATAACTCCTCGAGAAAGCTGACGTGGCAAGAACTTCATCCAAGCTTACATGAGTTTGACGGTTTCGCTACCGCCAATGGCTATGCCACTCCTAGGGAGATACCCCGACGCTTGCTTCATGCAGCTTCAATCCTGCACCGTGGCCTGCGCGTGCGATGATTGAAGGCAAGTACCTGTAAAGAAGATCGCACAGGCCGAATGATCAGCGTATGTTGACAAATGGATACCAATGTGAATCCCATGCCCCTGTCCGAACGCTGGAAACCCAGCACCACCGTGGCCGCCGTGATCGAGCGGGAAGGTCGTTTTTTATTGATCGAAGAACACACTCCCGAAGGCCTGCGCCTGAATAACCCCGCGGGCCATCTGGACCCCGGCGAATCACCGCAACAGGCTTGCGTACGCGAAGTTCTCGAAGAAACTGCCCATGTATTCACGCCCCACGCTTTGTTGGGCATTTATTACGGGCGCTTCCAGCGTCCGGCTAGTACCGCGTGGCCACAGGGCGAAGACATTAGTTATATGCGTTTTGCCTTTTGCGGCACCGTGGGTGAAGCCATCACCGGACGGAGTCTGGACACCGGAATCGTGAGAACGATGTGGATGACGCCCGAAGAAGTCCGCGCCACCCAGGCACGCCACCGAAGCGCTTATGTGCTGGCTTGTATGGAGGACTATCTACGCGGACAGCGCTACCCGCTGGAGTTGGTGCGCACCGACGCGAGTGTGTACCGGCCTACAGGCTGAGCGGCGACCTAAAATCCCGGGATGACGCACTTGCTAGACACCGCCTCGCGCAAAGAGCGTATCGTGGTCGGCTTGAGTGGCGGCGTAGATTCGGCGGTTACCGCGCACTTGCTTCAACGCCAGGGCCACGAAGTCGTCGGACTCTTCATGAAGAACTGGGAAGACGATGACGACAGCGAATACTGCGCGTCCAATGTCGACTTCATTGACGCAGCCGCAGTAGCCGATGTGCTGGGTATTGAGATTGAGCACGTCAACTTTGCCGCCGACTACAAAGACCGCGTCTTTGCTGAATTTTTGCGTGAATACTCAGCAGGGCGCACGCCTAACCCAGACATCTTGTGCAACGCAGAAATCAAGTTCAAAGCGTTTTTAGACCACGCTCTGCGCCTGGGCGCAGACCATATCGCCACAGGACATTACGCGCGGGTCCGCCGTAACCCGGTCAGCGGCTTGCACGAGCTGCTCAAAGGATTGGACCCTGGTAAAGATCAAAGCTATTTTTTGCACCGACTAAACCAGTCGCAGTTAAGCAAAACCTTGTTTCCGGTCGGAGAATTGCACAAGACGGAGGTACGCCGGATCGCGGATGAAATCGGGCTGCCTAATGCGAAGAAGAAGGACTCCACCGGCATTTGTTTTATCGGTGAGCGGCCTTTCCGCGAATTTCTCAATCGCTACATCGCCCACGCCCCAGGCCCCATCAAAAACGACAAAGGCCAAACAATTGCGCAGCACGTCGGGCTGTCTTTCTACACCCTGGGCCAGCGGCAGGGCCTCGGCATTGGCGGTTTGAAGGCGCGCGGCGCACAAAAAGGCGCCGGAGAACACGCGCCGTGGTTTGTGGCCCGCAAAGATATGGCATCCAATACTTTGTGGGTAGTGCAGGGGCATGACCATCCGTGGCTGCAGTCGCACAGTATGGTGGCGATGGATGCCAGTTGGGTTGCTGGCACCCCAGCGCAACAGAATGGTGCGTACGGAGCTAAAACTCGTTACCGCCAGGCCGATGCCCAGTGCCAGATACACCATGTTGAAAGCAGCAGTGGGTATTTCGGGCTCACCTTTGCGCAGCCGCAGTGGGCCGTGACGCCGGGGCAATCTGCAGTGGTGTACGACGGGGAAGTCTGTCTGGGCGGCGGTGTGATCCAGTCTTGCAGCGCGCTGGAATGATGCTGTTGTGTAACTAAAAGCGTATTCACGCGTGGGAGAATGGTTGGTGCCGTCCGACGGCGGATTCCATTACCAGGAGATATCTATGGCGCTTCGTGCAACCAAAATCGTGGCAACACTCGGCCCGGCGTCCAGCGATCCGGTTTTATTGGAGGAAATGATCCGTGCCGGCGTGAACGTCGTGCGACTTAACTTCAGCCATGGCACCGCGCAAGACCATATTGATCGCGCCGCAATGGTGCGTACCGTTGCCCAGCGTGCTGGACGCGAAGTCGCCATCATGGCCGACTTACAAGGTCCTAAGATTCGCGTCGGTAAATTTGCCGAAGGCAAGGTAAACCTGGAAGTAGGACAGAGCTTTGTGCTGGATGCCATGCGCACAGAGCCCGGCGATATCCATGGTGTCGGTCTTGACTACAAGGCCCTGCCGCGCGAAGTCAAGGCAGGCGACATCCTGCTGCTCAATGACGGGCTGATTGTGATAACTGTGGCCAAAGTGGTGGGTGAACAGGTGCACACCACCGTGACGCTGGGCGGCGTGTTGTCCAACAACAAAGGCATCAACAAAAAAGGCGGCGGTCTGACCGCGCCGGCGCTGACGGCCAAAGACATGGAAGACATCCGCACCGCGATGGCATTCCAAGCCGACTATGTAGCCGTGAGTTTCCCCAAAAGCGGAACCGACATGGAGATGGCGCGCCAGCTTTGCAACGTCGCCGGAGCTGAGTTCAACCACACGCCTGCGCTGATTGCCAAGATCGAACGCGCAGAAGCCATCCCCAAGCTGGAGGAGATTTTGCGCGCCAGCGACGCCATCATGGTCGCGCGGGGCGATCTGGCAGTCGAGGTCGGAAACGCGGCGGTTCCGGCCCTGCAAAAGCGCATGATCAAGATGGCGCGCGAGCTCGACAAGGTGGTCATCACTGCCACGCAGATGATGGAATCCATGATCACCAACCCGGTCCCGACCCGTGCCGAAGTCAGCGACGTCGCCAATGCGGTACTGGACGGCACGGACGCGGTCATGCTGTCAGCAGAAACAGCGGCGGGCAAGTACCCGCTGGAAACCATCAAGGAAATGGTGCAAATCTGCCTGGCGGCCGAAGAAAGCCAGCAAGTCAAGCTCGACGCCGACTTCATCGGTAAGACCTTTGCCCGCATTGACCAGTCCATCGCCATGGGCTCGCTCTTCACCGCCCACCACATGGGCGCCAAAGCCATCGTCGCTATGACCGACAGCGGCTCCACCGCCCTGTGGATGAGCCGCCACCTGATTCACGTTCCAATCTACGCGCTCACTCCGCGCCTGAGCAGCCAGCGCCGCATGGCGCTGTACCGCAATGTGCGCCCGCTTTTGATGGATACCAGCAGCAACCGCGATTCTGCGCTCTTGGAAGCGGAAAACCATCTGAAAAAGCGCGGCATAGTGCAAGGTGGCGACGTCTATGTCATCACCTGCGGTGAGCCCATGGGGGCACCTGGCGGGACGAATATGTTGAAGATCTGCCGGGTCGCTTAAGACCCGACAGCAACCTGGTTCTTTGGTGCCTTTCCCGCTGACACTGCCATGACATTGATCCCCACCACCATACTCACCGGGTTCCTCGGTTCCGGTAAAACCACGCTGCTCAAGCGCATCCTGTCCGAAGCGCATGGGCAAAAAATTGCCGTCGTGGAAAACGAGTTCGGCGAGGAAAACATCGACAGCGAAATCCTGGTCTCAGACACCACCGAGCAAATCGTTCAAATGAGCAACGGCTGCATCTGCTGCACTATTCGCGAAGACCTTCGCGTCACCCTGCACAGCCTGGCCGAGAAGAGGCGCAAAGGCGAGCTGCACTTTGACCGTGTCGTCATCGAGACCACCGGGCTAGCGGATCCGGGTCCGGTGGCGCAAACCTTTTTCATGGATGACGAGGTCGCAGAGTCTTACCTGTTGGACTCGATCCTGACGCTGGTGGACGCCAAACACGCAGCCACCCAACTCAACGAGCGCCAGGAAGCGCGCCGCCAAGTGGGCTTTGCCGACCGGATTTTCATCAGTAAAGCTGACCTGGTGGAATCCAATGAACTGGAGGCGCTCCAGCACCGTCTGAGCCACATGAACCCGCGCGCACCACAAAGCGTCGTGCATTTCGGTGAGGTGGCGATCCAAGACGTACTCGATCTGTACGGCTTCAACCTCAACGCCAAGCTAGATATCGATCCGGATTTTCTCAAAGATGATCACACGCATCACGATCATGGCCACGAAGACCATGTGCACGGACCCGATTGCGACCACGCGCCCGCGCATGGACACGGCACGGGTAACCACCACCACGTGGACGACGATGTAAAAAGCTTCGTGTTTAAGTCCCCCCGCGCCTTCGATCCGGCACGCTTGGAAGACTTTCTTGGTGCCATCGTCAACATCTACGGGCCACGCATGCTGCGCTACAAGGGCGTGCTGTATATGAGGGACACGGAGCGCAAGGTGATTTTCCAGGGTGTGCACCAGTTGATGGGCAGCGATTTAGGCCCGCCCTGGGGTGCCGATGAGCTGCGCCAGAGCAAAATGGTATTCATCGGCATCGACCTGCCCCAAGACATCTTGCGTCAAGGCCTAGAGCAGTCGCTGGTCTGAAGCGCCAGTCCATGCGCATGCTTGTTGGCGATGTTTTCTGCGATTTTTCAATGGATGGGTTTGGGACTTAGCTTGCCTGTACACTCGCGCGCCGAAGCCGAGTCCCTCGCCGCCGCACGGAAAACGGGCGGCAGAGCG
>CAIOUR010000259.1 GCA_903861575.1 uncultured beta proteobacterium | reverse complement strand
CGTAAACTCTTCCCCAAGTCGCTCAACCGAGAGCATCCCGTAACCCTTACTTTGCCGAGGTTCCCTATGCAACGCAGAGATCTTCTTCAGACGGCCGGCCTACTTGCCGCTCTTCCCCTTCTGGCGCGTGCCGAGGACAAATACCCCAGCAAACCCATCACGTGGATTTGCCCATATGGAGCCGGAGGTAATGCCGATACGCGGTCGCGGCAAGTCGCAAGAGTCATGTCGGACATATTGGGCCAGCCTATTCTGATTGAAAACAAGGCCGGGGCCGGCGGGAATATCGGCACCGAAATGATTGCCCGCGCCAAACCGGACGGCTACACCATCGGCATGGGTAACTTCGCCCCTTTAGCGGTCAACCATGCGCTGTTCAAAAAGCTCAACTTCGATCCGTTCAACGACATCACCCCCATCGCCTTGATTGAACGTGGTCCCCTGATCTTGATGGTACGAGCGGACTCGCCCCACAGAACCGTCAAAGACGTCGTGACAGCGGCCAAGGCAACGCCCGGCAAACTCAGCTATGCATCGGGCGGCATTGGCGGCACCCACCATCTGAGCGGTGCTCTATTTGAATATTCCGCAAACGTCGACATGATCCATGTGCCCTACAAGAGCGGCGCGGCCGGGGCGACTGACTTGATGGGTGGGCAAGTGGACATGATGTTCGAACAGATGTACTCCGCCATGCCTGCAGTCAAAAGCGGGCGGTTGCGGGCGCTGGCGATTACCAGCAAAACACGCTCACCGCTCCTGGCGGAGCTGCCAACGATGGCCGAGCAAGGCTACCCCGAGGTTGAAGTACTCAATTGGCAGGGTTTGGTGGGCCCCAAAGGCATGTCCGCTGAGCTAATCAAACTACTCAATGCCACGTGCAACAAGGCACTGAAAGACCCCGATCTGCGCGAAAAAATGCTCAGCCAGGGGAACGAGATCGGCGGCGGAACACCGGAACAATTCGCCGCGCTGATTCGTGCCGAAGCCCCGCGCTGGGGCAAAGTTGTGCGAGACGCAAAGATCGACCCGGAATAAGGCAAAGCGGGCCAGTCGTCCGTCAGGCACAGCGCAGGTAAAGCTGTACCCGGCACGCCTTGAACGGGCACAACACGGCCCCAACTCCCTTTCGGGAGTGCTCAGCCTTCCCGTTCTGGTTTATTTGCCATCCATTCCATAGGGTTATTCCATGCTTTTTGACAATTTCACAGCAGGCAACACGCAGCTTGCCAACCGCGCGGTCATGTCCCCCATGACCCGCAACCGTGCGGTCGACCACAACACCGCTAACGCCCTCATGGCCAGCTATTACGCGCAGCGCGCCTCGGCGGGTCTCATCATTACCGAAGGTACGTCGCCCTCACCCAACGGCTTGGGCTACCCCCGGATTCCCGGCCTTTTCAACCAAGACCATGTCAAGGGCTGGAAGTTGGTGACGCAGGCCGTGCACGCCAAGGGTGGAAAAATCGTCGTGCAGCTCATGCATTGCGGACGTGTGGCCAGCGCAGAAAATCTACCGGCCGGAGCGAAGACGGTAGGACCCACGGACAAAACGCTGGAAGGCGAGGTCTACACAGACACCCGAGGCATGCAGCCGCACACCCAACCCCACGCAATGACCAAAACCGATGTGGACGCGGCAGTGACCGAATTTGCGCACGGCGCCAAGCTGGCTGTTGAGGCCGGCTTTGACGGCGTCGAACTGCACGCCGCGAACGGCTATCTGATCGAACAGTTTCTGAACGCCAACGTCAACACCCGCACCGACGGTTATGGCGGCAGCGCAGCCAACCGCAACCGCTTCGCACTGGAAGTGGTCCGTGCCACGGTAGCGGCCATCGGCGCGAACCGCGTGGGGGTTCGGCTGTCACCGTATGGCGTGTTCAACGGCACCGGCGCATTCCCCGAGGTGGATACGCAGTACGAAGCATTGGTCAAAGAACTGTCGTCCATGGGACTGATGTACCTGCACGTCTTAGACCATTCCGCCATGGGCGCGCCTGCGGTGCCCGCAGCGCTTAAGGCCAGTTTGAGGGCTGCCTTCAAAGGAACTTTCATATTGGCAGGTGGCTTTGACCGCGACAGCGCGCAAGCGGCGATCGCATCCGGTCAGGCCGATCTGATTGGTTTTGGTCGACCCTTCTTGGCCAATCCTGATTTGGTGGAACGGCTTAAAGCTGGCGCTGCTTTAAACGCCCCCGATATGGGTACTTTTTACACGCCTGGTGAGAAGGGCTACACCGACTATCCAACGCTAAGTGCCTGAACATTTTTTACGGATAACGCACACGCAAAAGGGGGCACATGTTGCCCCCTTTTGCATTGCCCCATTGAAGCGGGGACAAACAATAAGAAATTATTTCTTCGGTGCGCGTCCACCCGACTTGACGCATTCATCCATGGTCGCGTAAGCGGTGAAGTTCTTTGTCTGCTTGTACCCGGGGCTGGTTTTGTCATGGCAAATATTGGCCTTGGACTTTTTCACCTCCGGTTCTGCGGCAGCCGGCGCCGCAGCGACTGCTGCTGGCTTGGCCGTTGCTGCGGGAGCAGAAGCCGGTTTGGCAGCAACAGGCTCAGCGGCTGGTGCTTTTGCGGGCGGCGCAGCTGGCGTTTCGGCGTGAGCGACCATCACGAACACAGATAAGAGACCGGCGACCAAGGATTTAGTGAACATTTAGCGTACTCCAACGTTAAGGCAAAAGTGCCTGCTTCTACAACGGCCACTCCATGCAACCGTTGACCCCTTAGCGCTGCAAAGCGCCGTATTTACGCGGTCTTTACCCACGTAGATTTGCGAATCACCGCCCTGAAATCAAGGCCCTGTGTCAGACAGCTCCAGCCGGATTGAGCTTGTCCTGCGTGCGGGTATCAAAATCACCCGCATCGTGGCGTTCGTGGAGCTGTTGATCCAAGGGCCCGACCACTCGGTTCACCATGCGCCCGCGCTGAACCGCCGGGCGTTGGGCGATTTCATCGGCCCAGCGGATCACGTGCGTGTACTCGGCCACATTCAGAAACTCCCCCGCCTCATACGTCAGGCCCTTGGCCGTTGCGCCGTACCAGGGCCAGATCGCCATGTCGGCCACCGTGTACGCGTCACCCGCGATGTAGGGGCTCTCGGCCAGACGGCGGTTCAGTACGTCCATCTGGCGTTTGACCTCCATGGCAAACCGGTTGATCGCGTATTCGATTTTGGTTGGAGCGTACGCATAGAAGTGCCCGAAACCCCCACCCAGAAAGGGCGCACTCCCCATTTGCCAAAACAGCCACGACAGACACTCAGCCCGCTGTGCGGACTCGGTAGGCAAAAATGCCCCAAACTTTTCGGCCAGGTACATCAGGATCGCGCCTGACTCGAAAACCCGCACCGGCTCAGGGCCACTGCAGTCCAACAAGGCAGGAATCTTCGAGTTCGGGTTGGCAGCGACAAAACCGCTGCCGAACTGTTCGCCCTCCAAGATGCGGATCAACCAGGCGTCGTACTCAGCACCCGCG